>JAFQEK010000022.1 GCA_017399025.1 Clostridia bacterium
ACGCCCAATAAGCGGTTATTTTTTCGCATAACTGCGTTTATTTTCTTTGAAATACATCCAGTATTTCTGCAAAAAATCAGCTTGTTCTACGAAAAAATTCCTCACTTTTGGTCATATCGCTATTTTTCAAACAATCCCTAACAGACAATGAAGAAGTTTAAGAAAGACAGAAAATAATATCCGATACCTTTTCGCACGGAATGTCGGGAAATCGGTGCTGTTTTCTGATAAAATATAGACAGACGGGAGGGATGATACATGGATTGGATTACAGGTATGCAAAAAGCAATTGATTACATCGAGGAAAATTTGACCAAAGAGATTGATTACGAAAAGGTTGCGGAAAAAAGTTATTCTTCAAGTTATCATTTTCAAAGGGTGTTCAGCATTCTTTGCGGTTATACCCTCGGAGAATATATTCGCCTGCGCCGTTTATCGCTTGCGGGTGCAGAACTTGCCAGCGGTAAAGACAAAGTAATTGATATTGCTCTCAAATATGGTTATGACAGTCCCGACAGCTTTGCCAAAGCATTCCAGAAATTTCACGGTATGACTCCGTCGCAGGCGCGTACAGACGGAAAAATGCTAAAATCCTTCTCCCGCTTGTCAATCAAAATTTTATTGGAAGGCGGCAGCACGATGAATTACAGAATTGAAGAAAAAGAAGAAATGATCCTGACGGGATATAAATACCGTTTTACGGGTATTCCCGGAGAGCGTATGGAACAAGAAAAAGAAATGTACGTAAAAACAAGACCTTTGCAGTACATTCTTAAGTATCTTTCAGGTGATCTTATCAATGATTTTAACATCATCACAAATATTAATGAGGAAGGTTACGACTTTTATATCGCAAGCCGACTGAAAAAATACTTCCGTGATAATCTTAACAAGGAGGGCATTTTAGGTGAAGAATTTGCGGGATATTATGAGAATATCACGATCCCCAAATGTACTTATGCTGTGTTTGAAACCGAAAGATGTACGTTTCCAACAATGGTATTCCTTGATTTAAGACGAAAAATTGCAAGCGAATGGCTTCCGGGTTCGGGATATCAATTAAAAAATGCGCCTGAACTTGTGGTAACACACTGGTATGAAGGAAAGAGGCGTGATCAAAGATACCGCGAACTTTGGATTCCCATTGAAAAGAAATAATCCTTGCCCCGCCATCGGCGGGGTTTTTCAATATAAGATAGAGACATACATAATCCGAAACATTAGCGGCAATTCCCTTTACAAAATGGGAAATTTATGTTAAAATGAAACAAAAAATTGTTTGATTACCCAAAATTCATATTTGAAAGGAAAAACGTATGAAAAAAGAAACATTTGCAGAAAAACTGGCGAGAAAATCTTTTGAAAGTGCCGGAGTTCAAAGAAGTTGGAAAGTACATGTTCAGGCATTCGGTCCGATTTTGGAACCCGCTTTTGCGGAGGATTTTCAAACAAGGATTCATCTGATCAACGCATTGAACCATATCAGCAACCGTGATTTGAAGACAGGGCTGAAAAAACTGCAATTGATCGAAAAAGCTTGCGAAACAGATGCAGACAAAGCAGCTTTTCTTTTCTGTATGGGACTTTGTATGGAAATGGCGAACATGAAAGAAGAAATGGTTTCTTTTTATCAGAATTCCGGAGAATACGGACATTCCTTTTATTTGCCGTATCTGAAAGTTGCAAAGGCGGCACACAGCGATGCCGTGTTTGAGATTGCAGAAAAAAACTATGTGCGAGCGATTCAATGCTTGAATGCGATCCGGTCGAATGAACAGAATCAAATTATTCTGGCTTCTGTTTATACAAATTACGCCTCTTGTCTTACAATGATGCATCGTTATAAAGAAGCGGAAGAAGCTTTGCAAAGCTCCCGTGAGATTTTACCGGAGCAGTGTGGAAGAACCTCAGCGGAAGCAATTCTTGAAGCGGCAAAGGGCGAAGCGGGAAAAGCGCGTGCGTTGACAGAGAAAATTTTGGAACAGGAGCCTGCGCTCTATCATACGGCAAACAAAATGGTCAATGATATCCTCGAAAAGAAGCATCCGCATTTTGCGCCGATGGCATTGCCGGAAGGATGGAAAGCAGAATTTTGGAATTGGTTTATTTCCAATGAAGCAATATTCTTGAAAAATTTGGAAGCGCAGGATTATGCGGCCGTTTTTCAGATGGTGCAACCGAAATTAAAAGAAGTCTTTCCGTTTATGGAAAGAAATTTGGAGTTTGCCATTGAACCGAGAGAGAATTTTTATCAGATTACGTTTGCAGACTTTTTCATGATTTCTCTTACATGTGCCTATAAGGAATTGATTGAAGCCGTACCGCCTTCACTTTCCGCACGATGGAGATTTGATACGGCACGGTGATTTCATCAGACTTCACTCAATACGAAGCAAAAATTAAATTTTATAAAAAATCAGGCTGTTGTATGGAATCAAGCATACAACAGCCTTCATTTTATATTGCAATTATTTTCCCAAAAGCATATTCTGTTTGAGATCCCAGAGTTTCTGAGAAAGGTCAACGTAATACGTATGGGGATTTTCAAAGCGTTTTACTTCATCCCAAAGCAGGTCGATCTGACTCTGGCAATAGGTGCGGATTTCTTCTGTGGAGGGCGATTCGTAAACGCATTCGCCGTTTTTGAAAATGGGAACGAGAAGCTCTCTCAAATGGTAATTGGTGAGCGTTTTGCGTTTCCAGATGTGCTGAGGATGGAAAAGCTCAATGGGTTCAGTGCCGTCAAAAACTTCATCGTGTACGCAGAGCAGGTCCGCAACCGCTTCGCCGCTTTCGTTATCGTAAATACGGTAGATTTTCTTGAAATGGGGGTTGGTGATTTTTTCGGGATTTTCGCTGATCTTGATTTTGGGGATGATGGTTCCGTTTTTCTCAACGGCAACCAGCTTGTAAACACCGCCGAAAACAGGATTGCTCTTTGCTGTGATCAAGCGTTCGCCGACACCAAAGCCGTCCACTTCTGCGCCTTGCGCGATGATATCTCGGATAATATGCTCGTCCAAAGAATTGGAAACAATGATTTTACATTCCGGCAAGCCCTGACGTATCAACTCTGCACGGATCTTTTTGGTGAGATACGTAATGTCGCCGGAGTCCAGACGGACTGCAAAATTATGGATGCCCTGCGGAACCAGAATTTCCTTGAATGCGCGGATGGCGTTGGGCAGACCGCTCTTCATGACGTTGTAGGTATCGATCAAAAGAGTAGCATTATGGGGATAAATACGGCAATAGGTTTCAAAAGCTTCGTATTCCGTGTCAAACATTTGTACCCATGCGTGTGCCATGGTGCCGGAAGCGTTTACACCGAAATCACGGTCTGCGATGGTGTTTGAGGTGGAATGGCAACCGCCGATATAAGCGGCTCTTGCACCGTAAATGGAAGATTCCGCACCTTGCGCGCGGCGTGCACCGAATTCCGAAACAACGCGTCCGTTGGCTGCGCGTACAATACGGCTGGCTTTTGTGGCAATCAAGGATTGGTGGTTAAGCGCAAGCAAAATAAAGGTTTCGATCAACTGCGCTTCCATAGAGGGTGCGCGTACAACCATCATCGGCTCGCGGGGGAAGACGGGGGTGCCTTCGGGAATGGCATAGATATCTCCTGTGAAGCGGAAATTGCGGAGGTATTCAAGAAATTCCTCGCTGAAGAGCTTTTTTCCGCGAAGATATTCGATATCTTTTTCGGTAAATTTCAAATTTTTAATGTAATCAATGACTTCTTCCAAGCCTGCCGCAATGGCATAACCTCCGCCGTCGGGAATATCGCGGAAGAAAACATCAAAATAAGCGATCTCATCCTTTTTGCCGGCTTTAAAATAGCCGTTTGCCATTGTTAATTCATAAAAGTCCAAGAGCATGGTATAATTTGTGTGTTCAAACATGATAAACTCCATTCTGCCGCAAAGCGGCGGCTTTGTCATTTAAATAATATTGAGCAAAATTTTTATTTGTTATTATTATAACGGATTTTTTAAAAATATGCAAGTGGTTTGCTCACGTTTTTCTTGTGTATACATGTGTATATACACACCATTATAACACGAAAAGAAAAATTGTCAAGTGCAAAACGATATATTTTTGCTGTTTTGCAAAAAATCGGCAGATGCAGACAAATTTCAATCGTGTTCTAACAAAATACGCAAATTTTTCAGCCGGTCAAGGATGCATTGAAAGGAATCCTCGTCTTTGGCCGCAATCGTATGAATGTGCAGACCTTCCGTCAACAACAGAAGCGGTTTGGCATCGGTTTCTTTGACATGTCTGATGAAACGGTCAACATCATAACGGGAGGAAAGATTTAATTCCGCTACGATTTTTCCGTAAACAGAGTGTTGAACGATCACGTTGATCACTTTCCCTCCGTTATCTACGATGGCGTACAATTCATCCTGTACCTCGTTTTTACCATGTTTCACAACGATTCTCCTGACCATGGCATCGCTGTCGGATTTCTCCAAAATATATCCTTTATGTTCTGCACGGATCTGATAACCGCTTGCACGTAAAAGCGCGATATCTGCCACGATGATCTGACGGGTAACGGAAAATTCGCTTGCAAAGCCGGAAGCGCTGATGGGTTTATCACTCGTTTGCAATATAGATATGATTTTTTCTCTTCTTTGTTCACTGTTCATATGCTGATTCCTTCAAATATAATCTATATTTTTATTATAACACAAAAAAAACAAAATGCAAGTACTTGACAATACGCTTTTTTTGTGTTATAACTATTCTAATGTATATACACATGTATACGCATAAAAAGAATAACATACTAAAATTTAAGGAAGGATTGTTTCATGAAACGCTTTGTAAAACGTTATTTTATTGACGCGATGGGCGCAATGGCGCTCGGACTTTTTGCATCTCTTTTGATCGGTACGATTTTCGGTGCCATCGGTATGATTCCTCATCTTGAGATTTTTGCAACGATCGGAGGCTTTGCAAAAGCTATGGCCGGTGCCGCTATGGGTGTTGCCATTGCATTTTCGCTGAAAGCGCATCCTTTGGTTATGTTTTCTGCGGCTGCTGTCGGTTATGCTGCAAACGCACAGGATGCGGCGGGCGGTCCCTTTGCCGTCTTTATCATTGCCATTATTGCCGTAGAAATCGGTATGCTCGTTTCTAAGAAAACAAAAATTGATATTATCGTGACTCCTTTCGTTACGATTCTTGTCGGCGGATTGCTTTCCGTATGGATTGCGCCCTATATCGGTATTGCAGTCGGTTACATCAGTAAGTTTATCGGCTGGGCGGCTTTGCAAGCGCCTTTTATCACGGGCTTGATTGTTTCCGTGGTGGTTGGTATGGTTCTTACGCTTCCCATTTCCAGTGCCGCTATTTGTCAGAGCCTTGTCATGACGGGAAGTATTGCCGCGGCTGGCAGCTCTGAGGGACTTGCCATTGCAGGCGCAGCTGCGGTTGCAGGTTGCTGTGCGCAGATGGTTGGATTTGCCGTGATCAGCTTCCGTGAAAATAAATGGGGTGGGCTTCTTTCCCAAGGTATCGGCACAAGCATGCTTCAGGTGCCGAATATTGTAAAAAATCCTTGCATCTGGCTTGCGCCCACGTTGGCTTCCGCTATCACGGGACCTCTTGCCGTTTGCGTTTTTGATCTGAAAATGTATGGTGTTGCCATCAATTCCGGTATGGGTACCTGCGGTTTGCTCGGCCCGATCGGTATGATTCTCGGTTGGTATGATAAATCCAACGGTTATCCCGGAGAGGTTACCGCACTTCATTGGATTGGTATGATTCTGGTTTGTTTTGTGCTTCCTGCTGTGCTTTCTTTGATTTTTGATGCGATCTTCAGAAAATGCAAGCTCGTTAAGGATGGCGATATGAAGCTGGATCTTTGATGATCAATGGAATATACATAACAAAAATCCGCATTTTGTAAAGCAAGATGCGGATTTTTCTTTCGCACAAAGATATAAAAATAAGAAAAAAGTGTGGAATTGCATGAAAAAATTACAAAACTTTTTCATATCTATTGACAAAATATTATAAAATGTGTATACTTCTTATGATATTACAAAAAGATAGAGGCGCGAAAAGAAAGAGTAACCGAAAAATTTCCCGAATCGAAACGGTAAAAGGGCTTTTCGCCGAAGTGATAAAAATGGACGGCATTTTTATTCGCTGGTTTGCAGGAAAATATTTTGCAGACTGTCGCAATTGCGGAGCGCTATCGGTTTTTCATAAGTACAGTTATGAAACCGCGGCATCCTGCGGTTTTTCTTTTTGTTAAAAATTATGAATAAGATTGGAGATTTTTATGACAAAATCAAAAAAGATCGCTCTTTTGATTGCTTCGGTTATCATTCTTGCGCTCCTGGTTGTTGCCGCTGTGACAGACGGTGCAATGGGAACGGTTGGGTGTCCCGATTGCAACGCAGAGACAGCTGCGGATTGTGAAACCTGCGGCGGAGAAACCGTTGTCCGCGGTTCCATTTGGGCAATTGTGCCCCCGATCATTGCAATCGGACTTGCTTTGATCACAAAAGAAGTATACAGTTCTCTCTTTATCGGTATTGTTTCCGGCGCTCTTCTTTATAGTAATTTCAGCTTTACGGGAACGATGGATGCCATTACTGCCGAAGGTTTGATTTCTGCTGTTTCCGGTAATGCAGGTATTTTCGTATTCCTTGTTGAACTCGGTATGCTCGTTGCGCTTGTTAACCGCGCAGGCGGTTCTGCGGCGTTCGGCAGATGGGCAGCAAAGAATATCAAAACCAAAACGGGTGCTGCATTGGCGACATTCGCTCTCGGTATTTTGATTTTCATTGACGACTATTTCAACTGTCTGACTGTGGGTTCCGTTATGCTTCCCGTAACGGATTCCAAGAAGATCTCCCGCGCAAAATTGGCGTATCTGATCGACTCTACAGCTGCTCCTATTTGTATGATCGCACCGATTTCCAGCTGGGCAGCAGCCGTTTCTTCCTATGCGGAAGAAGGCAAGGGTCTTGAACTTTTCATTTCCGCAATTCCTTATAACTTCTATGCAATTTTGACTCTTGTATTTATCATTTCCATTACATTGATCGGTTTTGACTACGGTAAAATGCGCATGTATGAATATCAGGTTGAAACAACAGGCAAGCCTGATGCCGTTGAAGGCGAAGTTGCCACCACGGATGAACCCAATCCCAAAGGCAAAGTATTCGATTTGATTTTCCCTGTGCTTGCTTTGATCGTTTGCTCTGTTCTTGCCCTGGTTTATGTTGGCGGTATTTTGGACGGTGCCGATTTCGTTGATGCATTTGCCGATACCGATGCCACGGTCGGACTTCCCATGGGCGGCTTGATTGCACTTGTCATTTCCATCATTTATCTTTCTTTGCGCGGTACGCTTTCCTTCAAGGAAAGCATGGAAGCTTTGCCCAAAGGTTTCTGTGCTATGGTTCCTGCTATTCTGATTCTGACCTTTGCTACCGGTTTGAAGAATATGACCGCTTTGCTTGGTACAAAGTACTACGTTTACGATTTGATGAGCGGTGCTGCTGCGGGACTTGCAAACTTCCTTCCCGCAATCATTTTCCTGGTTGCTTGTTTCCTTGCTTTTTCTACCGGCACCTCCTGGGGTACGTTCGGTATTCTCATTCCGATTGTTGTCAGCATTTTCTCCGAAGGCAGCGAGCTTTTGATTATCGGTATGTCCGCTTGTCTTGCAGGTGCTGTTTGCGGTGACCATTGTTCTCCCATTTCCGATACCACAATTATGTCCTCTGCGGGCGCACAGTGCAATCATCTTGCCCACGTGTCCACACAGATTCCTTACGCGCTGACGGTTGCGGGAATTTCTTTTGTGATGTTCCTGATTTCCGGTTTCGTTCAGAATATCTGGATTTGCTTCCCGCTCGGCATTGTATTGACTGTTGCCGTTGCTTTCGTGCTGAAAATGATTACGAAAAATAAGGAAATCTCCGGAAATCCTCAAACCATTTCAACCAAGAACAAAATTTGATTTTTTCGCTGTTGAATTTTAGGATTTGATATCGTTACATGAAATAACCGATTATCGCATGGTATTCCGATCGAAAAATATCATGCGATAATTTTTGAAAATAATTTTATTTTATTTTTGTTTTTGTATTGACAAATCTGTTTTTTCTGTGATATAATAATCAAGAAATAAATATTGTATTGGGATATAGCCAAGTTGGTTAAGGCACAAGACTTTGACTCTTGCATTTCGTTGGTTCGAGTCCAACTATCCCAGCCAGAAAAAAGCACTTGCCGAGGCAAGTGCTTTTTTCAACGAAATTTGCCCTGCGGGCAAGTGAAATAGCTTCGCTGTGAAATATTTGCTTCGCAAATGTGAAATATTCGCTGACGCGAATGTGGGCAAATTTCATTTCACA
>JAFQEK010000006.1 GCA_017399025.1 Clostridia bacterium
CCTGTGAAGTGGATTTACAATGTGTGGTGCATACTCTCGGGTGTCGTTTTCTGTATTGCTCCGTATGCGTTGTATCAAGAAAACATCGGTGGCTTGGCAATCGCAATATGGATATTACTTGCAATATACGGTATCGGCTGTGAGATTATTTCGGGCTTTTGTCCATTGAACGAGAACAGACAAGACGAGGATGCACTGACTAAAATTCACGGCGGTGCTTCTGCGATCGGATTTATGACATTAATTGCTGTACCATTGCTCTTGGCAATCATGCAGTTTCAAGCGGGAGATATAATTATGGGAGCGATCTCGCTTGTTAGCTTTATTGCAACGTTCTTGTTCTTCTGCTTCTTCATTATGGGGGAGAAAGAAAAATTCGCAAATACTGTTTTGAGATACGGCGGTCTTTGGCAAAGACTCGTATTAGTGAGCTGCTATGTGCCATTAGCTATTTGGTGTGTTACAAAATGACAAATTCCAATTTGTCGGGATGATAAAGAGCGAGGGCTGGCAGAAAACAATCTGTCAGCCCTTAAGCTATTCATCATTTTTTATTCCATAGGAAATTACGCAAAACCGAACTCGCCGTTTGCATTGTTTCGATACAAGTGAAACTCGGATAGGCTGAGCACACAGCTTGCAAAGCAAGCCGTTATCCTGCGGGCGTTGCCCGCTTTTTTATTCTATAGGAAATTGCGCAAAATGAGCCTTGCCGTTTTGCATTGCTTGAATACAGATGAAATTTGAATAGGCAAGCAACTATCAGCGGCGATTCGCCGCTTTTTTATCACAATATCACAGAATAATACAGATCAGACCGCCGCTGCCTTCGTTGATGATACGGCTGAGTGTTTCGGAAAGTTTTACGCGGGCATCATCGGGAATATGCGCAAGCTTATTATGAAGTCCCTCGTTGATGAGTTCATAGAGAGATTTTCCGAACATATTGGTATCCCAGATCTTACGCGGGTCGGTTTCAAATTCGCGGAGCAGGAAATTCACAAGCTCTTCGGACTGCTGTTCCGTTCCCACGATGGGAGAAACCTCGGCTTCAATATCGGCTTTGATCATATGAATGCTCGGTGCGGAAGCATGAAGCTTGACACCGTAACCGCCCGGCTGTTTGACCATTTGCGGTTCCTCCAGCTTCATATCGTAAATATCGGGAACCACAATGCCGTAACCGGAGGTATTCACATCCTCCAATGCCTTCTTGACCTTATCGTATTGCTTTTTCACATCGGAAAGTTCGAGCAAAAGCTTCAGCAAGGCTTCGTCATCATCAATGGAAAAGCCCGTAAGCTCACCGATCAGACCGTAGAAAAGACCGTCTGCCAACTCCATGGAAACCGTGGCTCTGCCCGAGCCGAGATCAATGCGGGAAATACGCACTTCTTTGATATACATATTTTCCGTTGCTTTCGCAAAGCTTTTTGCGATATCGCCCGTTTTTGTGATTTCAGAAGCGCAGGCGGAGATGGTTTCATGCACGCTGCGGTAGATCGGATGGGAACGGTCAAGCGCATTCATGAAATCGGGAAGATCCACGGAAATTTCCGTCACGGGAAATTCCAAAAGGACCAGCTCCAGAATATGTCTGATATCGTTTTTATCCAATTCCAGGCAATTGACGAGCGCAACGGGCGCATGATATTTTTCTTCCAGGGAAAGTGCAAGAGCAACGGATTCTTCTCTTTCGGGATGTGCGGAATTGAGAACGATCACGAAAGGCTTATGAATTTCATGCAGTTCTTCCGCAATACGCGCTTCGCTTTCCTCATAATTGGCACGGGAAAGCTCTCCGAAGCTTCCGTCGCACGTAATCAGAACACCGATGGTAGAATGGTCGCGGATAACCTTTCTGGTTCCGATCTCAGCCGCTTGATCAAAAGGCATGCTTTCCTCCGACCACGGTGTCAGAACCATGCGGGGTTTATCGCCTTCAAAATTACCGAGTGCTTCGGGTACGATATAACCGACGCAGTCAATCATTTTCACGGAAAGCGCCGCGCCGCCCTCCAGGGTGATCTCCACCGCCTCGTCGGGAATGAATTTGGGTTCCGTTGTCATAACGGTCTTACCTGCCGCGGATTGCGGCATTTCATCCTTTGCGCGTTTGCGGTCATAATCATTCTTGATATTCGGAATAACGAGCGTTTCCATAAATTTTTTAATAAAAGTGGATTTGCCCGTACGAACGGGCCCCACAACGCCGATATAAATATCGCCTCCGGTTCTCGTTGCGATATCTCCGTAAATATTGTTGTTTGCCATATAAAAAATACCTCCCGTAACATTTTTCTTTTTTCTCTGTCGCTAATGTATATGAGAGGTTTTCTGTTTTTATGCGCGGCTTTTAAGATAAAAGCGACAAAGCACCATTCCATACTTCTCCGTCTGCATTTGATTCGTATTCAAATCATGAAAAACAGCGGAATGGATTTACGATTATACCTCAATCTCTACGATCTCATATTCGGGATCCTCAAAATCATCTTCGTCGTAATCGTAATCTCCCGGGTTGGACATGTGAAGGATTTCCGCGCCCTCGCGGGTACAGGAGCAAAGATAAAGCGCGTGCTCTTCCGCCTCGTCTGCCGTATCGAAAATATCGTCAAGCTCTTCGCCGTCAAAAATAATCTTATATTTTATTTTTTGTTTTTTCATTTGTTTTTCTCCTTTTTATATGTATTCTTGTTTTTGGCTGATCAAAATCAGTTGTTTCGATTTTCATAATTCATCCAATTCTCCGTAGCCACCGTAACAGGCAATGGCTTTTGCAATGAAAATACACCCTTCCTTCCCGTAATTGCGTTCATGCATAAGCGAGATTTGGCCATCAACAAACATCGGCGCAACACACCGCGCAAAAGCATCGGGCGTTATTTTTCCATCCAGTTCCGGATAAAAATTAAGCGATACAAACATTTCATGGATCGAACGGACCATACGTTGAATGACCTCACTGTCATACGCAAAATCACGCATATCGGAAAGCATTTTACAAGCAGCATGAAGAGTGTATATCTGAGGCATTTTCAATACATCGGAGTTTTCCAACAGCTCCAATATTTTCTCCGTTTGATCGGGCGTATAACTCTGCACAGGCTTCTCCGTTAAGATATCCGCAAGCTCCGCGGGAATATCAAACGGAAGCTCCTCATAAAAATTCCAATTTTCCTTCACATATGTGAAAAAATCATCAAAACGAATACTGCCCGGTTCGGGAACGCTTGGGATTCTGCCTGTAAGCTTTACTGTTTTGAGAAAATTCACAAGTTTGCGGCTTGACTCCAATTTTTCCTGAGTTTCGTCTATTTTTTGTGTCAAGAGAAGATAAAAATCGGCATTTCTGTTATTCAGGATGGATTTTGTTTCTTTTGCTGTAAAACCGATGCTGATTAAAAATTTGATTTTCCAAATTCTTTCCAGATCGGCTTCATCGTAATCTCTGTAATTATTGATCTTACGTGAAGCATTTTTGGATAAAAGACCTTCGTTTTCATAATATTTCAGCATATTTCGTGTAATTCCGAGATGATCATTCACCCATTTGACCGAGTATCCCATGTAAATCACCACCTTTCGTTTTTATTATAACATGGTTGCCGCATCCACGTTCAATAGGTTTTGGAGAAATTTTTTCATTTTTTATTTTTTAACTATAGGAAATTATAAAAACAGCCTCGCCGTGCGAATTGCTTGGATACAAGGTGGAACGACAAGGTCGGTTTCCGTGATATATCAGAAAAAAAGAAATCCGGGCAATGCCCGGATTTCGGATAGATCAGATATTGTATTTTGCAAGCTCGGTCTGAATGAGCTCTTTGATCTTTGCAGCCGCTTCTTCGATGGCAAATTCGCCTTTGAAAGATTTATCACGGAAGGAAACCTCCACAACACCCTTAGCACAGGTCTTGGGAGAAACAACCGCGCGTACAGGCACACCGAGAAGGTCTGCATCGGCAAACATGGCACCGGGACGGATATTTCTGTCATCATAAAGAACTTCCACGCCCATATCCAGAAGCTGTTCGTAGAGCGCGTTTGCGGTATTGTTTACGGTTTCATCATCCGAACGGAGATTGCATACCTCAACATGCCAGGGAGCAATGGACATCGGCCAGATGGGACCGAATTTATCGTGGCTTTCCTGACAGATGGAAGCGCAAAGTCTGCCTACGCCAATGCCGTAACAACCCATGATCGGGTGCTGCAATTCGCCGTTGGCATCGAGATACGTCATATCCATGGATTTGGTATATTTCGTGCCGAGTTGGAAGATGTTACCAACTTCAATACCCTTGTTGATCTCAATCACGGGCTGACCGCAGACAGGACAAACCGCGCCCGCATAAATTTTTGCAACGTCTACGTATTCCACTTCGCCGATATCACGGGTAACGTTCATACCTGTATAGTGGTAATCGGTTTCATTTGCGCCGCAAACGAGATTTTCAATACCCTGCAAAGAACGGTCCCAAACAGTCTTGATGTTTTTATTCAGACCAACGGCGCCGATAAAGCCGGCAACGATACCGCTGTCTTCGGTAATGACGGATGCAGGATGGATTTCATAACCGAGGTGGTTGCGGAGCTTGGTTTCGTTGACTTCCAGATCACCGCGAATAAAAGCAATGATATAGGAATCGTCTTCATTCTTCTGATATACAACGGCTTTGCAAAGCGTCTTTGCATCGGTGCCGAGGAATTTCACAACTTCTTCGATGGTCTTTGCATTCGGTGTATGTACCTTGGTCAGAGGTGCGATTTCTCCTGCTTCGTTTTTCACGATGCAGTCCGCCGCTTCCATATTGGCTTTATAGCCGCAAGTGGGGCAGATGGCGAGAGTATCTTCACCAATTTCGGAAAGAAGCATAAATTCATGAGAAATGCTTCCGCCCATCATACCGGAGTCGGATTTTACGGAAATGACGTTTTTCGCGCCAGCACGGCGGAAAATACGTTCATACGCTTTGTGGCAGCGTTCGTAATATGCTTCAAGGTCCTCCTGGGAGGTATGGAAGGAATATGCGTCTTTCATGGTAAATTCACGGACACGGATCAAGCCGCCGCGTGCGCGGGGTTCGTCACGGAATTTGGTCTGAACCTGATAAATCATGAACGGAAAATCCGCGTAAGATTTTGCGGTATCGCGCGCCAGATGTACTGCCGCTTCTTCATGTGTCATACCGAGAACCATCGGATTGCCGCCGCGGTCCTTGAAACGAGCCATTTCGCTTCCAATGCTTGTATATCTGCCGGATTCTTCCCAGAGGGTTGCGGGCATAACGACAGGAAACATCACTTCCTGTCCGTCAATCCGATCCATTTCTTCACGGATAATTCTTTCGATTTTGGTTGTAATACGCTTTGTGGGTGTGAAAAGAGAATAGATGCCGTTTCCGACATATTTCATATAACCGCCGCGCATCATGAGCGCGTGGCTGTCAATCACACAGTCCTTGGGCGCTTCTTTGAAACGTTCGCCGAGCATTTTGCTGACTTTCATATTGTTTTTCTCCTTTGTTGAGATAATAATTTCAATCCTATAAAAGTTATTATAACATCGGATTTTCAACTTGTCAATATTTTAATACGGAATGAAAGCGCAAAAATCACATTTTTTCTTTTTCATACTCTTCTCCGAACACATAAAGATAATAATCTTCGAGTGTCGGTGGCGTATTTTGCGCCAAAGGATGCGGCTTCGTATCCGAAAGAATACGGACGCGCACACACTCGGCTTCCTTGGAAATATTGGTTACCTTGGTTGTCTTTTGCAGATTCTCCACGTCTTTTTCTTCCGTTTCGGCAAGCCACACCTTTCCTTCGATTTCGGAAATCAAAGAAGAGGGCGAGGCGGAGCGGTAAATACATCCCTTTTTCAGAATGATGATATTTCCTGCGATATATTCAATATCGGAAACCACATGCGTTGCGATAATGACAATTTTATTGAAAGCAATACGGGAAATATAATTTCTTACGGCAATTCTCTGTTTCGGATCCAATCCCGCAGTGGGTTCGTCAAGAATCAGAATATCGGGATCGCCAAGCACGGCACAAGCCAGACAAAGTCTTTGTTTCATACCGCCCGAAAGCGCACCGACCTTGGTTTTGAGAGATTCCGTCAGTTCCACAGCTTCCAGAACATTCGGAATTTCCTGTCTTGCCTTCTGATTGGAAAGTCCTTTAAGCTTTGCCATATACCAGAGATAGTCTTCAACGGTAAAGGATGGATAAACTCCCGGATATTGCGGCATAAAGCCGATTTTTTCACGAAAACGGACACCCATGTTCTTTGCTTTTTCTCCGTTAAAAATGATCTCTCCTTTATCGGCTTTCAGATTATCCGTAATAATATTCATCAGTGTGGATTTTCCCGAACCGTTCGGACCGAGAAGCGCGTAAATACCCGGCTCCAACACCGCGTTAAAATCCGTCAGTGCTTTTGTTTTGCCGTACGCTTTTGAAATATGATTCAATTCTAATTTCATTCTGCTTTCCTCCATATCAAGCTCTTCCGAGGAAGTTTATCAGCGAAAACTCCTGCAAAAAGTCAAAACCGAAATAGCCGAAAATCATCGGCGTAAATGCCAAAATACTCATGAGCGCAAGCGTCGGCAGGAATTTTTTCGTTACGCGGGAAAGCACTGCCGTCAAAACCGCAACCGAAACACCGACCGCAAGCTGGCGCAGATAAATCAGCACAAAATGTCCGCCGATCGTTCCCTGAACGTTTTCCAGCAGGGGCAAACTGATTGCGGGCGCACTTGGCAAAGGCAAACCCATTTCCGTAATACAAACGTAGTATTGGTATGCCTCGCAAACCGTGATCATCAGAATGGTACAGACAATGAGAATGGCAAATTTATTGCAATCGGTTCGGCGTTTTCCGTTTCTGGTCGTGCTTTGAATCTGTATAAAACGATCTTTATATTCCACCGCGTACACGCCCGAGAAAAGGAAAATGACCGCCATCAGATAAACGTAGGAAAAATTGGTGCGGATCATCCTGTTCCAGCCCAATTCATTCACGAAATAAGCCTTTTTCCCCTCTTCGTTCAATCCGCGCAGAACGTTGCTCGTCTCGCAAAGAGATTTCACAACGTCCACGCGGTTTTCCGCATAGTTCAAAAGATTGATATAGTCGCTATATGTATTCAAATCAATTTCTTTGTTCTTGTACTTCCGCTCCATCTCCATTTTCAGGGCAATCGTTTGCTCAAATTCCAGACGCTTGGCTTGTAATGCCGCATCTTTTTCTTCCGTCCATTCGCCGCCGTATTCTTCCATATACGATGCGTACGTCAATTCGTAAAAAGTTTTTCTTTTCGGACGAAATGCATCATCGGAAAGCATAACGGTTGCAATCAGAACTCCTGCAAGAACCGCACACGCAAACGGAGTCATGATTTTTTTGATTTCATACCCGATCAGACTTGCATGTTTGCGGTTTCTCTTTTTCGGAAGCTTATTTTTCACACCGACAACGATCTTTCTGTAAAGATTGCGCATGAATCGGAATTCCATACCCTTTCCTGCCGTATAGAAATACCATGCAAGAAGCAATCCCAGAACTAAAATGACTGCATAGGTCAGAAGAAGGGATTCCAACATCGGAACACATTTACCGAAAAGCTTGATGCCTCTCCAATATACGATCGGTTCTTTTCCGTTAATGCTCCAAAAGAAATTGAGATTTTTCATGGGATCGTATGCGTTCAGATAATCTTTCGTTGCCACAATGTAATTTGCTGCCGTAAAAAAGATACCGATGGAAAAAGCGGGAACATAACCCGTAAACACAGCAGAAAGCGCAATCACGGAAACCATGAATACAAAGCAGGAAAGCAAACGGACAAGAAACGAAAGCGCCACACCTTCGCCGATAGTGATCACGAACGGACAAAGACGGAAGGAGTCCACCATCTGAATCGGCGCGGAAATGCCGTTATAGCCGCACCGAACACCGATGGTCAGCAGAGCGGAGCCTGTTAGAATCACGCAAACCAAAAGACAGTACAGAAAAGCCACCGTCATTTTTGCGAGATAGGTTTCGTTTCTTCCCTTTTTGGAAACACGCAGAATAGCGACCATACCGCTGCTCTTTTCCGGAATCAGAATCAACATACCGCCGATGATCATAGCAACCATGGCAATCACGCCGAACCCCGAATAATCCAGGAAAATATCATATCCTCGGATATTGGTCAGAGGAAATTCCAGATTCTGCAAGGGTTCATAAGAATCCAGAACCCCTTGCTGGTATCGAATTTCAAAACTCTCATCAGGATAATTCAAAAAACGGTATTCCGCGATATGGCCGTTTGCGATACGAATGGCTGTTTTTACGGTTTTTTGATACGTCGTCGTAGATTGTTTCATTTTTGCAAACGTATCATTGAAAAAAGCGGCATCGTTTTCCGTATAGATATTATCAGGGAACGGCAGCCGTTCTTCCGTACGCAGGGAAGCAACAGCGTTTTTATAAGCCTGCAAATGTTCTGCCATATACGCTTCCATTCCTTCCGGATCGGCATGGTAATCCTCCAGAAAATCATCCAGCTGTTTTTCGGCAAGCAGAGTTTTTTCATCCATCCCGCTTGAAAGCAAAAGAATATTAAAGGCAACCATTGCCAACAGCATGATCGGAATGATCTTATGCGAAAATAATTTTTTGATTTCATACCGAATCAGTGAAAACATAAAATACATCCTCTCCAAAGTATTAAAAATGTAACCTCAGAATTTCAAGAAATACCCCGAAATTCTGCCAGAAAATCCTCAATTTTGAATTTATAGTCAAAAGTGGGATTTTCAATCCGATTCTTTTTCAGATATTGCAAAATATCATCATGACGTTTTTTTCGATAGATTTCATTTTCTTTTTCATTTTCAATCGGAATTTTGGAATCAAAACCGCTGCAATCCAAAAAATAGGGATAGATAAATTCTTCTCCGTCCACGGTATTGATCTCAAACCAATAAGAAGCTTCAAACGTTCTTTCCTGTGGATTTTCCGTCATCAAATTCAAAACGACGTATTCTCTTCCGATTTCAAGGGGCGGCTGGCGGTACATTTGCTTTTCGGGTGTTCCGACAAACAAAATGGAATACACCGTTTCGGAATCAAATTTTTCTCCGCCGTGATAATCGTCAACAATCTGAATATAATAAACAGAGTAAGGATATTGATACATCTTTTCCTCTTTTTCTTTGGAAACGATTTTCACACGCGCCGTGATTCCGTCGCGCAAAACATTTTGCGGTTTCGCCAGTGTACGGACAATACTTCCCGTATCCTGAAAAACGATAAATTCCCGAAAAACGGTTTCTGCCCGCGTGCATCCTGCCGAGATAAGCAAAAGAAAAGAAAGGACACACAATACAATTTTTTTCATATGCAAAAATTACTTAACAAATTCAACATTTTCAAGTTTATCAATGGTTCCGTCTTCTTTGATGATCCCTGCTTTCAGACCGCCATCCCATCTCGTTACAACCCCGTCACGGTTAGCAGCATACCGTCCGCTTATGACAAACCGATCGCCGCAAATCACAGCC
>JAFQEK010000023.1 GCA_017399025.1 Clostridia bacterium
ATGATACAAAACGGCGAGATTGATTTTGCGCAATTTTTCAGAAAACAAAAAAGAAAGGCCATCAAACATGAAAAACAAGAAAAAACAGCAACCTAAGTTTTTACAGCAGCTTTCCGCTTATTTTTATATGACCGTCGGCGTATTGCTCCTGACGGTCGGCGTATACTTCTTCAAAATTCCGAACGGTTTCGTAACAGGCGGTGTCAGCGGTATCGGTACGGTTCTCGGTAAGGCTTTGCCGATTCTTTCATCCGCAACATGGATTGCCGTAATCAATATGGTGCTGCTGCTTCTCGGCTTTACCGTTGTCGGCAAGGAAACCGGTGTGCGGACCGCATATTGCAGCATTGCGTTTTCTCTTTTTTCCATGCTTCTGGAGCAAATCGTTCCTCTTGAAAAGCCGCTGACCGGTCAGCCGTTCCTTGAACTTGTTTACGCCATCATTCTGACAGCGGCAGGTTCTGCAATCATGTTTTCCCAATCCGCTTCTTCCGGCGGAACGGATATCGTTGCGCTGATTCTGAAAAAATATACCCGTCTGAACGTCGGTCAGGCATTGCTCTATTCGGATTTTCTTATTTGCGCAAGCTCTTTCCTGACATTCGGTGTGGAAATCGGTCTTTTCTCCATGGTCGGTCTTTTTGCGAAAGCTTTCCTCGTTGACGGTATTATCGATAATATCAACAGCTGTAAATATTTCATGGTTATTACCGAAAAACCGGAAGAGGTTTCCGCATTCGTTATCAAAGAACTGAACCACAGCGTTACCACACATAAGGTTGTCGGCGGCTTCAGCGGAACCGATAAAACCATGATTCATACGGTTTGCCATCGGATCGATGCCATTCGTCTGCGTAAAAAAGTAAAAGAAATCGACCCCAATGCGTTCTCCGTCATTACCACCACGAGCGAAATCGTAGGCCGCGGTTTCCGAGGCGTTTAAGCTTACATATTTCAGGGTGTTTTCCGTTTTGGGAAACACCCTCTTTTTGAAATTTTTTTACAAAAAGCATTTCTTATGCAAAATATGAAGCGGGAGGCTTTAGCCCTCTCAGTCGCCTTACGGCGCCAGCTCCCCCAAAGTGGGAGCCTTTAAAATTATCTTCGCTTTTCTTATAAAAAGTAAACACTGTTGCCCTGACAAAAAACGAAAAAAGGTATTGACAAATATTGCTTATTATGATATCATACCTTCATCATTATTATTAAAAAGGAGTTTACCCATGAAAAAATTTTTAGTCTTGGCGTTGACCTTGATCATGCTGACTGCCCTTTTTGCTTCCTGCGCAAGCACAGGCAAACCCTCGGCAAAAGCCATTGATCCCGACGATTTCTATTCCGATTATACCCCCGATCCCGACTTTTCCTGGAAAAAAGCTGAAAAAGTACAGGCTCTTTCCGGTAAAACAAACGCTTCTTCCAATACCATTCTTGTGCCTTTCAAAACAGTAGGCACCAGAAAAACCGACATTTCCATTTACAATCTGCTCACGAACACAGAAGTACATTCCTTTACCGTTGACAATGATGACATTTATCATATCGATACATTCAACGTATACGGCAATGCGTTCTTCACGGTTGTTCACGGTGTGGTTCACGCTGAAAAAACAGAGTTCACCACCACGCTTTATACCGCAGCAGGCAAGCAGGTTGCGAAAGCAGACGGCGCGATTCTCCGTTCCAATGCTTCCAATAACGGATCTGTTATTTATCCCTATCAAGCAGACGGTTTCTTTAATTTCCAATCCAATCTGATCCGTTTTGACGATGCGATTTATCAGATTTCCGAAGATGGTTCCGTAAGTACTCTGAAAGAAAAAAGCCCTTTCACACCCGACCTTCCCTACATTGCCTTCTATAACGGCGAATATTATATCACCTTAAATGACGGAACCAACCCCTCCATCGTTGTTTACGATAATTCCCTTGAAGCGGTTTCCCATTGGGAATATGAGTTCATGATTGATGACAACTCAGACTATGAATTATCTATTTTAAACAACGGTTCCGTTCTTTTCCAGCTTCTCGAAAATTTGCCCGACGATGCCAAAGATTACGAATTTATGGCTGAAGGCGAAAAATACAACCTTTCCGCTTGGCTCATCAATCCCAAAAACGGCTCCGCAAAAGCGCTCAACAACAATTTTTATGTAATGCTTGCCACAGCGTTGGATACTTCTTATTATTCCGACGAAACATACCGTGAAGAAGCAGGCATTTCCAAGAAACACGAAAACGTGGCTATAATTGCCTATATTCAAGATCAAAAGCTCAGCACATACTCCATGGTTTCTCTGACCAACGCTTGCAAAGTCAAAGGCGAACTCTTTACCGATCTTCCCATGATCAGTACAAATCCGGAAGACACTTTGGTTGAGCCTCTCGGCGATGGCAAATTCGTTTACCTCACCGTTCTCGATACCTATATCATCATCGATGCCAAAGGCAAAAAGATTGCCGAAATTCCGGAAGATGTCTATGATGATGCAGTTTCTTTCGGAGAATATTATGTGATTGACGGCGCCGTTTACGACAGTTCTTTCAACTTGAAGTATGATTTTGAAAAAGAAAATTATTCTTTGTTTTCATGTAAACCCAACAGTCTTCTCCTTGAAAATAAAGACGGAGATCTCTATCTCTATAACGGCAGTACGACAACGCTGATTTATTCTGCTGAAAGCAACGATTACTACATCCATTCTTCTTCGCCCCATTGTTACTGCATTTACAGCTTCAGCGATCAAAGATACAATTATTACAATGATCTTGGCGAATTTCTCTTCTCTTCTTATCGCGAAGCAAGCAAAATTATGACCAATAACGAAGAAGATATTGCTCTCTTCAGAACCACCGATTCCGAAGGTAATGTTTACTATTACCGCGTTTCCAAATAAATCGTAATTCAAAAACAAAATCCGAACGGTTCCTTTCATGGAAATCCGTTCGGATTTTTATTAACGTGCGTTCGATGGAAACTTGGAAAGATAACCGGAAATTTACGGTAGACAACCGAACGTCAAATTTGATGTGATTGTAGGGACCGGCAGTCTTGCTGCGGCTTCGGGCTCACCACGGCTCTGAAATCCATTCAGACTTTCGTTCACTACCGCTTTCTTCGATTCCGTTTTTGTTAAAAAGAAAAAACAGGGAGATACTTGTCTGTGTATCTCTCTGTTTTTGGTGACCCGTAGGGGAATCGAACCCCTGTTTTCGCCGTGAGAGGGCGATGTCTTAGCCGCTTGACCAACGGGCCTCACGACTGAACGGTACTATTATATCACAGCTTTTTTGATTTTGCAATAGGTAAATGAAAATTTTTTCAAAAAAATTAAAAAATTTTTAACTTTTTCAGAATTTTCATTTATAACAGCATGGCAAGCCGTTTGGGATTACAAATCCGCTTAATTCTTTTTTCTTCTCAATTTCGCCATCAATTCCATGATTTTCTGACGTTCCCGCTCTGTTTCTTTTTCAAGAAAAACAGCCGAAACAGGTTTACCGTTTTCAAATACGGTTTCCAGATAGTCGCCCTCATGCAATTCAAACCCAAAAAGATCTTTTGAAACATGATATATGTTCTTTTCCATATCGAACAAAACGGCGAGCGCCCCTTCAAAACGGTCTACTTGTAATTTCTTTTTCATGATCGGATTCCTTTCTTTGATATACAATTGATTTATATTTACATTATATAAAATATGTAAGCCAAAAATCAAGTACATTTGAAATAATTTCACTTTTTCAAAAAAAGTTCTCGCAAAAATCATATTTTTATGGTATAATATATTTATAAATTCTGAATCAGGAGAACAAAATATGACAGAAAAACAAACAGCACAAAAACGAATTGCGGAATTGAAAAAAACGATCAATTACCACGCAAAACTTTATTATATCAACGATGCGCCCACCATTTCGGACTATGAATACGACAAGCTTTTTTATGAATTGGTTGCTTTGGAAGAAAAATATCCCGAATTTGCAACGGATGATTCTCCCACCAAGCGCGTAGGCGGCGAGGCACTCGATAAATTTGAAAAAGTAACGCATAACGTGCGTATGGGAAGTCTTTCCGACGTTTTTTCTTATGAAGAAATTTATGATTTCGTAAACCGGATTACACAAACACTCGGACATGAAGCGGTTTTCTCCGTGGAGCCGAAGATTGACGGCCTTTCCGTTTCCCTGGAA
This sequence comes from Clostridia bacterium, assembly GCA_017399025.1. Lineage (GTDB taxonomy): Bacteria > Bacillota > Clostridia > Oscillospirales > CAG-272 > QALR01. The sequence goes on from JAFQEK010000023.1 coordinate 4,195, forward strand.
TACCATGACGGCAAATTCACCGTCGGTTCCACGCGGGGCGACGGTCTTG
>JAFQEK010000024.1 GCA_017399025.1 Clostridia bacterium
CATCTTCTTCGCAATCTTCGTCTTCATATTGCTCTGCCTTGGCTGCTTCGCGTTCCGCTCGTTCTCTTTCCTTTTCCTGCTTACGAAGCAATCTCTTACTTCGGCTGCGCTGACGATAGAAAAGATATCTCTGCACACATTCCGACGGTGTCAGACCGAACAAAGCCATCAGAAGCGCAATCAGAAACAAAAATCCGAAAATCAAGGTACCGGGATATCCGAAGCAGCAAATCAGAAGCAGTGCCGTAATACCGCCGAGGAAACCGCCGCCCTGATATTCCATGCCGTCCGTAAACAGTTTTTTCAAATTTTCCCATGTAAAGGCATTGGCAAACGTATAGCTTTCGCGCAGTGCCAAGCCGCGGAACGTATGAATAATGACCGCGCTCAAGAGCAAAACACCCAGAGAAATCAGGTATTTATATCGGACAGCCCCCGAAAGAACGTCTCTCTTCCAGAAAAAAGCAAGCTGCAAAAGGAGCAACGGAACCAGAAACGCCGCCAGACCGAACAGTCCGAAACAACCGTTGGCAATACCTAAGCCGAACAGTCCCACGCTGTTGGGAAAAATAAAACAGATCATCATGAACACCGAGATCACCGCCATCAGAATGACTGCAAGCTGGTGTCCGAAAGAAATTGTATTTTCTTCTTCCAAAGGTGTTGTAAGCGCATTGTTCTTTCGTGCCGCCGATTTTTTCGAACTTTTATTTTTGGGAACGGTTACGGATTTGTTCGACGTCCCCTTTCTTTTTTTCTTATTTTGAGAATCAGATGCCCGTTTGGAAGCATCTTTTTTCTTATTTTCTTCTGCCACTTTCATGATCCTCCTTTTTATCAAAACAATTGACTGTTTTAACGCAAAATCAAAACAGCCGCGCCGAGCGCAATACAGTAATATGCAAAAAATCCGAATTTTTGTTTTGCGGAAATATAAGACAAAAATTTGATTGCGCCGAATCCCGAAATCAGCGCCGCCGACATACCGACCAAATAATATCTCAATTCCTGCACGGAAACCGAAACGGAAAGCGCTTCGGGAAGATTAAAAATATTCGCGCCGATGATTGCAGGCACGGACATCAGGAATGAAAATTTTACGGCGTTTTCACGGGAAAGTCCGAAAAGCATACTGCCCGATATCGTTGCGCCCGAACGGGAAATTCCCGGAACCGTTGCAAGAAGCTGAAACAGTCCCACTCCGATCGCGCCTTTCGGAGAAAGCATATCTTTCCCCTTCATTACCGAAAAACGGTCGGCAAGCAGAAGCAGAACGCCATTCGCAATCAGAAGCGTACCAACCAAACGGAAAGAACCCGCAATCCATTCCGAATAATCTTTCACAAAAAAAGCACCCGCTAAAGGCAATGTCGCAAGAACCAGAAGCAATGCCATCCGTTCCGTTTCAGTCAGAATACCAAGGCGAAATTTTCCGCGCAGCAATTTATACGGCATGGAAAAAAAAGCAGGAACCAAGGCAAAAATATCCCGATGATAAACAACGAATACAACGATAAGCGTTGCAAGATGCAAAAGAATATCAAAAGAGAGATGCGAAGCTTCGGTTTCCATCCCGAAAAGCGTATGGGCAAGGGACAGGTGTCCCGAGCTTGACACAGGTAAAAATTCTGTCAATCCTTGAATCAATCCGCAAAAAAAGGCTTCCCAAAAGGTCATACAATATGCTCCGTTTCTTCGGAAGAAATTCCGATTTTTTCGCCGCAAAGCCGACCCCGGTATCCCCACTTAGGATGATTTCCATCATTCGTATTTGAGAAGGCAGGATAAAACTCCGCCTTTGATGCATAATAATACAAGATAATTATAACACATAATTTTTGAAAAAACAATATTTTACTATAATATCATGGAGAAATTTTATGAAAAATTTATTTTTTCGTTTTTCTGCCGTTATCCTGACAGGATTTCTGGCGGGTGTTGTCAACGGGCTCTTCGGTACGGGCGGCGGTATTTTCATTGTATTTCTTTTTTCTCAAATCTATGCAAAATCGAAGGAATACAGCAAAAAAGATTGTTTTTCCATGACGATTGCCGTTACAACCGTCCTTTCCGCCGTTTCGCTGTTCGGTTATCTGAAAAACGGAAGTATTGCCGCCCAAGATCTGACACCTGTTTTTCTGCCCGCATTTCTCGGCGGTATTGCAGGCGCTTTTCTGTTGGATAAAATCCGTCTGAACGTACTTCGCAAAATTTTTTCGGGTCTGATCATCTATGCGGGCATTTCGCTGATGGTAAAATAAAGGAGTTTTATGTCTGAATTTCTGATCGTTTTTCTGATTGCTTCTCTTGCGGGAATCGGTGTCGGAGGAGGAGGATTTTATACACTGTATCTGACCTTTTTCCAAAATATGCCTCAGCTGCGGGCGCAAGGAATCAATCTTGCATTTTTCATCATCAGTGCATGCGCTTCCCTGCTCCTGCATATCCGAAAAAGAAATCTGAATTTTCCTCTCATCGCGTTGGTCTCAGCCGTCGGTATTCCCGGCGCGTTGTTCGGCGCATTCCTTGCTGCAAAATTGGACACCGATTTGCTTTCCAAAATTTTTGGCGCGTTTCTGATTTTCTGCGGACTCGTTTCGCTTTTTGCAAAACAAGGGAAATCATTCCCGAAAATGAAATAAATTGAGAAAAAATTTTGAATTTTTTTGTTTTCCGATTGCATCTTTCGTTTTATTGTGTTAAAATGTAAGTAATTTGTAAGCTGTGGCCCTCTGCGCAGTCTTCCTCAATTTCTTATTTTACCCGCCGCAAAAACGGCAGAACGGAGTTTTATTATGTATATCAATAACGATAAGCTTCAACCCGATTCGTTAAACGAAATTCTCGCGCTTCGTCCCGATGGCGCACAGAACGGTAAAAAATCGGTAGACAATCTCGAGTCCCGCATGAAAGGTGCTTTGATCGGCCGTTTTGCGGGTTGCATGCTCGGCATTCCTGTGGAAATGTATTCCGTTGCCGCCATGCAGGCGATTGCATTGGAAAACGACATGGCATTCCCCCCTGTCAATTACTGGACGGGAACGGATAATCCCGAGAAAATTCACTATCGCGTAAACAAGAGAACTGATTATCTGCTTCAGAATATCGATAAGGTTGCCGTTGACGACGATATTACCTACGTGATCTTAAATCTGCTCCTTTTGGAAAAATACGGAAAAAATTATACTGTAAACGATATCGCAGAGCTTTGGCTTGACATTCTTCCCTACGCTTGTACGGCAGAAGAAGAAGCGCTCGAACAGCTCAAGGCAGGAACACGTCCCGAATGCGCGGCGAATTTCAACAGATACGTGGAATGGATCGGTGCAGCCATCCGTGCCGATGCATTCGGTTACGCAGAACCCGGAAATCCCGAAGCTGCGGCAAAGCTTTCCTATAACGATGCCTATCTGACACACCGCAAAAACGGTATTTACGGCGAAATGTTCTGCGCGGCTGCCGTTGCGGCTGCTTTCACGGCAAAAACGCCCTTGGATGCCGTCAAGGAAGGCATGAAGCAGATCCCCAAGGATTCCGATCTTTACAAAGAGCTTGAATGGGCACTTTCTTACGAAGGCAAGCTGACCAATTATCTTCGCGCACGCCAGCTGCTTGACGAAAGATTCCCGAAGATGCATCCCGTTCATACCATCAATAACATGTGCGCAATCGTTTTTGCTCTCATCCTCGGCGGAAACGATTATACCAAATGCATCAGCGATTGCGTAGCCATCGGTCTGGATAACGACTGTACGGGCGCAACGGTCGGCAGTATTGCAGGTGCGTGCCTCGGCTTTGAAGCCATTCCCTCCTACTGGTATGAAAAATTCAACAATACCGTCAAAACATATCTCACAGGCTATGAAACCCTTGCGCTTGATGACGTCATTGCAAGATTCATGAAGCTTGCTCAAAAATGATTGAACATAACGGAGGATATCATGGAAGTCAACGTAGATATCATGCTTAAAAAAATTTACGCATATAAAAACCCGAAAACCAACCAAGGTTTTGACATTCCTTACCGTGTTTATTATCCTTCCGGATACAGCGCGGACAGCGGAAAAAAGTTTCCTCTTTTCTTTTTCCTGCACGGACACGGCGAATGCGGTGTGGATAACGAACAGCAGATCCGTGTGCTGGGAAAAGAACACCGTCTGATCAATATGATCCTGGAAAGGGACGATACGGTGATTGTTGCACCGCAATGTCCGTGCAGTCCCATACATGAATGGGTTCCCCTGTTCCACGCATGGGGAACGGGCTCCCGCGAAGCGCTGACCGAAGAACCCACACTCGGTCTTGCGGCGGCAGACGAGCTTTTGCACCTCTTCCTCGCTGATGAAAAGATCGATCTTTCCCGCGTATACGCAGCCGGCATTTCCATGGGCGGTTACGGAACCTGGGAGCTGATCACACGCCATCCCGAAATTTTTGCGGCAGCCATCCCCGTTTGCGGCGCAGGCATTCCGAGCCTCGCAAGCCGTCTTACGGACATTGCGATCTGGGCATTTCACGGCTCTAAGGATGATACCGTTCCTCCGAGCGGTTCGCGCGATATGTATAACGCAATCCTGGAAGCAGGCGGTAAAAAGGTACGCTACACGGAATTTCCGGGTGTTTGGCACGACAGCTGGATCAAGGCTTACAAAACGGAAGGGCTTGTGGATTGGCTGTACGAGCAGCATAAATAGGATCACAAAAAATCCACCTGAAGGCGTACCTGCGATAGAGCAGGTACGCCTTCGGTGTTTGTATTGGGTTGGATGCGAGAATGAATTGTAGTAAAATCTAATTTTGGAGGATACTGCAATGAAAAAGAACTTTGAATCCCTTTATGAAACCCTTGGAGGAACCTACTGCGAGGAAAACGGACACCTTATACCCGATATTGCACTTCCCGGACAGACCGACTATCAGATCGGCAAATATGGACGGATGCACCTTGATTACATCAAACAGCACCGTCGCGGAAGGTACATAACGCTACTGACCGAAGGCAAATTGAATGCTCGATTGCACAAGATAGACCTTGAAGCAAATGAAATGCTTGAAAAGTTCCACGATTGTTGGAGCGAGTATATGAGCTTGGCGGAAGCGTCTATATTTGAATACGCTTTCAAGCTCGGTATGCAGATTGCTATTGAAACACTAACAGAATAATGAACGGGGCTGACGGAAATAACCGTCAGCCCTATAATTTATCTGTAAAACTCAAATCTTTAGACTATCTTTAGCGCGCTGTGATATAATTCCATTATAAAATGGGAAAGGAGGATTTCGTATGACGTTTCAAACGGTGTTCAAACGGTATGAACTGAAATATATGCTAACGCTCACACAGAAAGAAAAAATACTTGAAGCGATGTCTCCGTATATGCAGCTTGACAAATACGGACGAACAACGATACGGAATATCTACTTTGATACCGACAATTACAGACTCATCAGGCGTTCAATCGAGAAGCCTGCCTATAAGGAAAAGATACGAATACGCAGCTACGCTCAGGCAACTGCTGACAGCACGGTGTTCGTGGAGCTGAAAAAGAAATACGAGAAGGTGGTCTACAAGCGCAGACTTCCGCTGTGTGAAGCGTATGCCATGGCGTGGGTATGCCGAGAAAATCCGTGTCCCGTGAACACGCAGATCTCCCGAGAGATCGATTATTTTATCGACTTTTACGGAAAACTAAAGCCGACGGTGTTCCTCTCCTATGAGCGAGAAGCCTATTATGATAAAGGCGGAGGAGATTTTCGTGTAACCTTTGACGATAACATATTATGCCGACAAACAGATGTAAACCTTTGCTCAACCGCCTACGGCACACCGATCTTACCCGAAAGCAAGGTGTTGATGGAGCTGAAATGCTCAGGTGGGATTCCTCTTTGGATGGTGGATGTGTTATCCCGTGAACGTATCTATAAAACCTCATTCTCAAAGTACGGAACGGCATACTCTACGCTGATCTTTCCCGAAATCTATTTACCAAATTCGATAAAATATAAGGAGATCATAACAAATGGATGCAATATTTAAGGGGATTTTTGATAACGAGCTGACACAGGTGATTGAGGTGGGAGATTTTCTTCTCTGTCTTGGTGTGTCGCTTGTACTTGGACTGATCATGGCGGCAGCTTACAGTTTCAAGAATGAACACACAAAGAGCTTTCTTGTAACGCTCGCACTTTTGCCTGCCGTGGTGTGCGTTGTCATTATGATGGTTAACGGCAATATCGGTGCAGGTGTTGCAGTGGCAGGTGCGTTCAGCCTTGTTCGCTTCCGTTCCGCACCCGGCTCGGCAAAAGAAATCGTCACTATCTTTCTTGCCATGGGCGCAGGACTTATCGCAGGCATGGGATACCTCGGATTTGCCGCACTCTTTACTATCATTATGTGCGTGATGTTCCTGATCTACAATGCCGTGGTAGGCAATGCAAAGAGCGAGTCGGTCAACAAAACCATTAAAATCACCATTCCCGAGGATCTTGACTACACGGGCGCGTTCGACGATATCTTTGCCGAGTACACGAAGAAAAACGAGCTTGTAAAGGTCAAGACCACAAATATGGGCAGCATGTTCCGCCTTACATACAACGTAACGCTCCGTGATGCGACCAAGGAAAAAGAGATGATCGACCGCATCCGTGAGCGCAACGGAAATCTTGAAATTATGGTGTCAAAGCAAGAAAACCGTGTGGCAGAGCTTTGATGATAAGGAGAGCGCTATGAAAACAAGAATATTTGCACTTTTGCTGTGCCTTCTTCTGCTTCTGACAGGATGCGGAAAGAAGGATAAAAACGAGGGCTACCAAAATCCCGAGGAGCAAGGTACGACAGCAGATCTCGGTGACGATAACAAGAGCTTTGGCGAATCTCTTGACGATCTCGGCGCGTATGACGGTTATTTTGAGGGCGAGTCCACCGATATCGTGGTTGAGTGTATTTCGGGAACGCAGGGTGCTTATAAGCTCGAAGGCACGACGCTGACCTTTACGGCAATCGGTGAAGAAAGCGTATATTCCATTTCGGGCAAGCTGCGCGGTAATATCGTTATTGACGTTGGCGAGGGCTACAAATTCGATTTGGAGCTTCACGGACTTTCACTTGTCTGCAATTCTACCAATCCGATCACCGTAATCAGCGGCGACGAGGTTGCGATCAAAGCGAAGAAGGACACGAAAAACTATATTTACGATATGCGTTCTGCCATTGA
>JAFQEK010000025.1 GCA_017399025.1 Clostridia bacterium
CATTCATGCAAACGGAAAAAACGCAACCTGGCCTGCACCGTTGATGGATGCTTCTGCTGCTATGAAATATATCCGTGATCATGCGGAAGAATTTCATATTGATTCCGATTATGTATTTGTTGTCGGTTTTTCTGCGGGAGGACATCTGGCAGCGGCGCTTGGTACGCTTTGGTCAGATGATGAGATTGAACGCGCGCTTGGTTTTGCAAAGGGTTATAACCGCCCGACGGGAATGATTCTTTCCTATCCTGTGATTTCTGGAGGAGAATACGCGCACAGAGGTTCTTTTGATAATATTCTTTCTGAAAGAAAGGATGAGCCCGAAGCAAGAGCCGAACTTTCTCTGGAAAACCGTGTTACGGAGAATACCGTTCCCGCATTTATATGGTCAACAAGACCGGACACAACCGTTCCTGTTCAAAATTCGCTTTTGTTTGCGCTTGCTTTGGCTGACAAAGATATTCCGTTCGAAATGCACATTTATCCGAAAGGCGGACACGGTGCTTCACTCGGAAATGCCATCGTCGGAAGCAATCTACATTCGATTTCCGGTTGGATTGACGATTCGATTCGTTGGATGAACGGCATTTCCGTAAAATAAAAACTTTATATTTGCGTATGAAAACCGCCGATCTGAACGATGAAGTTCCGGAACGGCGGTTTTTGGTATTCGGCTTTGAAAAGACGGTACTTGTACGGGGGTGTATTCAGAAATGATTTTCTCTGAGAATAGTTTTCAGGACATAGGCGAACGTTTCAACCTCTGCCATGCCGTTCATAGCGGAAAAACTGATCCGAAGTGCATCCCCTCCTGTACCGAGCGCACGATGCGCAATCGGTGCGCAATGCAGTCCGGCTCTTGTGCAGATGCCGTGATCGGAAAGTCTTTCTGCAATTTTGGAAGGAGAAACATCTTCAAAGCCAAGAAGGAGAAGAGAGCCTTTTTGGGATTCCGGTAAATAGATTTTTGTGCGGGGAATATTGGAAAGCTCTTTTTTCGCAGTATGAAACAATTGATTTTCCAGCATTTCGATTTTTTCCCGTTTTCTCTCCTTGACAAAGCGCAATCCTTCTCCGAGTCCGATAATAGCAGGCGTTGCGACGGTTCCCGTTTCATAAGAATCGGGAGGTTCATGTCCCATCTCGATTTGGGCGGAATTTTTTCCGTTTCCGCCGAAAGAACAGGGTTTCAGGCGTGAAAAATCAAAATCATCCGAAAAAGCGGCGAACCCACTGCCTTGCGGACCGTAGAGTCCTTTATGTCCGGGTGCGCACAGAATGGAAATGCTATCGCGCATGATGGAAATATCGTAAATTCCTGCGCTTTGCGCTGCATCCACGATATACAGTAGATTTCGTTTTCGGCAGAGTTTTCCGATTTTATCGATCGGCAATATACGCGGACAGATATTGGAGGCATGTGTGGAAATGACGGCTTTTGTATTGGGACGGATTTTTTTTTCAATTTCATTCAGAACAGCATCATCACTTGCCAGGGCATGAAAAATATCAAAACTCATGCCCCTTTCTTTGCAAAGATTGGCAACTGTTCGCAAAACACTGTTGTGCTCCAGATCAGAGATCAGAAAATGATCCCCTCTTCTTGCAATACCGCCGATGGCAAGATTCAACGCGCTGGTACAATTGGAAGTGAAAATGACATTTTCCGCTTTTTTTATACCGAAAAATTCTGCGATTGCTGTTCGGACGTCAAAAACCGCTTCGGCTGCGGCGAGAGAAAGCCGATGTCCGCTTCGTCCCGGATTGCCGCCGTATTCCTTCATGCATCGGGCCATTTCCTTTATAACGGAGGGCGGTTTGGGGAAGGTTGTTGCTGCATTATCAAAATATATCATCAGTATTTCCTCTTTGTTTTCTATCAAAAATGGATTGCTTTTATATGGCGAGAGTTGTACGGCAAAAATCAAATGATTCCGCTGTAAGAAATATCGTTTTGTTCCAGATATTTTACGGCGACCGAAAGGATGGCGTTATCTATTTGCAGACCGAACGAACAGCCTTTTGGAGTCAGTTTGGGACTGGGGCGGACGATTCTTGTATAAATTCCGTTTTTTTCAAGCAATCGTTTCGCCTTCATTGCCGCCGTTTGAGAAGTCATTGTCAGAATTCTCGTTTCCATAAAGGGAAAACCGCCTTTCATCGTTTGTTTTGGGCGAAAAATATCTTTCGCCATTCTTATTGTATGCAGTTTGTTTGATTTTGGTTCTTGTTTCATCTCGAAGACGGGAAGGATATCCTTTGATTTGAAGAACTTTCTGTCTTAAAATAAAAATATCCCGAAAAATCCGAGTTTTTCATGTCGGATTTTTCGGGTGAAGATTCAGGTGATGATCTGACAATGGCTGCCGCCGCTGAGCTCTTTGGTGACCAAAATTTGCTTTTCGATTTTTGTTTTTAATTCATTGACATGAGAGATGATGCCGACCAGACGGTTTCCCTCTGTTAATTCCATAAGCGCATGGATGGCAAGCTTCAGGGATTCATCGTCCAGAGAACCGAAGCCTTCGTCCACAAACATGGTATCCAAGCGAACACCGCCTGAGGAGGATTGGATTTCGTCGGAAAGACCGAGCGCAAGAGAAAGAGAGGCTTTGAAGGCTTCTCCGCCGGAAAGGGAATTGACGGGACGTATTGTGCCGTTATAATAATCCTTGACATCGAGGTCCAGTCCCGTTTGTGAGCGGTATTCATCCTTGGGTTTGTGTCGGAGAAGTTCATATTGATTGTTTGTCATAAAACGAAGCCTGATATTTGCCCGATACAAGATACGGTCAAAAAATCTCATTTGTACATACGTTTCCAACATGATCTTTTCTCTTCCGCTTAAATTGCCGTTAGCGGTTTCGGAAAGATTGTTTACCATACGGTATTGCTGTTCGAGAGCAAGTGCTTTTTGGGCAGAAGTATGTATGCTTTCCAGACATTGCGTGTTTGTGTGCAGACGTGCGTGGGCGGCATTCAATTCTTCACGGACTTTCGCATGATGTTGCAGACACTGCTCACGGTTTGCTTTTTCTTTTTCAAAATCGATATTGCAAACGGACTCCAATACCTTTTCCAAAGAAGAAATTTCTCCGCGGAGAACGGAAAGTTCTTTTTCGCTTTCGGTGAGAGAGATGGTTGCTGCCTCCATCGATTTCTTTAATCTTCTCATTTTCAGATACAATATGTTGAGATGGGCATCGGCAGAAGTTTTATTTTCAAAATGCAGAGAGGTGCGAAGAGAACGGCGTTGCTCTTCCTTATTGCTGATTTTTTCTTTGATAGAAATCATTGTTTGTTCCAGCAATGCATTTTTGGAGCGGATTTGTTCCAGAATTTTTTCTTCGAGAGGAATTTCTCTGTCGACCGTTTCTTTTGTGCGGATTCTCTGGTTTTCTTCCATAATGCTTTCTTTGACAGCGGAGAGTTTTTTTATGGTGTCGTTTTTGTGTCGGATCACGGTTTCCTTGAGGTTTTTCCAATCACATTCTTCGCATATTTCTGCAGAGACTTTTTGAATTCTTTCGGTTTCGGCATCGATTTTGCCTTTGAGATTTGCGCATTCCGCACTCTTCTTTTCCGCTTTTTTCTGCATGTCTTCCGCGATTTTTTTGGCGGCTTTCAATTCTGTTTCCGAGGGTGCGCTCTCGGAGGTTTGTGCAAGATGCGGATGATGTACGGAGCCGCAGACGGGGCAGGGCATTCCTTCCTGCAATGTCTGTGCCATAATACCCGCCTGTTCATTCAAAAACGCAAGATGCGCGAGATTATATTTTTCCATGGCTTTTGCGGCATCGAATGAGAGAGCGGAATATTCATTTTGATGTCTGCGGAGATCATAACAAAGCTTGTCATGATCGTTCAGATCGTTGAAGAGCTTTTCCAGAGAACTTTGGAGATTTTGCAACTGCTTCATTTCGGAAGAGAACTTTTCTTTTTGTGCGCCCGCATTTTCAAATATTTTTTGTTTTTCTTTGAGTTGTTTGAGTTTTTGTTCCTGATTACGGAAAAGTTCTCTGTTATTTTCCAGATTTTGACCGTCCTTTTTCAGTTTTTCATTCAAAGCGGTCAGTTCTGTTCCGAGACGTTCCCATGTATTGTATTGGGGGAGCTCCATTTCCAGCATGGCAATTTCTTTGTTGAGTTTTTCCTGTTCGGGCAGTTTCTGCTTTTCTGCTTCATATTGAACCAACGAAGAATCATAGTTGCTTTGGACCGTTCGAATACGCTGTTTCTTTTCTTCATATGAGGCTGTATTTTTTTGATATTCTTCGGCTTTTCCGATATTGTTGTTGATGATTTCCAGAGATTTTTCAAGACGGCTGCAATTTCCCTGTAATCTGTCGATGATTTCCCGATCTTCTTCCATGAAGAGATGCAACAGTTCCATGATCTTTTCTGTCGGAAGTTTTCCTGCTTTTGCCAATTCAACTTCATCACAGCGCTGATGATGAGGATAGCAGGTCATGTTTTTGGCATAAGCCAATACTTCTTTATTGCAATCCATCCACTGCCCGTAGAGTTTTTTACTGTCGTCTTTGAGTTTGGACTGTATTTTTTCAAAGGACTGCGTTTTGAAGATCTGTCGGAAAATATGGATTCGTTCTTCTGTTTTTGCAAGAAGCAATTTCAAAAAATCACCTTGCGCAATCATGGCAATTTGCAAAAACTGATCCCGGTTGATACCGAGGATTTCCTCAATGGCTTGGTTTACTTCTTTTTTGCTTTTGGCAATTGTTCGCTCGGGCGTTTGTAATTCCGCTTTTGGATTTTGTTTTACCGATGTTCCGTTTCCGCGTATACGTGTACGTTCATATTCGGGACTTCTTTTGACTTTATAATTTTTTCCTTTGCACGAAAATTCCAATTCAACGTAGGTTTCTGCAGATGGCGCTGCATATTTGGAACGAAACATGGAAGAATCTCTTACATCGCCGCTGGGTTTATCGTAAAGCGCGTATACGATGGCATCGAAAATGGAGGTTTTTCCTGCGCCTGTGGTTCCCGTGATCAGATATAAGCCGTTTTCGCCGAGCTTATTGAAATCGATTACCGTTTGTTCCGCGTAAGGACCGAATGCGGACATTGTTAGTTTGATTGGTCTCATATGATTTTCTCCTCGATTGTTTCGATCAGCTTTTGCATATATGCGCTTTGTTCCTCAGACATTCCTGCGCCGTTTTGTTCTTCGTAAAATAAAGAAAAAAGTTCAAAAATGCTGAGATTTTCCGCTTTTTCCAAATCGGAAATTTCTGCATTCATTCTTGTTCGGGTATTATCATAATCCAGATTCATCAGATTCGGATAAATCAGACGAAGACGGGAAACCGCTTCGGGAATATCTGTTTCATCGGTTAGGACAATGTGCAGATAATGGTTCTTTTTCGGATGATCCGTATAATAAGAGGGGTCGGTGAGTTCCGAAAACAATCCCCGGATTTCGCCCATGTCGTATAACGGCGTTAAAGGAACGGTACGGATCAGAGGCAGGGTGCCGGGTTCTCCTATTTCCGCGACGGTTAGGGATTTCAGATCATTCATTTCGGAAAAAGAATATTTCAAAGGGGTTCCGCAATATCGGATTTTTTCGGAACTACATTTCTGCGCGCTGTGAATATGTCCGAGCGCAACATAATCAAAAATATTGAAAACATCCGCATCTACATTATCCGTGCCGCCGACAGATTTTTCCTCGGAATCCCGTCGGGAAGCGCCCGTTACGAATTGATGGGTGATCAGGATATTGCGTTCGGAGGGATCGACATGCATGGCTTCGATGGCGGTTTTTACGGCATCGGTATAGGTTACGATTTCTTTGTTTTCAAAATAACGGCGGACATGTGCGGGTTTAATAAAAGGTAACATGTAGACATTTACGGCTCCATATGCATCGGTCATGGAAAATGGTTGGATTTCACCGTTATAAACGGGAGAAAGATGAATGCCTCTTGCATCCATAATACGGGAACCGAAAGCTATGCGTTCGGGGGAATCGTGATTTCCGCTGATGATGAACACTTGTAAATTTCTCTCGGAAAGCTTTGCCAGAAAATCGTCAAAGAGCATAACGGCTTCGGCGGGCGGTACGGATTTATCATAAATATCGCCTGCGATCAGAATGCCGTCGGGCGATTCCATGTCAATAATTCCGAGAATCTGTTCCAGAATCGCGCTCTGTTCTTCCAACATGGAAAATTCATTTACGCGTTTTCCGAGATGCAGATCGGATAAATGAATAAATTTCATGACTGTCTCCTTTTTCAGAATAAATGATACTCTTTTTTATTATACAGGAAAAACGTTCGGATTTCAATTGAAATACAAATTTTTCCACTTATAAATCCCGTATTTCGTGTCATAATAACACCAGAACGGAAAACCGTTCATGCGAAAATTTCTTCGCAGAGCAAACATCGGATCATACTTCCGAATGATTTGCCTATAAAAATTAATTTTGATTGAATAGATAAAAACAAATTCAGAAAGGAATTTCTTATTATGTCTGGTAACAACAAAACTCTCGTTCCCGAAGCAAAAGAAGCCCTCAACAAAGTGAAAATGGAAGCTGCTGCCGAAGTTGGCGTAAATTTGAAGCAGGGTTATAACGGCAATCTTACCTCCAGAGAAGCTGGTTCCGTTGGCGGTCAGATGGTCAAAAAGATGGTGGAATCTTACGAAAATTCCGTAAAGAATAACACCAACGGCTAAAAAGAATCTGAAATTAAAGAAACTGTTATCCAAAGGATAGCGAAAGAGCGGCAGTTTTTACCCAAGCGGCAGAAACTGCCGCTTTTTGGTGTACAGGATATCGTAAAAATAAAAATTCCATCCGACTCTTTTTCAGGAAATCGGATGGTTATTCAGACTTTATGTCAGGTCTCGCTACGGTGTGAAACAGAAAAGATTATTTCAGCAAAGCCAACGCTTTTTGATATTTTGCTGCTCTCATAATATCGGTTCTTTTGATGTCGGAGCCGAGACGGTTCAGATCGCAATTGTGTTCCAAATCTGCGATTTTGACTGCGCGCGCAATGGGATTTTGTTTCAGTGCGGCGATGTATTGCAGATAAGCTTCTTCCGAGGGATTTTCATCCGAATAAGTCAAAAGACGGAGTGCTTCCATGATATTTTCGCCAAAGCCTTCCGTTTGCAGCTGTTCAAATGTATAATCCGCTTCTTTTACGGTATCGTGCAAAAGAGCGGTTACCGTGGTTGCTTCGTCTTTCATGCGGTCTGCAACATGGAATACATGAAATACATAAGGTGCGCCCGCTTGATCGGCTTGATCCTTGTGCGCACGGAAGCAGATATCAAGCGCTTTTCTTGTCTTTTGGGTATAAATCATATCGGAACCTCGCTTTTCTTTGGATTTTTATAAAATCGGACCGTGTCCGTTATTTTTCAGATCAATGAAGTGCAGAGGAGCTCTGTCTTCAGTTTATCATAAAACCGAGATAAAGTCAAGATAAAGACGGAAAGCAAGGAATATTTCCTGAACGGACGAGGTTTCTTTTTCCGCAAGGATAAGAATTTTTTTCTGAAATTTGTTGATATTGTATAGAATCGGGGAGGGAAGTTTTCACAAAAAATTCCGTGAATCATTGAAAATTTCTTATGGGAATGATATAATATAACATGTAAAAGAAAAATATCTAAAGAAAGGATTTGAAAAACATGATTTTTACCAGAGAAAATGCCAGAAATGTACTTGGCGCTGCCGAAAAGCACTTGCTTTCGGTGTTCGGAAATAAGGTAACGGGCGAATATGCTGCATCCTTTACTTCCGTTTCCGGAAAAACCGTTGTCGGCGCTTGCAATCTTCCTTATTACGCACCGATCGTTGTTGCGATGATGAATACGCCTGAGATTGCTTGCTATCTTGAAAATTTTGAAGATAAAAACAGCCTTTTCACGTTTGGAGATACCGTTCGTCATGAAACGGAGGACGGCGAAGTGCAGATTCCCGAAAATATTGCCGCATCTCTTACAGCGATCTATACGGAGGTTTTGAGCGGTGCAGGTACTTTGGCAGATAACGGCGATCATATCATCGATCTCAAAGCGGGCAAGATCGGCACGCATTTTGACGTCAATCTTCTGATCGGCAACCGCATTGGATTCTCCTCTCCGCTTCTGACCACACCCAAGGGTGCTTTGGACTCTTTGGGCAGAGGTTCTTTCCGCAGTACAGCGGCAAGACAGGTTACGTCTACACGCTATACGTTGACACCCGAACAGAACGGTGAGCCTTGCAACCGTCAGTTTTATCTTGTTGAAAACGGTGCGCAGATTTTTTACTCCGCAGACGTACATACCAATGTAAAGACTGCCGTTTGCCGTCATTCGCATAACTATTCCGAAATGACGTACGAAACGGAATGCGGTTTGAAGATCGTCAGAACCATTTTCATTCTTCCGCAGGAAGAGGGCATGCCCGAAGCGGTGGAAGCGCAGCACGTAACCGTGGAAAATCTGACAGATCATGATAGAAAACTGAAAATCGTATTTACGGGTATGTTCGGTCTGGCAACTCCCGAATCCATTATGAGTGATACCGTATACGCAAGCGTAACATGGGAAAGCAGCGTTCTTTGCATGGACGGAAAGCCTGCGGTTGTTTCTCCCAGTCCGTTCCCACAATATCTCAAACCCTTGAAACGTTTTGCCATTGTTCTGGCGAACGGAGAAACTATGGACGAATATACGGCAAATTATATGGACTTCATTGGCAACGGTACGTTGGAAAAACCGCAGAATATTGCGCATCTCGCTTGTGCACCCGTAACAAAAATCGTTCCGTTTTTTGCCGTTGGCAAAAAAATTACCGTTCCCGCGAACGGTACGTCTTCTGCTGACAGCTTTGTTGGTATGACTATCACCAAGGGAGGTAAGGACGACGTTCTCGACGATATGCTCCATCGCCTGATTGAAAAATATAAAGATCCCAAGGAAGCGGTAAATTCCTTGCAAAAGGTCAAGGATTTTTCCGCGAAATACGCAAGCTTCCTCAACGTGCAGTCCGGCGATAAGGATTTTGATGCCTACGTCAACAACAATTTGCCTTTCCAGGTATATTATCAATCCTATGTTTCCCGTTCCTTTGCATGGACACAGAAATCTTACCGTGAAATCGGCTTCCGCGAAATTCAGGATATGTTTGCTTCCCTTTACTATATCATCGGCATGGGAGAAGACGGCCTTGCGCGCGAAATGCTTGGTAACTGGATTTCTAACGTACATGAAATGGGTTATGCAAACCATAACTTCTATCACAGCGGAAAAGAACCCGGCATGTGCTCCGATGACGGCCTCTGGCTCATGCAAGCCGTTTACCGTTACGTTTCCTTGACGGGCGACACAGACTTCCTTTCTGCGGAGTTTCCGATTGCAAGCTCCGAGAAAACCAGAAGCGTTCTGGATACCTTGATTGCCATTGTTACTTACAGCGGTAAAATTTCCGTCGGTGCACACGGACTTCCCCTGCTTGACAAAGCTGACTGGAATGACTGTCTGAAGCTTGACGATGATTGGATTAACGGTCCCGAAAAAGAAAAACGCTATTATGCGCAGTTGGAAGCAGATGGCACAGAATACGGCGTTCCTTTCAAGAGCGAATACTCCGAAAGCGTGATGAACGCATTCCTTTTGAAAATTGCATACGATCAGCTCAGTGCCATGCTTTCTTTGATTGGAAAAACAGAGCTTTCCGATGAAATGAAAATGCTTTCTGCTGCTTTGGCGGACCGTGTTCAGACACATTGTTGGAAAGGAGATTTCTTTGCAAGAGCCTTGGTCGGCGGCAAACGCGAGGGCGGTTATACGTATCTCGGCGCGGGCGGCGACGGTCTTTCCACCGATGAGAATATCGACGGCTCTTACTTCCTGAATGCTTGCAGCTGGTCCATTCTTGCAGGTGTGGCTACGGATGATCAGATTCGCATTATGCTGGATAGAATCAAAAAATATCTCGTCACTCCTGCCGGTATTAAGCTTTGCACACCTTGCGATCTCGGAAAACTGGCAAGTGGAACGGCTTCCGGTTCCTATTTCCCCGGCGACAGAGAAAACGGCGGCGTATTCAAACACGCGGCAATGATGGCAGCTTCTGCGTTCTTCAAAGCTTCCAAAGCCGTTGCTGATGCCGCTTTGGCAAAAGATCTGGCGGATATGGCGTTTTTCGCTATGGATACCGTTTATCCGTATAAGACGATGGAACATCCTTATTTCACAAAAGGCAATCCCCGTTTCTGCACACAGTACAACAATAGCATTACGGGCGAAAATATCGGTCCTATGCTTTCCGGTACGGCAAGCTGGCTGAACCTTACCTTGATGGAAATGCTCGGTGTGGAATATCAGGGCGAAAATATCGCGTTCTCTCCGATTCTGGAGGATGGTGTGACCGATATTTCTTATACCGTTACCACAGGTAAGACCGTTATTCACGTCCATGTCCGTAAAAATGAAGGATATGCGCGTGTCAGCGATACCACAACCTTTACTTTGGACGGCGTTCCGTTTAACGGCGCAATCAAACGCCCCGATGACGGAAAAGAACATTTTGTTGAAATTGTAATTTGATAGAGTAAAATGAGAACCCCCCATCGCATAGATTAAAGTCTGTGCGGTGGGGGGATATGTTTGAGCAATTTTATCACGGAGTATTACTAAAACAACGCGAGTTCTATGGAAAAATCAATTAATAATTATTCGGGCAGTATTGGTATTTCAGGAAGCATTAGGTTGGATTGATTGGTATCTTTTAGAAATTCTGCAACGCTGGTATACTTTTCTATGAAAGGCACATTTTCATAGTTGAGATATTCTTCGCCTGTGCTTCGTAATCTGTACGCCATTTGAACGAATAAAACGACAGATTGCCCATTTTTTATTGTGATCTGCGTGGGATTGGTTGTAAAAGTTTTTTGGGGGTTATATATTTTTGTGCCTCCGCCATATTTGATCGCTTCCGAAAAATCATCTGCGGCTTTGAAAAAAGGAACCTGAACGGTTACAACATGCGTACCGGGTTTTACTTTGAATATTGCAAAGGGAGCAGAAACTACACCTACCTGCATGCCGTCTATGCTGACAATCCCCTCTGTGCACATCATTTCCTTGTCTTTAAGCGGCTTCGAGGGGATCGAGCCTTTGTAAAAGTGTTGAGAGGTATATACACAGATACAGCCGGCATTTTGAATGGCATCTGCCTTGATTTCAATATCGATCAGAGAGATTGCTTCATTATTTTTTGAAATTTTCGAATTATTTTCGTTTAATTTTGTATCAAGTTCTTTGACCTGAGCATCATATTTAGAAAGCTTATGATTAAGATTTTCACATTCCGGCTTTGCTTTTTGTATCTTTTTGAACTGAAGATAGTCGACAACAATTGCAACGAGGATGGCGAGCACAGCGATAATGCTTTGTAAGATGCCTTTGCCTATCAGTGATATAAAGAATATGAATCCTACTATAGCAACGACAATGAGGATCGTTGTTGCACGGGATTTGTCATTCATTGCCCTTGCTCTTGTATCAACATTTTCGCGGTTTTTTTCATAAAGATCTTCTTTTTGGGACTTCAGGGTGTCATTTTCCTTTTTTAATTCTTTATTTTCGGAAATGAGTATACATTTTTTTTGTTCAAGTTGTGAAGTGCTAACATTTGTTTCGTTCATGATGATCTCCTTTTAATATTGTTAGAGAATAAATTTCCCTATTTGATTATATTATATATCCTTAAAATCCATTTGTCAATAGAAATATATCTTTTTATTCCATAAAAATTCTCGTTTATAGAGTTATAATATATACGACAAGGCGGTGATGATATGGATTATATAGAATTTTTTTATAAGCGATTGGTAGAATTACGTTTGCAAAAGGGTGTTTCTGCGAGAGATATGAGTTTGTCCTTGGGACAGAGTGAAAGTTACATCAATAAAATTGAAAACAAACGAACACTTCCATCGTTTACGGGTTTTATCTATATTTGCGAATATTTCAATATTACACCGCAGGAATTTTTTAATGCTAATTCATCTGCTCCTCAAAAAACAAAAGAATTGATTTTAGAATTTGAAAAATTGTCTCCTCAATACGCAGAGCATATTTTGCAAATTGTAAAAGATTTAAATACAAAATGAAGAATCCCACCCTATCGGATATTTTCCGAAAGAGTGGGATCATTTTTAACCTATAAGAAATTGCTCCAATCCAACCTTGCCGCTTTTTATCACAGTATTAAAATACCTAAAACAACCGCAATTACGCTTGCCGATCCCATGCCGAGAAAAAAGCTTGGCAGAGAAAACGACAGGCGTTTTCTTTTTTTGCCCGTGCGGTATTCAGTAATGATGCGATTGGCTTCTTTGACAATATCGCCGCTTTTGACATCGCGCGGAAGATCGCCTTTCAGAATAATGAATGCTTCGTCGATGTAATCACAGCCGAGTCCTTTCAGAATGACAAGATTTTTTTTGAATTCTTTGATAATCATTCGGATTTCCTTTCCTCGCTCGTTTTTTAGGAGTATTGACGGGAGGGAGAGGAAATATTCAAAGCTGAGAAAAAGAAAAGAACAGTTCCCGGAGATGTTTGGAAGCGCATACATTTTACGATTGGTTAAGTTCTGTCTACCAAATAATCTAAAGTGACTTTGTAATAATCAGCTAATTTGATTGCTGCCCATAATGGGAGATCGCGTTCTCCTCGTTCGTAACGTTGATAAACAGTAAGTTGCATATTGAGAACGGAAGCAATTTCTTTTTGGGTTTTGTCATGATCTTCCCGCAAATCTCTTACTCTTTTATAAATAAACATTGCAATTCCTCCATAAATAAAATATAATATGCAATTTATTATACAAAAAACACCGTACGGTATTGACAAATAACACCGTACGGTGTTATAATTAGGATAATCAATTACAAAGTATAAAAATATGCAAGTATCATTCAGGAGGAATTTATGAATAAACAAACTGTATTGGATCAATTAAAAAAATATATATCAGGTCAATGGGGTGATCAAAATAAAGAATTGGCACAACAACTGTGTAATATTACAGAAAAAGACATATCCTTTGCCAATCCTACTTATATTATTGGCTGTGATACGGATTATTCATGCACAGGGAGAGGTTGTATTGTTAATCAATATGAAGAACGGTATTTCCCCTTAACTAAAAACTTCAAAACATCATTTGAATTATATAAAGGGGATGGCGCAGGTGTTGAACGATATCATAAGGATATTAGTGTGGGCAATATATTAAAGGCTTTGCCTTATAATGAAAATAACATTGTATTGTTATTGGAAGCGGATGCGTATAAAAAACTGAAATCTGAATTTTCCATGTATAATGCGATTGCGGAAAGAGTAAGCATTAAAATAAACGATTATACTTGTCATGAAAGGACAAGTTATTTGTGCCCATATACTCCGATTTACGCAATGTTAAAAGATGCAAATGGTCAAAGTAAACAGAAACTGATAGGATATATAAAAACAGAAAATGGGACCGAAACATTAGAGATTGGAATTGAAGAAGAAAAATCGGAAAATAAAAAATCAATGGGTTGTATGGTTATCGGTTTAGGTATCCTCTGTCCTCCGATATTGATTGCGTATGGACTTTATTTGTGTGTAAAAAAAGTAATCAAAAAATATATCTAATGCGAGTTCGATGAAGAATAGAACGGTGAACGGGAATTTAACAGAATCATTCCCTCGTGCTGTCATCCTGAGCGCAGTCGAAGGATATCATCCTCGGTTTGCACGCAGACAGAGCGAGATTCTTCGGCGCGCCCTTACAGGCTTGATCAGAATGACACAAAACGAGCTATTTGCGCTGTCATTACTCGAAGAAACAATCATTGATCTTTCCATTAAACTCACGTTAGTATAGAAAAAATCCCATCCTTTCGGAAATTCCGAAAGGATGGGAAAATTTTTACTTCAATATTATGAATTCGTTTCTTATCATTCTACCTTGAACGCCAAAGAAACAGATTCGCTTGCAGCGCCCCATGAATCATAAGCGGTCAAAATGACTTCATAATCATTGGAGCCAAGAGTGCCAATGGCACAAGACAGTGTTTGACTCATATCTTCGGGGGTACTCGCACGATAGAAGTCGGAAAGAATATTGAAAGTTTTCAAGGTCTTTCCGGTTTTTGTATTTTTGAACACCATTGTATAATGATGTACGAAGGTATCATCCTGTGCGGCATCGAATTCGATGGTAACCTGTTTTTTGTTTCCGGATTTGGTGATAACGGCTTTGATATTTTGAGAAATGACGGGAGCGGAATTCTTTTCGGGAGAACCTCGGTCTTTTCCGTATGCGGTCAAATGCGAGCCGTCAGAGGTCGGATGAGAAATTTCCCAAACTTCTCCAATGGTGGTTTCATTATAGAAATCCATGCGGGTGATGCGCATATTGCCGTTTTCGTCAATTTGACAGATTAAACCTTGAGAGAATTCATTTTTATCTTTCATGGTTGTTGCGGAAGCCATATTTTCATATTTGCCGTCTTCGATTGCCATATAGTTGACAGAACCGCATCCGAGGGATGTGAACGCCGTCTGCATAATACTGCGAGGGTCATTGAGGGGGAAGTGCAGATGTCCGCCAAAAGTAATAACCTGGTTGTATTTGGAAAGAATATCGGTGAGATCGCTGGTTGCCCACATATCGGTAAGAGTGGAACCGGGCTCTCTGCCGAGCGTGCTTCCGTATACGGTGTCATAGATCATGGGGTGTGTCAGAATGATAACGTAAGCGTTGGGATTTTCTGCTGTAATTTGAGCGAGGGTCTGATCAAGCCAGTCTTTGGTTGCCTGCGTATAGGAAACTTGTGTGGATGTGACAGGGAGTAGTGTAATGATATGGTAGCCGTCTATCACACAATGACGGTTACCTTCCTTGGCAAGTATGTTTTGATCAATGTCGGTAAGGAAATAATTTGAACCGAGCATAGTATTTTGCAGTGCGGCAACGTCTTTTGCGGTATGATCCCACTTGAGGTCGTGATTGCCAACAGCATGAATCATGGGCGTTACCGTGGGATCGTAAACACTTTCATAAATCTTTTTGTATTCTTTGATCAAATCATTGCTGCCGCCGTAGCCGCTTCCTTCAAAAAGATCACCGACTGCAAGAATGGCATCGATGCCGTCCGCATCCTTCTGTTGCGCAAAGGCTTTGATCTGGAGAAGTGCGTTTTTGAACTGAGTTTCATCACGGTTTGAAGTGTCATTGCCGATGTGAATGTCGCTGATTGCAGCAAAAGAGAAAACAATTTTGTTTTCATCGAACACTTTTGTAGTGTCGTTTTCATTTTCCGGGGGTTTTTGTTCGGAAGAAGAGCTGCTCTCGGAGGAGCTGCTTTCAGACGAAGATGTGTTTTCAGTGGGCGAAGCAGGGGCAGTTGTTTCGGTATCGCCCGTATTGTTGCAAGCGGCAAGACTGAACATCATGATTACAACAAGAATAAGGGATAAAAATTTTTTCATAAGAAATTCCTTTCCGCTTAATGAAAAGCGATTGTTTTACATATTCAATTATATCAATTTTTATGCGTTTCATCAAGTTCTTTTTGAAAAAGCGGTTGCTGAATTTCACATGGCGGTTTTGGTGCTTTTTAACAAAATAATACGGCGGATTCAAAGATTTTTGCAACAACTTTCGAATTTGACCTGCGTTCAAACACGTTTGCGCGTAAGATGAATATTGTTCAAAACCACCCTTACGGAAATTCTCCGAAAGGGTGGGAAAATTTTATGGAATAGTTCAAAGGTTCCGGACTTTTTTTGATTTATGCCTCTATCGTGAATTGTAAAGAAACAGGAGTGCTTGCCGCGCCCCAGGAATCGTACGAGGTCAAAATGACTTCATAATCGCCGGGGATGAGCAAACCGAGGGAACAGAACAATGTTTTGCTCATTTCAGCGGGTGTTTGCACACGGTAAAAATCGGAAAGAATGTTGAATGTTTTCAAAGCTTCTCCCGATTTCTTGAATTCCATCGTGTAGTGGTGCGCAAAGGTATCGTCTTGCGCTGCTGCGAATTCAATAGTAACGTTCCGATTGCCTCCATCATCGGGTTCGCTCATGATTGCTTGGATATCGGAAAGTGTGGGCGGCGTGTTCTTTTCGGGAGAACCGCGGTCTTTTCCGTATGCTGTCAGATGAGAACCGTCACTTGTCGGATGGGCAATTTCCCAAGGCTCGTCAATGAGGGTTTCGTTATAGAAATCCATGCGGTTTATACGCATATTTCCATTTTCATCAATTTGGCAAATCAAACCCTGAGAAAATTCAAATTTATCTTTCATCGTTGTTTGGGAAGCCATGTTTTCATATTTTCCGTCTTCGATTGCCATATAGCTGACGGAACCGCATCCGACGGATGTGAACGCAGTTTGCATAATACTGCGGGGATCATTGAGAGGGAAGTGAAGATGTCCGCCAAAGGTAATCACTTGGTTGTATTTAGAAAGAATATCGGTCAGATCACTCGTTACCCACATGTCGGTAAGAGCAGAGCCGGATTCTCTGCCGAGTGTGCTTCCGTATACGGTATCATAAATCATAGGATGTGTCAGGACCATTACGTAAGCATTGGGATTTTCGGCCGTGATTTTCG
>JAFQEK010000026.1 GCA_017399025.1 Clostridia bacterium
GAACAGGCGCTTGCAGGTTCTTTTGAACCCGTGGCTCCCGGCTATACCTGGGGCGACGTTTGGGAATACTGTTGGTTCAAGGGCAGCGTTGTGGTTCCCGAAGGCGCGGAAGGCAAAAGAATCGTAATGAATCTGAATCCCGGCGGGGAATCCACGCTTTTCGTCAACGGACAAGCGTTCGGTACGTACCGCGCCGACTGGATTCTGACAGACCATCATTATATGGTAGACAATTATCTCACGAGAAATGCAAAAGCGGGAGACCGTTACGACATTCTGATGGAAACCTATGCAGGCCATCATTATGCAACGGCAGGCTACGGATGTTATACAGGACCCGTACTTCCCGATGCCGATCAGTTTGCGGATCCGCTGAAACCCGGCGCGCGCAGAACGCTCGGCAAATGCACCTACGGCATTTGGAACGAGGAAGCTTATCAATTGTATATGGATGTGGATACGCTTTACCGTTTGTTCGGTGTATTGGACGATACTTCTCTGCGTGCATCCAAAATTTGCGATGCATTGGAAGAATTTACGCTGATCGTTGATTTTGAATTGGACAGAGAAGCGAGAAACGCTTCCTATGTCAAAGCGCGCGAAGCACTCCGCCCCGCAATGGAAGCGGTCAACGGCTCTTCTGCTCCCGTATTCTATGCGGTCGGAAACGCGCATTTGGACCTTGCATGGTGCTGGCCTTTAGCGGAAACCTATCGCAAGACCGCGCGTACATTTGCGGCTCAGCTCCGTCTTCTGGAAGAATATCCCGATTATAAATTCATCGTCAGCCAGCCCGCTTGCTATGAAATGGTTCGTGAACATTATCCCGAGCTGTTTGAGCGTATCAAAGCGGCGGCAAAGGACGGCCGTTGGATTGCGGACGGCGCAATGTGGGTAGAACCCGATACCAATATGTCGGGCGGCGAAGCACTCATCCGTCAGATTCTCTACGGAAAGCGTTATTATAAATAAGTTTTTGATGTGGACAGCGAATTGCTTTGGCTTCCCGATACTTTCGGTTATACGGCAGCGCTTCCGCAGATCCTCAATAACTGCGGCGTAAAATATCTGGTTACACAGAAAATTTTCTGGTCCTATAATAAAGGTGAACCGTTCCCATATCATTATTTCAGTTGGAAAGGTATGGACGGCTCCGAAATTACCTCCTTCTTGCCCACAAGATACGAATATTTCACACATCCCACCGAAGCCAACGAAGTCTGGAAAAACAGAAGCCAGGCGAGAGATATGGACGCATTCCTCTATCCTTTCGGATACGGCGATGGCGGCGGCGGTCCGACCAGAGATCATATTGAATACGCGCTCCGTCAGAAAGACCTGGAAGGCGGCGTAAAGATCAAGATTGCCGATCCCGTTGAATTTTTCGAGGATATGCAAGCGCAAAAGGGCAAACCGAAAAATACTTATGTTGGCGAGCTTTATTTCACGGCGCACAGAGGTACGTATACCACGCAGGCTTCCGTGAAAAAAGGCAACAGAGAAAGCGAAGAAGCCATGAGAGAGCTCGAATTCTGGGCAGTTCCTGCCGCTCTTGCAGGAGGAGAATATCCGTATGCGAAGGCAGAAGAACTCTGGAAAGATGTTTTGCTCAATCAGTTCCACGATATTTTGCCCGGTTCTTCCATCGGCAGAGTTTATGTGGAAGCAGAAAAATTGCACAATAAGGTGATTGCCGAAGCAGGCGCGCTCACCAAAACCGCGCAGAACTGTCTGCTTGCAATGAATCCCAACCCTTCTGCCGTAACGGTGTTCAACTCCCTTGGCTTTGAAAGAAAAGCTCTGGTTACTTTGCCCGAAACGTTTGAAAAAGGTGCTTTGATGGCAGACGGTACATATGTTCCCGTGGAAAACGGCAAAGCTGTGGTTACCGTTCCCGCTTGCGGCGCAATTTCCCTCGTTCCCACAAATACTGCACAAGCAATTGAAGCAGGAAACGCAACTGTAACGAAGACCGAAACGGGTTACGTTCTGGAAAACGCTTTGGTGAAAGCCGTCATCAATAACAAAGGCGAAGTTATCTCCTTTATTCTGAAAGAAAGCGGAAGAGAATTTGCGGCAGGTGCAATGAATAAATTCCGTCTCTTCAAAGACGTTCCGAGAAGATGGGACGGCTGGGATATTGATTCCAACTATGTATATCAGGAAATCGAAGGTGCTTATGATATTTGTGTGGAAGCAGTTGAACAGGGCATGGAAGCCGTTTTGAAAGTAACAGGTAAATTGCTCGATTCTTCTTACACACAGTATATCCGTCTTGCAAAGGATTCCAAGAGAATCGAATTTGAAACGGAAATCGATTGGAAAGAGCTTCACCGTTTGCTCAAAGTCGGATTCCCCGTGGATATTTATGCGGAAAATGCCATCAATGAAATGCAGTTTGGTTACGTGGAACGTCCCACGCATCGTTCCAGACTGTATGACAAAGAAAGATTTGAAGTTTGCAATCACCGTTATACCGCATTGCGCGACAATTCTCACGGCGCGGCTGTAATGAACGATTGCAAATACGGAATTTCCGTCAACGGAAACAGCATGGAACTGACACTTCTCCGTTCCGGTGCTTGTCCCGATTTCCGTACTGATAACCGTGTTCACAATTTCACTTATGCGTTTACGGCGTGGGAAGGCGATTTCGTTTCCGCAGACGTGGTAAAACAGGCTTACGAACTCAATATCCACCCCACAGTTCTTTCGGGCGGTGTATTGGATGCAAGCTATTTGCAAACAGATCATGATAATATCATCATTGATACCGTGAAATTGGCAGAAGATGGAAGCGGCGATGTCATCGTTCGTCTTTACGAATCGAAGAAAGCGGCAGTTCCTGCCAAACTTACCGCTTCGTTCGCTGAAAACTTCAAGGCTTATGATTGCGATATGCTCGAAAACGTAAGAGCAGAGCTTCCCGTAAAGAATAGCTCCGTGGATCTTACCTTCCGCGCGTTTGAAATCAAGACCATCCGTCTTTCCGTTTGATTTTTTCAAGTTTACGTGATATAAAACCAAAGCCGTCGGCGCAAGCGCCAACGGCTTTGGTTTTCATTGAAATACAATCTGCTCAAAAAATTTCTGTCTGTAATTCTTCCGAGGTGAGAGGACGGTTTCGTTCCATCGCTTTCCGGAAGGCTTCCCTGAGCGCACGCTTGCGCTTTTCTTTCGGAAGATTTTCATTGATGTCATTTCGGAGTTCGCCCATCCATTCCAAAATGCCATCCATATTTTCCGGAATCATTTGTTCAATCCGTTCCTTAAATTCCACCGTGGCTGTGGGAGAAATACCTCCCGAGGAAATGCCGATGCAAAGATGCTCTGTGGAAACGACAGATGGGAAAATGATGTCGCAGTATTTCGGCTGATCCACCGCATTGACGGGGATATGTCTTTTTTGGCAGGCTTTATAAATCCGGGCCGTCTTTTCCTCGTCTTCCGCAATGATGACAAACGGCGGAAAACGGTCAAGATCGTTTTCCGAAAAGGCGCGTTCTTCCAACATTACGCTCTCAGAATTTTCCAATTGATGGATTGCCTCGCAGATTTGTTCGGAGATCACGCGCAAACGAGCAGAAAAAGGAAAAAGCTTTTTTACGCGTTGCAGAGCAAATTCTCCGCCTCCGAAAATAAGAATTTCTTTATCCTTGATATCTAAGAACAGAGGAAAATGCGTCATGATTCATCCACCTTTCTGTAAACGTATTCGAGTTCCCCTCCGCAAAGCACAGGAACAATTTCCACGTGAAAAATACGAGGAATGATTTTTTTCTCAAGAATTTCTTCAGGTGTTTCCACGCAGACCATACGCCCGTTTTCCATCACCGCAATCCGATCGGAAATTTTCAGTGCCAGAATGATATCGTGCAAAACCGCAACGACCGTCCGTCCTTCGTTTGCAAGATTTTTCATCGTTTCGGCAAGCTTGAATTGACGGTCAATGTCAAGATACGTTGTCGGTTCATCCATCAGAATAACTTCCGTTTCCTGACAGAGCGCCATTGCAATGTAAACCTTTTGCCGCATACCGCCCGAAAGTTCGCGCAAATACTTGTCGGCAAGATTTTCGATGCCCATTTTTTGCAAAGCTTTTTCGGCGGCAACATAATCCTGCGGACGGTATCTCCGGGGATAGGAAAGATATGGAAAACGGCCGTGAAGCACCAGATTTTTTACGGTGATGTCGGGAATGTTTTTTCCCTGTGCAAGATAGGATATCTTTTGCGCGCGCAAGGGACCATGCATGTTCCGAACGGATTTTCCATTCAGTATAATCTCGCCGGAGCTGATGTCCGTCATGCCGACCGCAGATTTCAGAAGCGTACTTTTTCCGCAACCGTTTGCACCAATCACAGTCGTAATTTTCCCGGTCTCACAGCAAAGGGAAACATCCTGTAAAACGGAAAAATTTCCGTATCCTGCGTACAGATTTTTTATCTCAAGCATGTTTTTTTCTTCCTTTCGTTTGCAGGAGAAGAAAGGCAAAGCAAGGACCGCCCAGCACCGCCATGACAATTCCCACGGGAAGCTCATAGGGCGCAAAAATTACTCTTGTTGCCGTATCGCAAAGACAGACAAAAGCCGCTCCCGTAACAGCTGCCATCGGGAGAAATTTTTTGCTTTCGTTTCCCGTCAATTTTCTGACAAAATGCGGAACGATCAGTCCCACGAAACCGAGCAATCCCGAAAAACTGACCGCCGCTCCCGCAAGCAAAGCGCAGAGAAGCAGGAACAGCCCTCTATATTTTTTTGCGGAAAGTCCGAGCCCGATTGCCGTTTCATCACCAAGCGCAATCACGTCCAGTTCGTGAAACAGCGTAAAGAGCAGGAGCATGGCAAGCAGGATCATGCAGGCGGCGGGGAGCAGGCGCGTATACGAAACGGA
>JAFQEK010000027.1 GCA_017399025.1 Clostridia bacterium
CGTTGTCTTGAAGCAGTTGAAACCCAAACATATCACTATAGAACTTTAACGCACGGTTACAATCTTTAACAACAATAAGCGTTCCTTTGTATTTCATATGCGTTCTCCTCCGCAAATTCAAGTTTATCTATTAGTTGTATTATACCATAAAAACGGCAAAAAGTAAATAGGACGGCTCAATTCTTTACAAATTGAACCGTCCTTTTTGATTAAAGCAAATCGTGATCGATTGTTTCAGCTATTTTGGTTTTGTAAAAACAAAAAGCCCTGCTGAAGCAGAGCTTTTTGTATATTGAAATAATCCCAAATGGGTAATTATCTCTTGGAGAACTGGGGAGCACGACGAGCGGCTTTGAGACCGTATTTCTTTCTTTCCTTCATTCTGGGGTCACGAGTGAGAAGACCTGCTTTTTTGAGCATGGGCTTGTAGGTTTCGTCAGCCTGAAGAAGAGCTTTTGCAACGCCGTGACGGATAGCGCCTGCCTGACCGGAGATACCGCCGCCCTGAGCAGTGCAAACGATGTCAAATTTGCCTTCTGTGCCGGTTACGGCGAAAGGCTGGTTAACGATGAGTTTGAGGGTTTCGAGACCGAAGTAGTCGTCGATATCTCTCTTATTGATGGTGATTGCGCCTGTGCCGGGATAAATACGAACACGAGCAACGGATTTTTTTCTTCTACCTGTACCGTAGAAGTAGGGTTTTGCACTTGTATACATAATTCTTTAAGCCTTCCTTTCTCAGTCTACGGTGTAGGGGGTGGGCTGCTGAGCCTGCTGTTTGTGTTCAGCGCCTGCATAAACTTTGAGACGTGTAATGCTGCGGTCACCAATCTTGTTGTGGGGGAGCATACCCTTAACAGCGAGCTGCATTGCGAGTTCGGGCTTGGTTGCCATGAGGGTCTTGTACTGAACTTCTTTCAGACCGCCGATGTAACCGGTGTGACGGCGATAGTATTTCTGTTCGAGCTTCTTGCCTGTGAGAACAGCTTTGCTTGCGTTGATGATGATAACAAATTCACCGCAGTCAACGTGGGGGGTGAATTCAGGGCGATGTTTACCTCTGAGAATGTTAGCGGCAGCTACGGCAGTTTTACCGAGGGGTTTGTTTGCTGCGTCGATAACGTACCATTTACGTTCCAGAGTCTCTTTTTTTGCCATAAAAGTAGACATTGATAACTTCCTCCAAAAATAAATCTTCAGGACACAAGGCGTCCTTTCTTCGTGTAACGCAAGAGATTATAACACATTCTTTACCGCTTGTCAACACCTTTTTAAAAAGTTTTTTGAAATTTTTAATTTAGCAATTCAACATCTCTCGTTTTCTCTTAAAATCTCTCGTTTCCTCGTTCAAACGAAAACGGCAGAAAACATTTTTTTCGGGATACGGAACGCTTTTACGGTTGGTTTTATTGGGATTTTTATTTTTTCTTTTCTCTTGGTTATTGCATTTATAAAAGAAATATAGTATAATATAAAATGGTATGAAAATAAAAAGGAAGGGGGAGCTTTTTATGTTGGAAAAATTATCGGAGATCGAATCGCGTTTTGAAGAGATCGAACAACGCTTCTCCATGCCCGAAATTACGGAGAATGCGGAACGCTTCCGTGAAATGATGAAGGAACACAAAAAACTTGTTCCGATCGTTGAAAAGTTCCGTGAATATAAAAAAGCAAAAGAAACGGCGGAGGAAGCCGAGATTTTGCTGGAGGATTCAGGTGAGGAAGATCCCGAAATCCGTATGCTGGCAGAAGAAGAGCTTGCCGTTGCCAAAGAAAAAATCTCTTCCTGTGAAAAGGAATTGCAGATTCTTCTATTGCCCCGTGATCCCAACGATGATAAAAACGTAATCGTGGAAATCCGAGGCGGTGCGGGGGGCGATGAGTCTGCGCTTTTTGCATACGATCTTTATCGGATGTATTCGATGTTTGCGGCTTCTTCGGGATGGAAAACGGAATTGCTCTCCTTGAATGAAACGGGACTCGGAGGATTTAAGGAAGTTTCCTTTTCCGTGGAAGGCGACGGCGCATATTCCAAACTGAAATTCGAAAGCGGGGTTCACCGCGTACAGCGCGTACCTCAAACGGAATCGCAGGGAAGGATTCATACATCAACGGTAACGGTTGCGGTTCTCCCTGAGGTGGAAGACGTGGAAGTAGAGATCAATCCTGCCGATCTGGAAATCGAAACCTGCAAATCCAGCGGCGCAGGCGGTCAGCATATCAACAAAACCGAATCCGCGATCCGTATTTTACATAAACCCAGCGGCATTGTTGTGGAATGTCAAGAAGAAAGAAGCCAGTTCAAAAACCGCGACAAAGCCATGAAACTTTTACGTGCGAAATTATACGATATTGAAAAAACGAAAAGAGACAGCGAAATTGCAGATGAACGTCGCCGTCAGGTGGGAACGGGTGATCGGAGCGAACGCATCCGTACGTATAATTTTCCGCAGGGCAGAGTTACCGACCATAGAATCGGTTTGACACTTTACACGTTAGATACGTTTATGAACGGTAAGATTGAAACGGTTGTGAACGCTTTGATTGCTGTGGATACTGCCGAACGGCTCGGCAAAGGCGCAGAGAAAGACTCTGCGGAATGATGCCGAGAAAATCAAAGAGCAAGGACAAAACGATAGTAAATATTATGAAAACAGAATTGATAAAAATAGATTTTTCCAAGCCTCTGTCGTGTCAGCTTTCCCTCCCTGCGAGGATTCTCGCCGAGGGTGGATTGGTTGCTTTTCCGACAGAAACGGTTTATGGCCTTGGCGGAAATGCTTTGGATGCGAGCGCGGCAGGGAAAATATACGCCGCAAAGGGCAGACCGAGCGATAATCCGTTGATCGTCCATATCGCCCGTCCCACAGATGCCGAAAAATACGCGCATACGGGACCGCTTTACGAGGCGTTGGCAAAGGCTTTTATGCCGGGACCTCTGACGATTGTGCTTCCGAAAAGGGAAAACATTCCCCTTTCCGTTACGGGCGGTTTGCAAACGGTGGGAATCCGATGCCCCGGTGATCCCGTGGCGAGAGAGCTCATCCGTATTGCGGGTGTTCCCGTAGCGGCGCCGAGCGCAAATGTTTCGGGTAGACCGAGTCCCACGGCGGCGAGTCATGTTGCCGATGATCTGAGCGGAAGAATTGACTGTATCATTGACGGTGGGGAAGCCGAAGTCGGATTGGAATCCACGATTGTAAAGATTGACGGAGACCGATTAATTTTGCTTCGTCCCGGTGCAATTACCCCGGAAATGCTTCGCACGGTTTGTGAAAATGTGGTTCTGGATAACGGCATTCTGGGAAAACTCCCCGAAGGTGTCTCTCCTCAAGCTCCGGGTATGAAATATCGGCATTATGCGCCGCGCGCAAGAGTTTATCTCATCCGTACAGAAAAAGAAGAAGACTTGGACAGAAAAGCAATTGCTTTTTTTCAGGCGCGGCTTGAGGAAGATCCGGAAATCGGCATTCTTTGCTATGATGAACATCTGCCGTTTTTGAAGGGTAAGAATGTTTATTCTTACGGAAAAAAAGAAGATGATAAGGCGCATTCCCATTTACTTTTTGATTGTTTGCGCCGTTTTGACGAAACGGAAGCCTCGGCAATTTACGCCGTGATCGGAAAAACGGAAGGCATTGGACTTGCGCTCTATAATCGTATGCTGAAAGCATCGGCATACACGGTGCTATATATATAATTATGAAGAACAGATAACAGAATCGGATACGGTCGGAAGAAGGAGAACTTTTATGCTGATTGGATTGACGGGAATGTCGGGAGCTGGAAAAAGTACGGTTGCCGTATGGTTTGAAAAAAGGGGATTTCGCCTGATTGACTGCGATGCTCTGGTACATTCGCTTTACGAGGACAGACAATACGCCATGCTTGTGGAGAACGCTTTCGGTAAGGATTATATCCGAAACGGATCCGTTGACCGAAAAAAACTCGGTGCTTTGGTTTTTTCCGATTCGAACGCACTGAAAAAACTCAATGAAACGGTTTCTCCTTTTATTATGACTGCCGTAACGGCATGTATTGAAACGGCAAGAAAGCAGGATATTGCCACAGTTTTGGATGCGCCGCTTCTTTTCGAATACGGTTTGGAAAAATTCTGTGATCTGGTAATCGGTGTAACTGCAGACATTGAAATTGCAGTTAGCCGTTTATCCGTGCGTGACGGACGGAGTGAATCTGAAATTCGTTCCCGTCTTGCTTCCCAACACAATGCGGCTTTTTTCCGTGAGTCCTGCGATTATGTTCTGGAAAATAACGGAGATCTGCAAATGCTTGCGCAGAATTTTGAAGATATGATGGAAAAAATTTATATCTATCGGTAAATTTGATAACGGGGTGGTGGCATTTTGATTCCAATGGAAGAAAGAAAAAAGAAACGGAAGCTTATACGTACAGTCTTGATTTGCTGTTTGCTTCTTGCATTGCTTTTTTCGACGGCATCCGGCTATGCGAAGTTTTTGATTGACTGTGCCGTTTATCCGAGGGAATACCGTGAATACGTGGAGAAATATTCAAATCTTTACGGTGTGGAACCGAATTTGATTTATGCAATCATCAAATCGGAAAGTAAATTTTCTCCCAAAGCCATTTCCTCTGCGGGGGCGATGGGACTTATGCAGATCATGCCGAAAACGTATCGCGACGATATTTGCGGAAAACTCGGATTGACGGAGGATACGGAAGCCCTTTTGGATCCCGAAACGAATATACAGGTGGGTGTTTGGTATTTTGCCCGTTGGTATGTGTATTACGGAACCGCTGAGGAAGCCTTGGCTGCATACAATGCAGGGGTGGGTAACGTCAATCAATGGCGAAATGAAGGGTATCTGGATGAATACGGTTTTTTGGATGCGGAGAAAATTCCTTTTGAAGAAACAAAAGAGTATGTAAAAGAGGTTCTTGTTTACAAAGAACATTATGATGAACTTTACGGTTCCGTTGCGGAATCGGGACAAAAAATTCATGAAAACATCTGTCATGAATGGGCGGTGCGTTACGGCGCGCAGTACGGAATTGATTCCAGACTCATCATGGCTGTTATTCGCGCAGAAAGTACCTTTAATCCAACCTGCTTATCTTCCTCCGGTGCCAAGGGGCTTATGCAGATTTTGAAATCCACGTATGAGGATGATATCAAGATGCATTTGAATCTGGAGGAATCTTACGAAGATCTGGAAAACGGAAAATTCAACGTGATGTGCGGCGCGTATTATTTGCATTGGCTTTCCCGTTATCTGACGGGAAACGAACAGATTCTTGCCGCTTATAACGGCGGCATCGGAAACGTACGGCGTTGGCTGAAAGATCAAAAATATTCCCGTGACGGAAAAACGCTGATTGTGGAAAGTATTCCCAATGAAGGTGTTCGCAATTATGTAAAGCGCGTTTCCGGATATTACGCGGAATATTGTACCCGTTACCGCAAATGAAAACGGAGAACGGAAAATTTGAAACGTAAATTTTTTTGATGAGAAAGGAAATATATTTATGTCAGACCACAAAGAAAAATCCCAGGCACAGCTTCTCAAGGAACAGCTTTTTTACAAAGTAAAAAATACGTATAATGAGCTGTCCGAGGAAGAAATCGAAGCGGCGTATGCTTATGCGGAAGGTTACAAAAAGTATCTGGATGCCAGCAAGATCGAAAGAGAATGCGTGAAAGTCAGCATTCAGATGCTCGAAGAGGAAGGCTTCGTTCCTTATACCTACGGCATGAAAGTTACCGCAGGCGGAAAATATTATTGCAATAACCGCGGCAAGGGACTTACCGCTTTCGTAATCGGTACGGAAAGCATTGAAAACGGCGTGTATTTCGCTGCTTCCCACATCGATTCTCCCCGTGTGGATCTCAAAGCGCATCCGCTTTATGAAACCGACGGACTCGGCTATCTCAAAACACACTACTACGGCGGTATTAAAAAATATCAGTGGACGGCAATTCCGCTTGCGCTTCACGGCTCCGTTATGAAAGCAGACGGAACGGTTGTGGATATCGTGATCGGCGAAGATGAATCTGATCCCGTATTCTACATTGACGATCTTCTTCCCCACCTTGCGGCAAACCAGATGAATAAACCCGCAAAGGACGTGATCGCAGGCGAACAGCTCAACATTCTTTCCGGTTCCAGACCTTTTGAAAAGAATCTTTCCGACGGTGTAAAGCTGAACATTATGAAGATTCTTTACGATAAATACGGCATTACCGAATCCGATTTTCTGAGCGCTGAAATTTCCGCGGTTCCCGCTTTCAAGGCGCGCGATATCGGCTTTGACAGAAGCTTGATCGGCTCTTACGGTCATGACGACCGCGTTTGCGCATATCCTTCCCTGACGGCGCTGATGGCTGTGAAGAACCCTCAGCATACCATTATGGCAATCCTTGCCGATAAAGAAGAAGTCGGCTCCGACGGTAATACCGGTATGCAGAGCGCGGCTTACTTTGATATCATTATCGACCTTGCGCGTACCTTCGGCGTATCCGATATCGTTGTAAGAGCAAACTCCAAATGTCTCTCCTCCGACGTTAACGCGGCATTTGATCCCAACTTCCCCGAGGTTTCCGAAAAGAGAAACTCCTGCTTTGTCAATAACGGCGTAGTTATCACGAAATATACGGGTGCGAAGGGTAAATCCGGCACGAACGATGCTTCTGCAGAATTTGCGGGATATATCCGTAATGTTCTCAACAATGCCGGCGTCATCTGGCAGACCTCCGAGCTTGGTAAGATCGACCAGGGCGGAGGCGGAACCGTTGCGAAATACATCGCAAAATACAATATCGATGTTATCGACCTCGGTGTTCCGGTTCTCTCCATGCACGCTCCTTACGAAGTTGTTTCGAAAACCGACGTTTACATGGTACATAAAGCATTGGAAGCATTCTTTGAGGCGTAATTTCATTGTTTTAACGGGACGGCAATGCCGTCCCGTTTTGGGATTCTCTCATGAGAAATTTATTTTTGTTTTTTAATGCAGAAAAATTGAAAAAACTATTGATCGGCTGAAAAATTGCCCTCATTTCAATGAAACGAGGGCAATTTTTGCGCTATTTTACTGCAAATAAAATTTGAAAAGAAGCGCTTATTGTTTTCGAAATACCGTTTTCAGGATTGTTCCCATTTTGGGAGGTGTTCCGTAAAGCAGGACGCCGACACGGTAGATTTTTGCGGAAAGGAATCCGATGCCGATGGTGGAACCGATCAGAATGGCAATGGAAACCGCAATTTCATACCAAGCCACTGTGCTCATGCAAATTCTTGTAAACATAGCCATGGGCGAAGTAAACGGAATGTAAGAGCAAATGAGCATGGCAGTATTATCAACAGAGCCGCTGGTCATGGAGAAGATCACTACCATAAATGCGATGACAAAAAGGAATGTGATTGGCATAACCGAAGTATTGATATCTTCCAACTTGGAGGCGGTTGAACCGATTGCTCCGAACATGAAGGCATAAATCAGAAAACCGAGAATAAAGAAAACAATCATGAAAATAAACAGTTCAACAGGAATATCAAAAATTGAGGATATCAGAGGATTGGAAAGCGCATCCTTGTTTACATTGTAAAGCAGAATAGCCGTTCCGAATACGAGAACAAGCTGTGAAAAACCTGCAATACAGGAGGCGAGAACCTTGCCGAACATCATGCTGACAGGTTTTGCGCTTGTGATCAGAACCTCCATTGCTCTTGAGCTTTTTTCGGTGGCGACGTTGGTTGCAACCATCTGCCCGTAAAGAAGAATGACCATATATAATGCAAAAATCATAATATAGGTATAGAAGAAATTTTGCATTTGGTCTTTACCGAGTGTTTCTGTACCGCTTTCGATCTGTACGGAAAGAATTTCTCCTGCTTGCTCGGGTGTCAGCCCGTTTTGTATCATTGCATTCATACGGTATACTTCCTGCAGAACGGTGTTGGCGATCTCGGTATTCATATCATACATGGAAAGATTGTTTACATAATAGATATAGGAGGAAGCGCTGTTCATTACGAATGCACATTCCGCGTTGCCGGAGATGACTTCGGATTTGATCTCGTCAAGGCTTCCTTGGGAAGATTTGACACGGTAAGAGGGAAAAGCATTTTCGAAATATTCTCTTATGAGAGCTGACAGCGTTTCGTCCTCGGCAGAAACGAGCATGATGGGGAATTCGGTCGGTGTTGTACTGCCTTCATCCTCCGTTTCAAAAGCTGTGATTATATTGGGAATAAACATAACGACGGTAATGGCTGCCATAAGAAAAACGGTAATTCCCACAAACACTTTATTTCTCAGATAGCCTTTCAGTTCAAATTTCAGTATTTTTCCAAATTGTTTCATGCTCCCATCTCCTTATATCTGCTCGCCTGCGTATTCCACAAAGATATCATTCAGAGAAGGCTCGAATACCTTTACCTCGTCAATATCGTAGTTTTCGATAAGCCGTTTCATCATCGCCTGCTTTTCGCTCGGGCTTGCAAGCTGAATGAGCAGTGTGCCGTCTTCACGCGCAGTACAAATGCTGCCCAAATCAGTTTTGATCTGTTGTTTTTTTGGCGTGCTTACAACCAGTTTATCCCGCACATAATTTCTTTTGATTTTATGAAGATCTCCGCTGATTGCCACCTTGCCTGCATTGATGATGGCAATGCTGTCGCAAAATTCTTCTATATAACTCATCTGATGGCTTGAAAACAGAACGATTTTTCCTTTTGCGATCTGTTCTTTTACCACATCCTTTAACAACATGGCATTGACGGGGTCGAGTCCCGAGAAAGGCTCGTCAAGGATCACGATTTCAGGGTCGTGCGCAAGTGCAGTGATCAACTGTATTTTTTGCTGATTTCCTTTTGACAGGGTATCCAAACGCTTGTTGCGGTATTCTGTCATACCAAGTCTGCCGAGCCAGAAATCAACGGATTTCACTGCTGCTTTTGCACTCATGCCTTTCAGCTCTGCAAAATATGTAAGTTGATCAATAATGAGTTTTTTGGGATAAAGTCCTCTTTCCTCGGGAAGGTAGCCAATGCCGATTTTATCGTAATTGATCGGTTTTCCGTCAATGAGAATTTCTCCGTGGTTTGCAGGAAATACATTCATCAGAATACGGATCGTTGTCGTTTTTCCGGCGCCGTTTCTTCCGAGCAGACCGAACGCTTTTCCGCCCTCTGCCGTGAAAGAAACACCTTTCAAGACCTCTTTCTCTCCAAAGGATTTGTCAATGTTTTTCAGTTCAAGTATCATTTTTATACCTCATATCTGATTTTATAAATTTACAATCATCTGATATTTAATTTCTCGAACATTTCTCCGCATCGATGGCAAGAACGAGCATCAGCGCATAAATGGCATCCTGCGGATTGCGGACATCAATAACGTAAGTATCCGTAAAATTCCAGAGCTCTTTGGAAACGTAAGCAACTTGCTCACCTGCGGCATCCAAGATGGCGTAATCCCATTCAAACCAATCGCCCTCAACCT
The DNA here is from genome assembly GCA_017399025.1 of Clostridia bacterium. Lineage (GTDB taxonomy): Bacteria > Bacillota > Clostridia > Oscillospirales > CAG-272 > QALR01. The sequence continues at coordinate 9,484 of JAFQEK010000027.1, forward strand.
GCCATCCATGATAATCAATATTGAATTTCGGTCGGAAAAAGGAAAATTCTTTATTGATACAGCCGATGTATCGTTCGCCGAGATACATCTCGAATTTCGGAAGCCACGTCAGGACTCTTTCTCTTACGCTGCCGATCTCGTTGTCGTTTGCATCGTAAATACGTAAAAAGTGTCCCCACGAAAGCTCGCCCTTTACAATGTAAATCGTATTTCCTGCTTCGTCGTATATGTCATAGCTGTCAAACCATGAGAAAAATCTTTGTTTGAATAAAAGCTTCATGATTTTCGTTTCCTTTCAAATAGTCTTTATACGGATATTATAGCACATTGTTATAGGTAAATCAAGATATTTTGCAGTTGTTTCGTTTGATTGTATCATGTACGAAAAAGACACGGCGTTTTATTGCCGTGTCAATGTTATGCAGGGTATCACTTTTTGTTTTGCTCGTTATAATAATTTTTCGTATCCTCGACTGCCTGTGCGATACGCTGAACCATGTCTTCCTCGTAAATATCGGTATAGAGAAAGTTTCGGATGTTGATTTCGCCGTCGGGACGGTGATAGGATTTTTCGGGATCATAGGGCGGATATCTCAGACAAAAATGAACGGAATAAAACGAAATTCCCGACTGATCCATCAGCTCTTTTGTTTTGAGCAGAATTTCTGCCGCTTTTTCATTGGTAACGGTATCGCTGTCAATATACAGAACGAGTTTTCCGTTTTTTGCTCCAAGCTCACCTACGTTATAAAATCTGTCATTGACAAGGTCTTCTCTCAGCAAAGCGCCTTCAATCGGTTCCTCGCCTCGTTCGCGGTCGAATTCCAGATCGCCGTATCCCATGGATACCGTATACGGATAAGCGTAACTGTCCAGAATAGATTTTGTCATTTCGCGGTATTCAAAAAATAAGCGATTGGCTACGTTTCCGTGATTTTTCACACGGGAATTATAGTCATCATACGTCAATTTTCCGAGCATGGAAATTCTCAATGTGAAATTGCCGTCCATACTCCTCGGAGAGGTGATATGGGCGTAATATCCGCCGTCCTTGAAGTTATACGAAACGGTGTCAATGATGTAATCGGTTTCGGGATAGTTGGCTTCCAGATGTTTTTCGGCCGTGCGGCGTGCCAGCATTTTGGAGAATGGATTTCCCACGAGTCCGTTGGCAAACGAGCAAACTCCTATGATCAGGGCGACAGCTACGCAAAATGCCGAGATTTTTAATATGCGTTTGATCATTTCAGATCCTCCTTTCGGAATGCGAAGTGTAAGAGAAAAGCAATGGCAATACCGATGAGCACGAAAACGGAATAGATCAGCGTCCAGCCGAGCGTATCCGCAAAACCGATCTCAACGAGCTGAAAGGCGAATACAGCAAGGTCGATTACGAGCAGAAGCAAGGGTACCTTGAAGACTGCTTTCCATCGGAAAACATAATAGCCGAAAATGCCGACGATCGGCATGATCAGGCTGTTATACATTAAATTTTCACCTGCGGTAAAGCTGAATCCAAGAAAGATAAAAAACATAATCATTGTATAGGCGAACATGGAAAATTGTCTGTTCATACGTTTCATCATCTTCTTGAAGGGCTTGCCGGTATCGGAAGCGGTTTCCTCCTTGATTTTATTCAGCGCTTCTCCTTCTTTCAAATCATTCAGTTCGGCACAGCATTCTTCACATATATGCAGATGTTCTTCTATATATTGTGCGGTTTCCGTGCTGACCATATTTTCCGCATAAAGCGGTAAAAGATCTCTGATAATGAAGCATTCTTTTTTCAATTTTTTTCCTCCAATCGTTCTTTTATCATTTTTCGCGCTCGATGATAGGTTACGCATGCCCAGTTTTCATTCTTACCGAACATTTGCGCAATCTCTCGGAAACTGAGCTGTGCGTAAACGCGCCACATGAACACTTCTTTATATGGCTCACTTATGCCGTGAAGAATCTGGCGGATCCGTTCAAGCTCTTCACGGACTGCATATTCTTCTGCCACATCAGAAGAGGGATCGGGGCTTTCGCGCAGTTCGGTTTCTTCCGAAGAAACGGTTTTTTCGATTTTCTTTACATAAGAATAATAACAGTTTTTCGCAATCTGACAAAGCCATACGCGCGCATCGCAATCTCCGCGAAAGCGGTCGATTGACTTTATGGCTTTGAAAAATGTTTCGCTCGTGATTTCTTCGGCAGTATGCGCATTTCCCGAAAGCCGCAGAATATACCGATAAACATCGTTGAAATATGTATGATAAAGCTGCTCAATATCCGTCACGCAATCACCCCCCTTTGTCTATAAGACACCGAAATGACGGAAATCTTACAAACTTTTTTAAAATTATGAAAAATTTTTTGAAAAATCCGCTGTTTCGTAAAACGAATAAAGAAAAAGAACCGTCCGTAACAACATTTTGTTGGGGACGGCTCTCATATTTTCGGCTTCAGAACCATTTTCAGGAAATTTTTTCTTTTTTTGCAAGGATTACGAGCAACCGACCTTCTCCGACACGGATTTCGGCATGCTCGGCGGTAATTTCATTGCTGACACCGAGGGGAAAATTGCTTTGAAGCTCAAGATTCTCTCCTTCATATTTAAACCCTTTGAGTGAAATGTCCTTGCAAACGGAATCATAGGCAAACACCGAGGCATAATCATAGTTTCCTTTGCGCAGGGTAAGGGAAGAAGAGATCAGAAAAATATCGTGATCTCCGTCTGAAATTTTGCCTGCTGCGCCATGATCATGAATATATGCCAATGTCTGCAAGTTGGCAAACGTATGATCCAGTCTGCCGCCAATACCGCCGATGATCAGAATTTCATCCGCGCCGCGGTTCAAAGCGTATTTAACGCAAAGCATGGTATCCGTATCGTCCTTTACGGAAGAAAAACGAAGCAATTTTTCGAATTTTCCTTGCGGTTCGCCTTGTTCTCCGTGATCAAAATCTCCAATGACGGCATGAGGCGTGATGTTTTCTTTTTGCGCTTTTATATACGCAGAATCTGCGCAAATAATCAAATCCGCTTCTTCGGGAGAGATGATTTTGCGGATGGGATAGAGAAGAAAAGGTGTAATGATAATGGCTTTCATAAAAAATTCCTTTACGATTTGGATTGTTCGGAAAGAACTTTTCCGATGGCAAGCAACGCACAGACAATCAAGAGGGTGGTGGCTGTGATGGCAATCACGAGTGTCCAATTGACGTGAAGAAGACTTTCGATTACAAAATTTCCGTCTTCATCCTGAATATTACGGAAGATGATGACGGTATCCGTAATAACGGCAATCAAAGCGATCAGACCTGCGGTCGGAGAAATCCAACTGTGTTTGACGGGCATTGTGCGGTTTTGCAAACGGGTTGGATGCGGCGTTTTAAAATTGATATTGGAGGTAATATAAACGGTGGTAACCAATAAAACGATGGTTTCGGGAATCATGTAAGTGGCGTTATAAGCAAAGGAGAAAGAAAGCGCGGCTTCGGTGGGGATGGAAAGCCCTGCCCAGACGGTAGCGCCGCTGATCACATGGCAAGCATAACGGCAAAGAGAAATGAGAAAACAGCCAAGTGTCAATGCCAAAGGCTGGTTTTGAATCGGACGGCGGAAAATTCCCGCAATTCCCGCAGCAGAGAAAGCAAGAAGATAATCAAGAACGACGATGGCAACCACGCTTTTCCATGAGGTGGCATAAGCGAGGAGTGATAGGTCTAAAATTTGTTGAATGATTCCGTAAACCGTTGCCGCAAAAACGCCGTGTCCCATTCCATGTCGGTAGGAGATGATGGCAATCGGCAAGAGGGAGGCAAGCGTTACCGAACCGCCGTACGGCATGGAGATCAGTTTCAGAAAACTGAGTATAACGGAAAGGGAAATCATGAGTGCGCTTTCCGTCAATGCCTGTAAATGTTTCGCTTTTTTGTTTTTCATGATAAAACTCCTTTTCTGCGGGTAGTTCCGCAATGAATAGATGATGTGCCGCAATATTGGAGTACGGCGAGATGGAAAGATCGTTTTCGCATTATTTCCCGAATGATAAGAGCGGGCAAAGCTTTCGGTTTGATTGCAATCGGTTCGGCATATATATTTGCTTTTATGCAATAAAAAAGCTTGCCGCAAGAAAAGAATACGGCAAGCCTTACTTTTTTGAAAAAGAGAGTTTGCATAATCTTCCTGCGCTGGTATTATCCATATCAGGTTAAAAGGGTTTTCGGATGGCATCCTCTTCTCAGCCGAATCTGTATTCAGCACCCCTGATTATTATGGGAAGTGAAAACTTTTTGTTTTCATATTATCACACCGAAACAGGTTTGTCAAGAAAAAATTTATTTCATGTGAAAATTCAGAAAAAATTACTTGCATAAGTATTTTTCAATCTTATCCGAGCCTGTTGCAGATGTCATAATTTTCTGTTTTTTGCATACAATGAGGCATATCTTACTGAAAAAAGCGGAGGATACTCATGAATACACAAATGTATAAACCCGAAGGATTTTATATTGGAACAGAAGGAAGAGAATCCTTTTATTCGCAAAGTGCGCTGGAAAAAGCGGCGGCGACGGGAAAAATATTGGAAGGGCAAGTTACGCTCTGCGACTCGGACTTTTCACTTTACGTTGATCTTGGTTCTATGAGAGGAAAAATTCCCAGAGAAGAGGCGGTTTATCATCCTTGCGGAGAAGAAATTAAAGATATTGCCGTGATCACCCGTGTGGGGAAAACGGTTTCCTTTAAAGTACTTGGCTTTGTGACGGAACACGGCGAAACGGTTGCCGTGCTTTCCAGAAGAGAAGCGCAGAAATCCTGTCTTGAAAATTATTTGATGACTTTGATTCCCGGAGACGTGGTTGATGCCAAGGTAACACATCTGGAACCGTTCGGCGCTTTCGTCGATATCGGCTGCGGCGTGATTTCTCTTCTTTCCATCGATTGCATTTCGGTTTCCCGTATTTCCCATCCGAGAGACCGTTTTTATCCGGGAATGTATATCAAAGCAGTTATAAAGAGCATAGACAGAGAAACTTCCCGTATTTATGTTTCTCATAAGGAGCTGCTCGGAACATGGGAAGAAAATGTTGCAAAATTTGAGATTGGTCAGACCATTGCAGGTGTTGTGCGCAGTGTCGAGCCGTATGGAATTTTTGTGGAGCTGACACCGAATCTTGCGGGACTTGCAGAATACCGCGAGGGAGTTTTTTCCGGTCAGCGCGCCGCTGTTTACATAAAAAACATCATTCCCGAAAAAATGAAGGTGAAATTGGTGTTGGTGGATGCCTACAGCAGTACCGCGTCTGCGGATTATCGTTTTGAATATTTCGAAAACAGAGATCATATTGATCGTTTCGTTTATTCCCCTGCGGCTTGCGGCCGTGTGATCATGACGGATTTCGAGGAAGAAACTTAAAGGATGTTTTTTGGGATTTCTTAAAATAAAGTGCAAAGGGTTCGGTTTTCAGAAAAGCCGAGCCCTTTGCACTGTTTGACGACAGAAAAAAGTTGAAAGCTGTGTAAAGATAAGTGGGGATCCGGGGTGTTCGCTTTACCATTTGCCACTTGTTTTTGAAATTACGGTTTGATGGATGGGATCGATGATAAACCGGTAACCGCCCGAAAAGCAAACCAAAAGATTTGCTGAATATGCGGTTTCCGTATTTATTGCGCCGTCATCAACCAATTGTGCGTTTGATGTCAAGTGACAGCCTGTGAAACTCATTTTGATGTCACCGACAATATCACCGATATTCCACAGATGATTTCCGTCCCGATCGTATGCGTCGATATTATTCATTCTGCGGTTGTCTTTGAGCCAAGGCGCTTGAAGCGCTCCGTGGCGGAAGTCGCGGTCTTCGGTTCGCAAAATGATTCTGTCGTCGGTGATGAGCACCGAGAGTATTTTGTCAAGCGTTTTTAGCGTGTTTTTCGGAAAATCAAGCTGATATAGTCCGTGGGATTCCATTTCAAAAGATAACTTCTTTCCGTGCGTCAGAATTTCAACTTGGATGAAACCCATAAAATACCTCTTTCTACAGAAAAATGGATACAATTTATTTGTGAATACGCTTTTTTGGGGAATCAGAGGAGGCGAATCTGCGGATTCGTTGCAGTCTTCTGATTTTTGCGGATTCCTTTTGACCGAACATTTTTTTCCACGTATCCGGGGAGAGCAAAACCAACATGGGGATGATTTCCAATCTTCCAAGAATCATAGAGAGGGCGAGTAAGAATTGAGAAAGAAGGGAGTATCCTGCAAAATTTCCCGTTGGTCCAACCTCTTTCAGACCGGGGCCGATATTGTTTAAGCATGCGATGGCGGCAGTAAAGTTGGTTTCAAAGCTATAACCGTCAAAGGAAATGAGGAAAACCGTACAGATCAGCATCATAACGTAAAGCGCAAGATAACCGACTGCGGAGCGGACGATGTCATCCTGGACGGGAACACCATCCATGCGGACGATGTTGACTGAACGAGGACGGAGCAGATGGCGAATTTCCCGTATGGTGCTTTTGAAGATCAGCATGACACGGGAAAGCTTCAGACCGCCTGCCGTGGAGCCTGCACAGGAACCGATGAGCATCAAGAAAACCAAAAGCGTTTTGGAGAACGAGGGCCAAAGGTCAAAGTCGGTTGTCGCAAAGCCTGCTGTAGAGATGATTGTGGTAACTTGGAAAAATGCTGTTCGGATACAATCTCCGAGATTGTTATACAGCTTTATGGTGTTGACAGAAATTGCAAAGGTAGACAGAAAAACGATAGACAGAAAAACGCGCAATTCTTCATTTTTTCGGATTTCCTTGAAATGCCCGATCAGCATAAAATAGTATAGATTGAAATTTATACCGAACAAGAGCATAAAAACAGCAATAACCCATTCGACAATAGGGCTGTTATATCCGGCAATAGAATTATTAAGAACCGAAAATCCTCCGGTGCCTGCCGTTGCAAAAGCGTTGACAAGAGCATGGTATAAGGGTTGCCCGCAAATCAGGAGAATGACGGCAAGAATCAAAGTCAGAGCAATATAAATTCCGTAAAGAATCATAGCAGAATCTTTCATTTTTGGCACGAGCTTTCCCTTGGTGGGGCCGGGAACCTCTGCGCGCATGAGGTGCATGGTTTGACCGCCCGCAAGAGGAAGGATGGCGAGCATGAAAACAAGCACGCCCATACCGCCGATCCAGTGTGTAAAGCTGCGCCAGAACAAAATACCGCGGGGAAGGCTTTCGATTTCTGTCAGAATAGAGGCGCCCGTGGTCGTCAGTCCCGAGGCGGTTTCAAAAAATGCACTGATAAAATTCGGGATTGCGCCGCTGAAAACGAAAGGGAGCGCGCCGAAGAGGGACATGAGAAGCCACGCGCTGGCTACGCAGACAAAACCGTCTTTTGCATAGATTCGGGTGTTGTACGGCTTAAAGAGTACGGGAGGAACGGAAATCAAAAGCAGAATTCCGATGGTCAGCAAAAACGGAGCAATGCTTTCTCCGTAGATCCAAGCCACAAGAAGCGGAGGCAGCAAAAGCGCCGCTTCGATCAATAATATGATACTGAGAAGGTATCGAATCATTCGTGTGTTCATATCAGTACAGGATATCCTTGAGTCCTTTCGTAAGTCCTTGAGGGGTAACGATAATAACCTTGTCTCCGCGGCGGATTTGACTGTCGCCGGAAGGAATGATGATGCGATTGTTGCGGACGATGCAGGCAACCAAAACACCTTTCCGTAAGTGAAGCAGTTTCAGAGGAATGTCCGTAATATTTTCGATATCCTTTTTGACGAGCATCTCCAAGGCTTCCAAACGGTCATCCATAAAACGGTGCAAGGCTTCAATTTCAGAAGTTTCATCCTTGTATGCGTTTGTGATGGAACGGACGTAGCGTATAATATCGTTGACGGTGGAGTCTTGCGGAGAAACGATACCGTCCAAACCGATTTCTTTGAAGATTTCCGCATACGTCATGGAATTGATTCTTGTAATAATTTTTCCTTGCGCAATGGTTTTTGCATACATGGAAACGATGACGTTTTCTTCGTCCGAATCGGAAAGTGCGAGAAATGCATCCACTTATTCCAGATCTTCTTCCAGAAGCAAATCCTGTTTGGTTCCGTTATCACAAATGACGGGACAGGAATATTGTTCGGCAAGCTCACGGCAGCGGTTTTTATCCTTTTCAATGATTTTTGTGCGGATTTTTCCGTGACGGAGCATTCCCATAAGATAATATGTTGTACGTCCTCCGCCGACGATCAAAACGTTACGGACGGGATCCTTGTGCAATCCGATTGCTTTCAGCAGATTGGGAAGATCCTCTTCGGAAGCCACAAGTCCGACGGTGTCGTTTTCCTGTAAACAAAAATCTCCCGAGGGAATATAGACGTAATCGCCGCGCAGAACTGCGCAGATAAGAAATTTCCGATTGAATTTTTCCTGGAGATAAGAAAGCGCGAGTCCGCAGAGAGGAGAATCCTCTGTGATCAGAAATTCGGCAAATTCAACGGTGCCTTTGCAAAAAGTATCAATTTTTGCGGCGGAAGGGAATCGGAACATACGGTGAATTTCCTTGGCAACCGCAAGATCGGGGTTAACGGTGAGCGAAAGATTCATTTCATTTTTCAGAAGATGCATAAGCTCGGAATATTCGGGGTTTCTGACGCGGGCAATGGTATGATCCGTGCCGAGCTTTTTAGCCGCCGCGCAGGCAAGAATGTTGACTTCATCGCTCATGGTCAGCGCAATCAAAAGCTCTGCTTTTTCTGCGCCCGCTTCTCTGAGTACGGCAACGTCTGCTCCGTTTCCTGTGATGCCGAAAATATCACAGGTGTTGGAAATTTCGTTCAGAATGTTCTGATCGGTATCAACGACGGTAAGGTCATGACCTTCCTCAACCAATTGAGAACAGATGGCGGCTCCGACGGTGCCGCCGCCAATAATGATGATTTTCATAAGGATTCCTCCGTATTTGATTCAGAATTCCGCTTTCCGGAATTGGCGGACAAAATATTTTCAATACGTTCCAGTTGGCTCTGCTCAAACGCAAGGTCTGTTGGAAACGGGATTTTTTTGATTGCTTTTTGCAGGGCTTCACGCGCCTTTGCGGCTTGCTCGGAATCTCTTTTGCAAAGAGCGAAATAGGCGTAAGAGGCTCTTTGAAAAGAAGGTATATTTTGAAGAAATTTAATTTTTTTGATTTTTTCATAAAAAGTGTGTATATGAGTGGGATCGTACTCAAGCAGGCTATCCAGAAAAACCGCTTCCGATTGCAGAAGTCCTTCATACAGCGGCAAAATGAAAGGCGCGTGAACCAGAACAAAATAAACGATTTCCCTTGCTTTTTCATAGTCGCCGAGATCTTCCGCACGCTCAATACAGGCAATGGCTTGCCATACGAGAAGCAGGTTCCCGAGTTCTTTTTCCTCGGGGGTAAAGAAGAGTTCTTCTGGCATGTCTGCCGTACGGATGTTTTGTGCACGCAAAGCGCAATACTGTAATTGATTCCAAAGTGCATCCTGCGCACGGGGATTGCCGATTGCCATACGGAGATTGGTTGCATCATTTGCCATCTTTCCATTCGTCGGAATGGCGTTGAAAAGGTTCATGACGAAAGAAAC
>JAFQEK010000028.1 GCA_017399025.1 Clostridia bacterium
TCGTAACACTCGTCAAACCGGTGCAACCCTCGAACGCAGAGTTACCGATGCTCGTCACGCTGTTGGGAATCGTAACACTCGTCAAACCGGTGCAACCCTTGAATGCCTTGGTTTCGATCCTTGTTACTTGACAGCCGTTAATCTGTGATGGTATATATAAATTTGCATCTTCACGTTCACCAATGCCGGTAATGGTGTAGGTTTTTTTATCACTGTTCATTCTATAAGAAATTCCTGCCGTGAGTTTTTTATTACAATCATTGATTTTCGCTACACTGTCTTTATATCCTTTAAGTGCTTCAAATGCCAAAATTGCTTCAGCGTAACGTCCTGCATTCATCAAAGAAATGGCATGATTATATTTCTCATCAAAAATCGCGTTACATGAACCAATTTTTTCCACACTGTCCTTATATCCGTTAAGGGCTTCAAATACCAAAATTGCTTCAGTGTACTTTCCCGCATTCATTAAAGAAACTGCATTGGCATATTTCCCGTCAAGGATTGCTGTGTTACACTCAGTGATCTTTGTTATACTATCCTTATAGCTACCAAGCTTTTCAAATGCTGTTATCGCTTTCTCGTATTTTCCTTCTTCCATCAACGCCAACGCATTGTTGTATTTGAGAGTCGGAAGAATAACCGTATTCAGCAAAAAGGCAAAAGCAAGAATCAAACAAAATACAGATGTTGCAGTCAAGGCAATTTTCTTATTGCGTTTTTTACGCTTTTCGGCTTCTATCCGAGCAAGTTCTTTTTGTCTTTCATATTCAAGCCGTTCTTCTTCCTGCTTTCTTTTGATTTCTTCAATCTTATCTTGACAAACCCTAACACATTCATCCGCATCACGCCAACCGGGAATCCGCTGAAATTGCTTGATTGCTTCTTCGTACGATTGAATATCTCCACCGTTCATTTTGCTCTTTGCGGAATTGTAGATGGAATCCTTACGGGCAATTTCCGCTTTCAGCCGTTCTTCTTCCTGTTTTCTTTTGATTTCTTCAATCTTACCCCAGCAAATGCGGATACATTCATCTGCATCACGCCAACCGGGAATCGTCTGAAATTGTTTGATTGCTTCTTCGTACGATTGAATATCTCCACCGTTCATTTTGCTCTTTGCGGAATTGTAGATAGAATCCTTACGGGCAATTTCCTCTTTCAGCCGTTCTTCTTCCTGCTTTTTTTGGATTTCCGCAATCTTGTTTTGACAAATGCGGATACATTCATCTGCATCACGCCAACCGGAAACCGTCTGAAATTGCTTGATTGCTTCTTCGTACGATTGAATATCGCCGCCGTTCATTTTGCTCTTTGCGGAATTGCAAATAAAATCCTTACGAACAGCCTCCGCTTTTTCCAAGCAAGCCTGTTTCAGTTTCGCAGAATCCTTGTAGGATGAAATCGAAGCAAAAATTTTTGCGGCATCCTGATATTCTTTTTCTGTTTTCGCGGAAGCCATGGTCGCTTTTGCCCGATTATAGATGCCCTCCAATCTCGCATTTTCGTTTCTGGTATTGATAAATGTGATATATCCTGCAATTTCTTTTTTCAATTTTTCGTTACCGAAACGGATAATTTTCCGATAATTGCCGTTACCGTCAAAGGGTTTCTCACAATTTTTCAAATCTTCCCTTTTGGAAACGTGCAGCTCTGCCATCAGCTTGCCGAGATAAGCCTCTGCATTTTCCGGATTCATATCCAAAATTTTTTCGCAGTATTCATCGGCATGATCCCACTCGCCATCCTCCAAAAAAAGCATCGCTCTTTTCAGAAGCGTGTTGGAAGAAACCGTTTCGTGTTCCATCGGTTCGGGATGGTGTCCGAATCCTTGTCCGAAATCACTTTCTTCCACAAAAACAGGCGCAAGATGTTCGTGTCCATCTCTGCAAATCTGCAACAGAGGCGTTTCGGTAAATTCTTCAAAAAATTTGCTTGCTGTTGCATATTTGAACATAGCATAGGATTGAATTCCGTTCAATTGCAGTCCCATGCCGTATTTCAGCTCCGTATCCTCCAGATGTACGATCGTCATGGCTTTGTGTTTCATCAAAGCAAAATTGATCTCATTGCGGCAATTGACGGATTCCACGGAATATCTTGAAATGAACACCAGAACAACAGCGCTTTTTTCAAGGCTCGTTTGTATGAAAGCGGGCCATTCTTCTCCAATTTCAATACCTTCGTCATACCATACGCGAAAACCTGCCTTTTGCATATTTTCGATCAATGGAACAACGGTTGCGCTGTCTTTATGCGCATAGCTGACAAAAATATATTTTTCATTTCCTTTATACGCTGGCATCGGTGATTTTCTCCAATCGTCTTTCATTTTCTTCATTTGAGTACATTATATAACATATTCTGTTTATTTGCAAGATAAAAATTGAAAATTCTCACGTTTTTTCTGTTACAAAAAAATTTTCAAAAAAAACAGGCAACCCGAACAGGGCTACCTGAATTTTTCATTTTTACTCAATATTTGTTTCCGCTCAATCAAGCCTTGCCGTTGGAACCGAGAACGTCAACGATTTTGTGCTTAACCATTGCCTTAACTTCTTTACGAGCAACAGTGAGGTAAGTTCTGGGGTCGAATACGGAGGGATCGTTTGCCATTACGCGGCGGATACCTGCGGTGAGTGCAAGACGGATATCGGAGTCGATGTTGATCTTACATACAGCCATGGAAGCCGCTTTGCGGAGCTGTTCTTCGGGAATACCGATTGCATTGGGAAGCGCGCCGCCGAGAGAGTTGATTTCCTTAACGTGTTCCTGAGAAACGGAAGAAGCGCCGTGAAGAACGATCGGGAAACCGGGAAGTCTCTTTTCGATTTCTGCGAGAATATCGAAACGGAGAGGAGGGGGAAGAAGAATGCCTTCGGGGCTGAGAGTGCACTGTGCGGGAGTGAATTTGTAAGCGCCGTGAGAAGTACCGATGGAGATGGCAAGAGAGTCAACGCCGGTCTTGGTTACGAATTCTTCAACTTCTTCGGGTTTTGTGTAAGAAGAATGTTCTGCGGAAACTTCGTCTTCCACACCTGCGAGAACGCCGAGCTCACCTTCTACAACAACGCCGTTTGCATGTGCGTAGTCAACAACCTTCTTGGTGAGAGCAATGTTGTCTTCGAAGGAGTGGTGAGAACCGTCGATCATAACGGAGGAGAAACCGCCGTCAATGCAGGATTTGCAGATTTCGAAATCTGCACCGTGGTCGAGGTGGAGCGCAAGGTCAATACCTGTATCTTCAACAGCAGCTTTTGCCAAAGCCATCAGATATGCGTGCTTTGCATATTTTCTTGCGCCTGCGGAAACCTGAAGAATAACAGGGGATTTTTCTTCAGCGGCAGCTTCTGTGATTGCCTGAATGATTTCCATGTTGTTGATGTTGAAAGCACCGATAGCGTAGCCGCCCTCATATGCCTTCTTGAA
>JAFQEK010000029.1 GCA_017399025.1 Clostridia bacterium
TGTTTTAGCAGCAAGAAACGCACATAAGGCTTTTATTTACGGAGCCGCACTTCTCGATATTGATGTGGAATGGTTATATCCCGAACCATTCGAGCATCTTTGCCGTTGTGAAATATCATCGGAAACGCTTCGGAGGACTTTGCTGAATCTGAACAGAAAGCCTTGTGCGGTTTATATCACTTCTCCGGATTACTTGGGACGCATCGCGGATATCCGTGCGCTTTCCGATGTGTGCAGAGAATTTTCTATTCCTCTGCTTGTGGATAATGCGCACGGTGCTTATCTCGGCTTTCTTTCGCCCTCCCGACACCCGATCGCGCTCGGTGCGGACCTGTGCTGTGATTCTGCGCATAAAACACTTCCCGTTTTAACGGGAGGTGCTTATCTTCATATTTCCGAGCATGCTCCTGCTTACTACCCAGAAAACGTAAGAAATACGCTTTCCTTGTTTGCTTCCACCAGTCCCTCTTATTTGATTTTGCAATCTTTGGATCTTTGTAACCGTTATCTTTCAGATGGGTATCCCGAAAAATTGGACCGTTGCATCCAAAAAATCAATGCTGTGAAAGAAAAAATGAAGAACATTGGATTTGCACCCGAAGAAAGCGAGCCTTTGAAGCTCGTTCTTCATACAGCTAGGTACGGTTATACGGGAGATGAGATAGCCGCGCTATTGAGAAAATTTCAAATCATTCCCGAATTTTATGACAGCGAATATCTCGTTCTTATGATTACACCCGAAAACAGCGAAACCGATTTTGACAGACTTTTCCGTGTGTGGGATGAGATCCGTCCAAAAACGGCATTGCCGGTTTTATCGTATACGCTTGAAAAAGGAACTCCTTGTATTTCTATGCGCCGTGCTATGCTCGGCGCGCAGGAAATCATTCCCGTTGAAAAAGCATTGGGCAGAATTTGTGCTTCTCCCACGGTTTCCTGTCCTCCTGCTGTTCCTGTTGTTATCAGTGGGGAAAAAATTACGGCGCATGCCATTGAAATATTTCGGCTTTACGGAATTGAAACCGTTGCCGTTGCAAAATTCTAAAAATCGGAGTACAAAATCTAATCAAAATTCGATTGGCATAGAAAAAGCACCGCAGCTTTGGGTGGAGTGGCGCTTTTTCTATGATTTGCTTTGAAAATTATCATATCTGTCAACAGAAAAATTTTTTGTCTATTTTGCGATGTTGAAATATGCCAAAGGTCTTTTCTTGAATCTATAGGAAATTAACAAATTTGACTTCGCTGTTTGCCTTGTTTAGATGCAAGAAAAATTACGATAGGCTGAGCGCACAGATTGCAATCAATCCGTTATCTGCCCACTTTCTTGACATTTTTCGGATTTATGATATAATGATATCATCAAGAAAGATGGGATGGTATCGGAACGATGAAATATATACTTGTTACGGGTGCGTGCGGAGGAATGGGGCGTAAAACGGCGGAAGCATTGGCAGAAAAAGGTTTTACAGTGTTTGCGCTTGACAGGAAAACGGAAACCGCGCAGAAAAATATCATTCCGATTCAAGCGGATATCACAAATGAAGAAAGCATCCGTCTTGCCGTTCAACGCGTAGGAGAGATAACGGATACGCTGTTTGCTATCGTCCATTTTGCAGGGGTTTATATGTTGGATTCTCTTGCGGAAATGGGAAGCGAAACATTTGAGCGTATTTTCCGCATTAATGTGTTCGGCGCTTTTCTGATCAACAAAGCATTTCTTCCTTTTTTGAAAAAGGGAAGCCGTATTCTTATGACAACAAGCGAGCTTGCTCCGCTGGATCCGCTGCCGTTTACGGGAATTTATGCCGTAACGAAGAGCGCACTTGACAAATATGCGTATTCGCTGCGCATGGAATTACAACTCTTGGGAATTGAAGTTTCCGTACTTCGCGCAGGTGCGGTGAATACGGGCATGCTCGGTGTTTCCACACAGGCGCTTGACCGTTTTTGCGAAAATACGGAACTTTATTCCTGCAACGCAAAGCGTTTCAAAAGTATTGTGGAAAGCGTGGAAGCAAGGTGTATTCCTCCTGAAAAAATCGCGGAAAAAACCAAGAAAATTCTTGGTAAAAAGCATGCGAAATTTGCTTATGCCGTCAATCGCAATCCGCTTTTGCTTATGTTGAATTGTTTGCCCAAGCGGACACAGCTTTGGATTATCAAAAAAATTTTGGAATAAGCGTGGTGATAAGGCGAAAATATGATATCTGATTGGCAAATAAAAAATAGCGGAGAGAACGAAAAATGACGGAATTTGAAAAGATACGATATGCAAAATTATTTATAGATAAAATGGCGAATGGGATAAATCCATTGGATAATACGCCGATTCCCGAAGGCGAACTTCTGAACCACGTTCGGATTTCACGCTGTCTTTTCTATGTTTCGGATCTTTTGGAACAGATGGCAACATTCGGAACGGCGAAAAAGAAATCGGAAGAAAAGCTTCCGTTTTTTGCCACGGAAGAACAGATTGCCGCATTTGATTATGCGTTACATCCTCTGAATGCAAGCGAAATTATCAAACGCTTGGAGGCGGTCATACAAAATCCCCATATGAAATCGGTTTCGGTACAGCTTGTGAACCAATGGTTGGTGGCAGAGGGATATTTATATATCGATAATGAAGTGGTTTCGGGAAAGCCTCAGAAGATGCCGACACAAAAAGGAGAGGGGCTCGGAATTACCGCCACGCTCAAAGAAGGTAAAAACGGACCTTATATGCTTTTGCAGTACAGCACACGGGCGCAAAAATTCATGGTAAAAAACATCAATGCCATTGCGCAGACAGGAAAAAAACAGGAATAAGCGGACAACGTCCGCTCGACAACGTATTACAAAGCAATCGTGTGCTCAGCCTATCCAAGCCTTGATTATATTGAAACAACGCAAAACGGTGAAGTTCAATTTGAGCAATTTCCTATAATTTAAAAACCGCAGATTTCTGCGGTTTTTTGTATTAACGGATTGTCTTTTCGTATTACAAAAGGAACGAAAGGCAGAATAAAAGACAAATGGAAACTGCGCTTCCTCCAATAAGCTGAGGAACGGTATGGTGTTTGGCTTTTACGCTCGCAACATAGGCAAATACGGTTACAACTGCCATCAATGCTGCGGGAACATACAGACCGAAATACAGAAGCAGGAAAATCGGACCTGCCGAGCCGCACCCGTGCGCGCTGAGCTTGATATGCAGACCTTTATTGAAAACGAGGATCAGAATACCCGAAAGCAGATATTCCAGACAAATGATCCACATTCCGTTTGAGGGTGATGTGAAAAGATTGGTGATCAGACAGAAAATGTAGCCGGCAACCGCAAAAAGCATGGCGAGTGTTCTTTGACCATCTCTGCCTTTGTTTTTGAAATGCGGAGTTATCGATTGAAGCGGATATGCCAAAAGGGGAAGAATGCCGAGATAAAGCATCATATAAACCCAGTGCCATACGGTGGGAAATACATCGGGGCAACAAAGACCGATTGCAGCAATGGAACATGCAGCCAGAACAGGCGCAAGTGTGATGATACGAACGATTTTACAGAACTTATCCATTTTGAACTCCTCCTAATCAAGCAACTAAAACCATAAAATTGTTTTTTTGGCTTTATTATTTTGTTATTAACTCTTTTTAATCTGGTTTCGAAAACTATTATAATCGTTTATGATGATTTTGTCAATGGTTTTGCGAAAATATTTTATCCGTTTTTTGAAAATTATATTGCTTTTTTCGAAAAAAAGTGATATAATAAATAAAACTCTCTGAAAAATGACCGTAAAAAGGAAGGAACCGTAATGGAAAAGAATGATTTTTTAATTTCATGCGATACCGTTGGCTCTTTGCATTTTCCCCGTTGGCAGGAGCTTCCCGAATTTGAGCTGTATATGGATCAGGTAATTGCGCTTACAGAAAAATATCTAAGCGTTCTTTCTCCCGATCATAAGGTGCCGATCACGCCGTCCATGATCAATAACTATGTCAAAAGCGGAGCGCTTCCGCCTCCGAAAAATAAAAAATATAACCGTACCCATTTGGCACTTCTGATGATTATTTGCTCCATGAAATCCGTCATGGAAATTTCTTCCATTTCCGATATCGTTCATCAAAGCATTTCGTCAAGCAGTATAGAGAGTGTTTTGGATACCTTTGCGGAAATGTATGAAGGTTCGGTTTCCGCCGCGGCAAAAAAAGCAAGACTTGCGGTTTCCGCTTCTTCTTCCGATCATATTTTCAGCTCCATTGCCATTGAGAACGCATTGCGTGCCAGCGCAGAACGAACGGTTGCCATGTACGCTTACAGCATGATCGCAACCAAGTCTGAACCCTCCGAGGAGGAAAAAACAAAAGCCGAAAAGAAAGCGGAAAAGAAGGCAGAAAAAGCAGAAAAGGCAGAAAGAAAAGCTGAAAAAGCAAAAGAAGAGGAAATGAAAGAAAATTCGGAAGAAACAAACGCTTAATTTTGCATAAAATAAAATCCTGCGAATACAATGTTTAACAAAAACATCAGATTCGGAGGATTTTTTATGTTCGTTTATTCCATTCGTTCGGCAACCATCAAATTTGTCTGCGCCATTGCGCTTTCCATTGCCGTTTTGTTTTCCCTTGTTGCTTTGATTCCTTCTTACAACGCGAAAGAAGGTGCACCCGCTGCTTCCGATATTTCTTATACGAAAATCTATGAAAACAGCGACCGCCTTGCTTTTATCGAGCAATTCGGCTGGAAGGTTTCGGAAACACCCTTGGAAACCGTTGAGGTCTGCGTACCCGAAACCTTTGACAACGTATATCTCGGTTACAATGAAATGCAGAAGGAACAGGGATTGAATCTTGCCAAATATAAGGGAAAAACCGTTACCCGCTATACATATAACGTGGAAAATTATCCCGATTACGACGGCACCGTATATCTCAGTATTCTCGTTTATAAAAATAAAGTCATCGGCGGCGATGTTTGTTCCGCAGACGTGAACGGTTTTGTTCACGGATTTGAAGCGCCGGGGGCATAAGCTCAAAATTCGGCGTATTCATATCTTGTAAAAAGATTCCCTTGTTTCAAATGTAGCAAAGGGAATCTTTTTATATTAAGAATGATGTGATAATTCGTTTTCAATTAGTTTCATAAGTTCGCTTGGTGCAATATTCATGGCTTCGGAAATTTTGAAAAAAGTATCGAGTGTTGGTTTTCTTATTCCCCGTTCAATTGCGCTTAAATGCGTTCTGCCGATATCTGCAAATCCACTGACAACCTCTTGAGAAAGCCCTTTCTTTTCTCTGTAATTTTGTATTACTTTTCCAACAATAACAGCATCCAACATAACAATTTCTCCTGTTTTTGAAAGATTATAACTTATTTTTACAAAAACATTGAATACATATGTTGACAAATGAACACATTTGTGTTATGATAAGGGTACAAATTTATTTTTAGAAAGGAATTTAACTATGAATCAAACAATTGATTACAAAAAGCTTGCTTACCAAATCGGTGTTGTTTTCTCGGAATTATTAATGATTGTCGGAGGTATTTTTACAATCACAGCTCTTATGGCAATGGAGAAAAATGGTACGAATTTAGAGTATCACTATCTTAACAGCTATGATTACAATCTTATGATGATGAAAACCTATGGTATTGCTATGATGATTGGCGGCTTTTTCTCATACATTGTAAACAAGGTTATGACTCTCAAAAAGGCTTCGGCAGAAAACAACAAAATGACGGAGGAACCTTCCGTATGATAAAGAAAAGCACTTATGAAACGGTTTCCGTAACTCATAAGTGCTTATTTCATATTGGGATTATCTCTTTGCGATAACTTCCACTTCGCAGAGGGCACCTTTGGGAAGATCCTTTGCGGCTACGCAGGAACGAGCGGGAAGACTGATGAAATATTCTGCGTAAACGGCATTGAAAGCGGCGAAATCCGCAATATCTGCCAGGAAGCAAGTGGTTTTTACAACATTTTCAAAACCCATTCCTGCCGCAGCAAGAACTGCTTTCAGATTTTCGCAAACCTGTTTTGCCTGTGTAACAACGTCGTCGCCTGCGAATGCGCCCGTTGCGGGATCAAGACCGATCTGTCCGGAGGTGAAGAGGAAATCTCCGCATTCCATTGCCTGGGAGTAAGGACCGACAGCAGCCGGTGCATTTGTTGTGCTGATTTTTTTCATGATGATACCAACCTTTCATAAAAATAAATTATAAGAATACTGCGCAAACACGATCGTTTCCGCCGAAATCTTTATAAATGGCAAAGGGGAAACCGTGGATTGTACAAAGCGCGGAAAGTGCTTCTTTCTGATCGTATCCGATCTCCATCAGCAAAAGTCCGCCTTTTTTGATATGATTCGGACAGACCGCAAGCAATCTGCGGTAAAAGCGAAGTCCGTCTTCTCCGCCGTCCAGAGCAATATGAGGTTCTTTTTGTACCTCGGGCGAAAGTGTTTCGATTACGTCTGTTTGAATGTAGGGCGGATTGGACGCGATGATGTCAAATTCTCCTGCATCCGCAAGGAAATCAGGGGAAAAAACATCTGCGTGCATTGCGGTAAAGCGTTCTGTCAAGCCGAATTTTTCGGCATTTCTTTTTGCGATTGCAAGCGCGCCTTCGGAAATATCGTAACCGATGGCAGTCGTGTTTTCCGTTTGGGTGAGCGCCGCGAGCGCAATACAGCCGCTTCCCGTACAGATATCGGCAAAACGAGAGCCCTTTTTTAAGTTGGAAATCACTTTTTCACAAAGGATTTCCGTATCCGATTGCGGAATCAGACAATCGGCACTGACATCAAAGCAAAGTCCGTAAAACCATGCGTATCCCAGAATATATTCCAGAGGTTCGTGGGTATTTCTTCTCCGTGCAAGATTTTTTGCTAAATCTTGTACCTCGTGAGAAATTTCTTTTCCCGAAAAAGGAATCATTGCCGCTTCGGCATCTGAAAGCCGTAAAACCGAAGTGAGAATTTCTTTTGCTTCGTAGGAAGCGGCTTCGCCTGCTGAGGGCAAAAGCAATATTCTGAGTTCTCTGTAAAAAAGATCCGTTCTCATGCTTCCGCGCTTTTTTCGTTTGCTTTTTCTTCTGTCTGTTCGGAAACTTCGGGTTTCGGATCGGGAGCAAGCATTTCTTCATCAGGGAATACTTCGGGCATGGCAAGCTTCAAAGATTTGATTGCCACTTCGATTTGCGTATCGTCAGGCTCTCTGGTCGTGATTCTCTGCATCCAGAGTCCGGGCGCGGAAAGAATACGGATCAAAAGATTATCATGCTTACCTGCAACCATCAGAAATTCAAAACCGACACCCATAGTCAGTGGGAGCAAGAGCAATCTGCACGCGGTGCGGAGAAAGGGATTCTGAAAAGGAATCAGAAAACCGATAACGATATTGATGAAAATCATCACGAACATAAAGCTCGTGCCGCAACGGGGATGGAAACGGCTGTGTTTTCTTACATTTTCAACGGTCAGTTCTTCGCCGCTTTCATAGCAGAAGATGGATTTGTGTTCTGCACCGTGATATTCAAATGTTCTGCGGATATCCGGCATCAAGGAAATCAGGAGCATGTATCCGACAAAAATTCCGACTTTCAGAACGCCTTCTATGGCGCTTTGCCAGATGCCGATGTTGCTGCCGAAAAGTTTGGCAATCCATCCGCCGAACAGGGAAGGGAGAAAAAAGAACAGCGCAACGGAAAAGAACAGTGCCAGAATCATGGAAACGGGCATCAGAACGGTCATTAAGTCCGCGCCGAACTTTTCTTTGAGCCATTTTTCGAATTTGGTTTCTTCTTCTTCAATCCCAAGCATATCCACGCCGTCATTGATGGTAGAGAAGGATAGTTTCAGAGATTCAACGAACGATACCACTCCGCGGATCAATGGCAATGCGCAAAATTTATGTTTTTTTCTTGCGGAAACGAATTTTGTTGTTTTGGAACGGACCGTGCCGTCCATGGCACGGACAGAAATGGCAACATCTTCGCCGCTTCTCATCATAATGCCTTCCAGAATCGCTTGACCGCCGACTTGTCCCAAACGGGGATTTTTTTCTTCTTTTTTATTTTCCATGTAATCATCCTCTCTTGGTTAAAATATTATTTTCTTTTTGTATCGGATACGTTTTTTTACCGATATCAAAATTATTATACCATAAAGATATGAATAAATAAATATGTTTTCACAAAAAAACCGTCCTTAAGGACGGTTTTTTAATATTTTGTTTTAGCTGAACAAATAAGCGACAACAACGACAACGGCAAATACAATTGCAACGATGGTTGTTACCTTGGAAAGAAGCTTGCCTTTTTGGGGAGCTGTTCCGTTTTTGTTGCCGAGATAATTGTTATTATCGGAGCCGCCGGCAATCGCGCCGGAAAGACCGCGTTTTGCTTTGTCCTGAAGCATAATAGCAACAATCAGGAAAATTGCTGCCAAAAGCAAAACAATACCGAGAATAATCTGCAAAGTGCTCATCTCATTCATGTGTTAAATCTCCTTTTCCGGCGGATATTGTGAAATTCCGCACCCCCGCCACACTTCGGTGCGAATCCGTTATTTTAACATCATATTACACTATTCATGATAGCTACAAGATACTATACCATAAAAAAATGAAAAATGCAATAGTTTTTTCTAAAATTTACAGATTCTTTTTTGTAAAAATCACAATTTTTTGAAAAGAAAATCAATTAAACACCGGAATATGCCGCAAAACCGCCGTCAACGGGAACAACAACGCCGTTTACGAAGCCGGAAGCGTTATTGTCGCAGAGCCAGAGCAGAGTACCTGTGAGGTCGTCGGGAGTACCGAAGCGGCCCATGGGTGTATGCGCAAGAATCTTTTCGGAACGGGGTGTATAAGAACCGTCTGCATTGAGAAGAAGTGCTTCATTCTGTTTGGTAATGAAGAAGCCGGGTGCGATGGCGTTAACACGTACGCCAACCTTGGAGAAGTGAACGGCAAGCCACTGTGTGAAGTTGGAAACCGCTGCTTTTGCGCCGGAGTATGCGGGAATCTTTGTCAAAGGACGGAAACTGTTCATGCTGGAAACGTTGATGATGGTGGTTCCGGTTTTCTTTGCCATATCACGCGCGAAAACCTGTGTGGGAATCAGTGTGCCGAGGAAGTTCAGATTGAAAACGAAGCCAACGCCTTCGGGATCGAGATCGAAAAATGTGCGTACGTCTTCCGCAACATTTTCGAGATCTTCGGGTTCCAGGTATTCTTTGGTTGTCTGACCGCGGGGATTGTTACCGCCTGCGCCGTTGAGAAGAATATCACAGGTGCCGAAGGTTTCGTTGATCAGATCTCTTGCGGCTTCCATGGAAGCACGTTCCAGAACGTTTGCGGAAACGCCGATGGCAACGCCCCCTTCTGCGCGGATTTCAGCGGCAACTGCTTCCGCAGCTTCCAGACGAAGGTCGCAAACGGCAACCTTTGCACCGCAAGCTGCGAGAGTTTTCGCAAAGCCTGAGCAAAGAACACCGCCGCCGCCCGTAACAACGGCAACCTTATCTTTCAGATCGATTTCAAATGGCAATTTCATGGTTTCATACCCTTTTCCGTAGGGAAAAGTCCTTTCTTTTTGATATTTTATGTTTTTAAATTTTCGGTTCGTTAAAAAACGCTTGGTAAAGCATTATTGGCAGGAGCGCAGAACGCTGTACAGTACATCTGCGTTTTCGGGAGTGTAAGCGGCGCCGTTTTCTCTGAGAATTTCAGCAGGACGGTAACCCCAGGCAACACCGACGGGGATCGCTTTTGCATTGCAGGCGGTGATCATATCCACATCGGAATCTCCGATGAAGGCGATTTCGGAAATATCGATGCCGAGCTCTTGTGCGATCAAAAAAGCTCTTGCGGGATTCGGTTTTGCGGGAACCTCGGGAATGGTTCCCCAAACGGAATCAAAAGTGTTCGGGAAAAGCGCATCGACCATTTTCAGAATGTGAGAATGGTTTTTATTGGACATGACGGCAAGCTTTACACCGTCTGCCCTCAGCTTTGCTAGAATTTCGGAAATTCCCGGATAAGGGACGGTTTCCGAAAGATAGTGATCGTCATAAAACGCGTAGTATTTTTCCAGTGCTTCATCCCAGAGTGCTTCGTTATTCAGCTCAGGAATCATTTTTCTGATATATACGGGCATATGATTATTGACATGCACCAATATGTCTTCTTCCGTTACAGGAGGCAGGCCGTATGCTTCTCTTGTCAGATTGAGGGTGATTTTCAAGTCTGGCAAAGTATTTGCCAGTGTGCCGTCAAAATCAAAAATAGCGGCTTTGATCAAAATGTTTCACCGTTCCTTTCTCAAAAATTATCCTATTAGGAAAATTCTTAAAATCGACCTCGCCGTTTTACTTTATTCGGGTGTAAGGTCTTTTATAAATAGGCGAGCAAGTTCCAGCGGGCGTTGCCCGCTTTTTTATTGTACCAAATTTCAAGCCGTTTGTCTATAGAAATTGAAAATATAAAGTGAATTTTTGCATGGATTTATTGAAATTTATAAGAAAAAGAAGCGTGTTTGGTGATTTTTATTCTAAGCAAATTGACTTTGCAGAGAAAATATGTTATATTATTAATTATATAATATATTGTTTATTGAATTTCGGAGGTTTATGGTGGCATACGCAAAAACATATTATCTGAATTTTTCTTTTTTGCTTTCGGAGGAAGCAATCCGTTCTCATTTACATCTTGTTTCTCCCGAAAGACAGCAAAGAATTGAAACCACGAAAAGATTGGAAACCAAAGCTTCTTTGCTTGCGGCAGGCATTCTTTTCGGTGAGGTTATGACAAAATCCTTCGGCGTTTCCGATCTTGAAATCCAAACCAATGAATACGGCAAGCCGTATCTGAAAAATCATCCTTCTCTTTATTTCAATATTTCCCACAGCGCGAACATTGCGGTTCTGACCGTTTCCGATACGGAATGCGGCGTGGATATCGAAAATACGGCAAAGCCTCATGAAGCTATGGGAATTGCCAACCGCTTCTTTTCACGCAACGAATATGCGGCAATGATGCTTTCCGCCAATCCCAACGAAGCGTTCTGCAGACTCTGGACCTTGCGTGAAAGCTATGTGAAAATGCGCGGAAAAGGCTTTGCTATCGGACTTTCCACCTTGAAATGCGATTTTCACAGAGGCGTTTGCACGATCTATCAGGACGGTATTCAACAGCCCGATGCACGTTTCAAGGAACTGCGCGATGTTCCCGGCTACCGCATTGCCGTTTGTACCCAAGGGGAAGCGGAGCATAGCATTTCCGAATGGAAGCTTTGATGCCGAAATGATGCATAGAATCTTGTAAACAAAAACAATGCTATATAATATAAAGGTATACTAAATGAAAGACGATTGGAGAAAATCAACCGATGCCTACATATAAAGGAAATGAAAAATATATTTTTGTCAGCTATGCGCACAAGGACAGTGAAAAAGTGTTGCCCGTCATAGAAGATATGCAACGCGCAGGTTTTCGCGTGTGGTATGATACGGGTATTGAAGCGGGAACGGAATGGCCCGCTTACATAGAAGAAAGCCTTGAAAAAAGCGCGGTGGTATTGGCATTTATATCTACCGCTTCGATCGAATCCGTAAACTGCCGGAATGAGATCAACTACGCCTTGCTCAAGCATAAGGAAATGTTGGTGATTTATCTGGAAAACGCAGAGTTGAAATACGGTCTCGGACTTCAACTCAATGCTTTGCAATCCTTGTATAAATTCCGTCATTCTACGGAAAGAGGCTTTTTGGATGAATTGATGAAAGCCAAAATTTTGCAGGAATGTAAAAGAGGCGGAGTTTCTTTTGAAGAAATGCGCAGAATGAACGTGAAAAACGGCAAAAAAAGAGCGGTATTGAAAACAGTATTGCTTGATAATGAAAAGCATGAAGAACCTGTTGTTACAAAAAACGAAAGAAAATACGGCGAAGAGGTTTCTTTGATGGATAGTGAAAAATACGCGGAAGCCATATCCGTTTTTGAACCGCTTGAAGGTTATAAAGACAGCAATGAAAAAATCGGTAAATGCAACAGTGAGATTTTCCGTGGCAATCAATATAACAAAGCGCTCGAATTGATGAATAACGGCAAACATATGGAAGCAATTGCCATATTTGAAACGCTTGACGGTTATAAGGACAGCTATGAAAAGGCAAGGAAAGGCAAAGCGCTGTTTGAAACAAAAGCATTTTTGGAACAACTTAAAATTGGTAATACCATCAAATTCGGTGCATATCGGCAGAATAGTACTGGAAAGGAAGCTATTTATCGGCAGAATAACACAGTGAAAGAAGCTATTGAATGGCAGGTGCTGGATATCAAGGACGGAAGAGCGCTTTTGATCAGTAAATATGCTTTGGATTGTATACCGTATCATTCCTCAATTGTTTGGGGAGAAGAAGTTACTTGGGAGCACTGCACTCTTCGCAAATGGCTGAATAATGACTTTCTACACGATGCTTTTTCTGAAAACGAGAGAGCTATGATTCCGACTGTAACGGTTTCTGCCGAAAAAAATTTCTCATACGGTAAGGATTCCAGTAAAGAAACACAAGATAAAATTTTTTTGTTCAGCATTTTCGAAGCACATAAGTATTTTTTAAATAATGAATCAAGGAAATGCAAACCGACAGCATTTGCCCAAGCGAATGGTGCGTGGAGCAGTTCCGAAGGAAACTGTCGGTGGTGGTTGAGATCGATCGTTTCCTATCATAATGCTGCATATGTTCTCAGTCATGGTACGATCCTTGAGAGCGGTCTCAGTGTCGATAGTGACAGTAGTGCTGTTCGCCCCGCTTTGTGGATTGATCTGAATGCGTGATGCATTCGGAAAGTTCTGACAAGGAACAGAAAATGAAATACGATTGGAGAAAATCAACCGATGCCTACATATAAAGGAAATGAAAAATATATTTTTGTCAGCTATGCGCACAAGGACAGTGAAAAAGTGTTGCCCGTCATAGAAGATATGCAACGCGCAGGTTTTCGCGTGTGGTATGACACGGGTATTGAAGCGGGAACAGAATGGCCCGCTTACATAGAAGAAAGCCTTGAAAAAAGCGCGGTAGTATTGGCATTTATATCTACCGCTTCGATTGAATCCGTAAACTGCCGGAATGAGATCAACTACGCTCTGCTCAAGCATAAGGAAATGCTGGTGATTTATCTGGAAGATATCGTTTTGAAATACGGTCTGGGACTGCAGCTCAATGCATTGCAATCCCTGTATCACTTCCGACACACCTCCGAAAAAAGCTTTATGAACGAGCTTCTGAAAGCTCCGATCTTGCAGGAGTGCAAAAAGAACGTTGTTTCCTTTGAGGAAATGCGCAGGATGAACGCAAAAAACGGTAAAAGAAGAGCAGTTATGAAGACGGTCGTGCTCACACCCGGCAAACAGCAGGCTCCTGCCGTTGCGGAGCAGGCTGTCAATGATCAGGCGGTTATCACGGAGCAGTCTGCAAAAGCACAAACGGTTGAGGAACCGATGGTTACGGAACAGGCTGTCGATGAGCAGATCATTGAGGATACGGTGATCTCGGAAACCGAAAGAAAATACAACGAAGCGGTTTCTTTGATGAGCGTAAGCCAATATGAATCGGCGCTTACTCTTTTTGAATCGCTCGGCGGTTACAGGGATAGCTATGAAAAAACGGCGCAGTGTACCCTTGCGATTCCCGAAGACAAATATAACAGAGCGGTTTCTCTGATGACCGCTTGCAAATATGAAGATGCGATTGCCGTTTTTGAAAGCCTTGACGGTTATAAGGACAGCTATGAAAAAATCGCGCAGAGCAAAACCGCAATTTTGGACGGCAAATATCATAAGGCGGTTTCTTTGATGAATGCCGAAAGATACGAGGAAGCGATTGCCGCTTTTGAATCGTTTGACGGTTATCGGGAAAGCTATGAAAAAATCGTTCAGTGCAATACGGCAATTTTGGACGGTAAATATAACAAAGCCGTTGCTTTGATGAATGCGAAAAAATACGCGGAGGCGCTTTCCCTTTTGGAAACGCTGGACGGTTATAAAGATTCTGTCGAAAAAGCAAGAGAAATGAAATTTTTACTCGGAAAGGCGGAATTTTTGGAACAGTGTAAGACCAAGGGGAATATTGTCAGCTTCGGCGCATACGAGCAGAACTTTCCCGGCAGCAAAGAAGCAATCGAATGGGAGGTTTTAGAGGTTCGATACGGAAGAGCATTTTTAATCAGCAAATATGCCTTGGATTACAAGCCATTCAACACGAAAGGTCGTGACGGTACATGGGAAACCTGCACACTCCGAGCCTGGTTGAATGAAGATTTTCTGAACGCGGCATTCTCGGAATCGGAAAAAGCGGTGATTCCGACGGTTACGGTGCCTAATCATGGAATTTCCGGATATTATACAGATTCGAGCGATGCAACACAGGATAAAATTTTCCTGGCCAGCGACGACGAAGTGAGTAAGTTTCTTGATAGGGATAGCAAGCGCTGTGTGCCTACAGCATTTGCGGTTATGAACAGAGGGAATTCAGGGCAATCTTGTACGTGGTGGTTGCGCGAAATAAATAATTACTCTCATTTTAAGTCTTATGTCGATGAGAAAGGTTCTACGTTGAGTAATGCTACTTCCGGCGAAAACCATGCTGTCCGCCCCGTTTTGTGGATAGATCTGAATGCGTAACGCTTGCAAAAAAATAAATCCCTTGGCACAAAGAAATCAGGGTTCACGCATGAAAAAATTTTTGCAAACTCCCCAAGATGAATTTGTAAAAATAGCAGGAGTAATCTTCACATTATGGCGCAAGCGCCAAAATGTACATACCTGCGTCTTGATTTTTACAAGTTCATCTCCGCTGAAAGCAAAAAATCTGCACAGGCGGTCAACCTGCCTAAGGTTGTTTGCTTCTTTTTTGTAACTTTTTCTTTCAAATAAAGAAAAAAGTTTAGTAACAGAAATTTACTGGAATCATAGTTTTTATAAAATTAGTCTTAAAAAGTAAATGCTGTTGCCACAAAGAATTTCCGAACGGTTGACAGAAAAGAAAAAATAAGATATAATAATACAGTAGAACTTCTTTTATTTCAAAAAACAGTGAAGAAAGGAATTTAAAATTATGGCAAAGTTGAATCAATCCGCGTTGAACATCGGCGTTACAGGTCCTGTCGTTACCATCGTGATGGACGGTATCGGCATTGCTCCCGACGGCGCGGGAAACGCTGTTAAAAACGCATATACTCCCACCCTCGACATGCTGATGGAAAAATACGCGTGGACAAAGCTCCGCGCACACGGTACGGCTGTCGGTCTGATGTCTGATGACGATATGGGTAACTCCGAGGTTGGCCACAACGCGCTCGGTTCCGGTCAGGTTTTCGCACAGGGCGCAAAGCTTGTAACCGAATCCATTGAAACCGGCAGAATGTTTGAGGGCGAAACATGGAAGAGCCTTGCAAGCAATTGCGTTGCAAACGGCACCACGCTCCATTTCATCGGTCTGTTCTCCGACGGTAACGTACACTCCCACATCAACCACCTCAAGGCAATGGTTGAAAAAGCAAAGGCAGAAGGCGTAAAGAACGTTCGCGTTCACATCCTTCTTGATGGACGCGACGTTGGCGAAACCTCCGCGCTGGAATACGTAGAACCCTTTGAAGCATTCCTCGCTTCTCTCAATGACGGCACATTCTGCGCAAAGATTGCAAGCGGCGGCGGCAGAATGAAGATCACCATGGACCGTTACGAAGCAAACTGGAAAATGGTTGAAGACGGCTGGCATACTCACGTTCTCGGTGAAGGCAGACAGTTTGCTTCCGCAAAAGAAGCCATTGAAACCTACCGTGCAGAAACGGGTGTGATCGACCAGGATCTTCCCGCCTTCGTTATCGCTGAAAACGGTGCTCCCGTTGGTACGATCAATGACGGCGACAGCGTAATTTTCTATAACTTCCGCGGCGACCGCGCGATTGAAATTTCCAAAACCTTTGAAGCAGGCGCAGATTTCGATAAATTTGACCGCGTTCGCGTTCCCAACGTGATTTTTGCAGGTATGCTTGAATATGACGGCGACCTTCACGTTCCTTCCCGTTATCTCGTAGCTCCCCCCGCAATCACCAATACGATGGGTGAATACCTTGCGGATACGGGTATTACTCAGTACGCAATTTCCGAAACGCAGAAATACGGTCACGTAACTTATTTCTGGAATGGTAACAAGAGCGGTAAATTTGACGACGCAACCGAAACCTATCAGGAAATTCCCTCCGATATCGTTCCTTTCGAACAGAGACCTTGGATGCAGTGCGCTTATATTGCCGATCAGGTGATCGAAGCAATTGAATCCGGAAAATATCAGTTTATCCGCTGCAATTTCCCGAACGGCGATATGGTCGGACACACCGGTAACTATGCGGCAACCGTAATTTCCGTTGAAGCGCTCGACGTTCAGCTTGCAAGAATCCTCAAAGCCGTTGATGCGGCAAAGGGTGTTGCCATCATCACCGCAGACCACGGAAATGCAGACGAAATGTTTGAAACCGATAAGAAGGGCAAGGTTAAAACCAATGCTGACGGTTCTCCCAAAGCAAAGACCAGCCATACCCTCAATCCCGTTCCTTGCATCATTTACGATAACTTCTATACCGATAAATACAGCATGAAGGACGGCTCCGGCTTCGGACTTGCAAACGTTGCGGCGACTACCGTAAATCTTCTTGGCTATGAAGCGCCCGAAATGTGGTGCGAAAGCCTCATTAAGTAATTAATAGGTGAATAAAATAATATCGAACGGCTTTGCCGTTCGATATTATTTTGAAAGTGAAAAGATGAAGAAACAACAAAAACAGGTTAAGATAAAAATTTTTGCTATTGTTGTCCGAGGTGAGGGCGAGGAGGCCGAAAAGGACAACATCCGGATCACAAGCGAGGGCACGATGTCGTTTGACGGCAAGCGTGTCGAAATTTGTTACGTTGAATCCATGGGTGAAAACGGTATGGCACACAATGCGCTTTCCTTTGACGTAAAAGAGCCCAATATGGTGACGCTTGCCCGTGAAGGCGCGGTTTCCTGTGTTATGACCTTTTCCGAAAACGGAAGGTACGGCGGTCTTTACAATCTGGGATTTGCTTCTTTCGATTTTACTGTGGCAACCAAACGGATTTCCAACAAGGTTTCTTTTGAAAAGGGCGGTATTTTGCTTCTGGATTACAATACCGAGCTTCAAGGAATTGCCGTACAAGCCAGCCGCTTCCGTTTTGATATCTCTGTTATATAAAAATCGAATCGTTTTGTTCAAAAAATGTTAAAAAACAGAAAAATAATGCTTGACAAACGAAAAAGCGGTGGTATAATAATCTGGAAAATGATTTTTCAAAAGGAGATTTTAGAATGGACAGCAATTTCACAGAAACAAAAGAAAATGTGCTTGCGGGCGCAGTCGGTGCATTTCTCTTCTCGCTTGTTGGCGGTATCCTTTGGTTTGTCATCTATCAGTTTGGTTATCTTGCGGCAATCAGCGGTCTTATCGGTGTTATTTGCGCAGTAAAGGGTTATACATTCTTCGCAAAAATAAAAACCGAAAGCAACAAATGTCTTGTGATTTCTACCGTGATTTCCATTGCGGTTTTGGTCATTGCATGGTATCTCTGCGTTGCGTATGATATTTATCTCGTATATCAGGAAGGGTATGCAGCGGGAGAAGTTGATTTTACTTATACATTCTTTGAATCCGTTCAGGTTGTTCCTTATTTCTTCCAGGAGAGCGAAGTTCTGATCGCGTATTTGAAAGATCTTGGTATGGGTCTGCTTTTCGCAGTTCTCGGTATCGTATCTTATCTTGCTTCCCGTGAGAAGAAGAAAAAACAGCAAGCTGCAATGGAAGCTGCAAGAGAAGCGGCAAAAGCTGCGGCTGAGGCTGAAAAGGTAACTGACGAAACAACGGAAGAAACCGCAAACAGTACGGTTGAACAGTAATCGTTATATCAAAAAAGGCTGGTTTTCATAAGGAGGTTTGCCCGCAAGGCATAAATTTGCTCCAAAGAAAACAAATAGTGATCCCCGACAGATTTTCAAAAGGTCTGCCGGGGTTACTTATTTGAGCTTATATATTTCGTTCCATTTCGTCGGTAGGGCTATAATTAATATGCCAATCAAGGTATGACGCCAAAACTCCGCAATTTGTACAGCGACTGCCAATATATACCCACTCTGCATCACCGTTTTCTCTGCGTATAAAGCCCACTTTTACATTGTGTTCTTTTGAGGTTTTACAAACAACGCACTTTCGCAGTCTTGGTTTGGCTTCTTCCCATATATCCCGGCAATCCAATAAAATTTTCTTTTCTCCGCATTTGGGACACTTAATTTGAATAGCCTCCTCATTGCTATCGATACGCATGATCAAAGCTTCACTTCCACAGGCATTGCAAACCACAGGTTTAATATCTATGTCAGCTTCTTCGGTGTATTCTTTCAAGAACTCATCAATATCATCAGCACAATCGCCGTACCAATATTTTCTTGATCGATCGATCATATGATAAACCTCCCTTATCATCAAAGCTATTGTTGCTCCCATTATAACACAAATCGGCAGAGAAAACAACATCTCTGCCGATATTTGTGTAAACATCCTTGTGAGAACAAGGGTAGAAGCGGTTCTTTTTTGATGTAAGGTCATTCTTCATCCGATTTTTTTGCCGAACGGATATTGCCGCTGTTAATATTCGCAAGCGGGTTTTTGGAGATGGCTTCTTCGAGCTTTTTATCTCCGATATGTGTATAAATCTGCGTTGTGCTGAGCTGGGAGTGTCCGAGAATTTCTTTGAGCGCCAGAACGTCAACGCCGCCTTCCTGATACATCAGCGTCGCTGCGGTATGACGGAGCTTATGCGTAGAGAAATGCTTGTATTCCAGGCCTGCTTGCTCCAGGTATTTGTAAACCATCCATTGCACCGTTTTATGACTGAGCCTTCTGCCGAGACGGGAAAGAAACAGCGCGTTCGGATCTTTGATATCCGTTTGATTCTGTCCCCGGCATTCCAGATATTTTCGGATGGCATCGCGGCACGCATCGTTGAGATAGACGATGCGTTCTTTATTACCCTTACCAATCACGCGCAGGGAACGGAGGTCTCTGTCAATATCGGAAAGACTGATTCCCACAAGCTCGGAAAGTCGCATGCCGCAATTGAGAAACAATGTGATGATGCAGTAATCCCTTTCTTTGTATCTGGATTCCTTATCGTCCAGAACGGCGGTCAGAAGGGAAATGCTTTCATTTTCCGTCAGATATTTGGGCAGTGCATTTTTCCGTTTCGGCGTTTCGATATCCGCGGCAGGGTTTCTTTCCAGAATTCGTTCTGTGGCAACCATATATTTGAAAAAGGTTTTGATTGCGGAAAGCTTTCGCGCGCGGGAGGCGGTAGAATTTCCTCTGTCATTTGCCATATATACCAAAAATTCAAGAATATCCAACGTGGTAATATCCTGAATGAAGCGGTTGTTGACACATTCAATCGTGATTTTATTAAATTCCTCGGATTTCGGAGAGATCCCTTCGCGAAGCGCAATCTGGTATACGAAGAAGGTATGTAAGTCCAGACGGTATTCTTCCACGGTTTTCGGAGAACGTCCCTGGATGACGAGCTTATAGCGCAGGAAGCGTTCCACAACGGGAGAGGTATCCTCTTTGATTTTTTTCTTTATGTCCGACATGTTTGATAGCATTTCCTTTCCGAAAAATTGTAACTTTATTCTTATTATACCGCAAAAAATGAAAAACGAACAGATTTTTTTGAAAAAAAGATGAGGAATTTGTTAATTTTTTTCACATTTCGGATATTTTTTGTAAAATGTATTGAAGAAACCAAAGAAAAAAGTTATAATAGACAATGTAATGAATTTTTTATGAAAGGATTTTCTGACTTATGAATTTCAAAGAATTTTGGCAACGGTACAAGGGCGAAATCGGAAAGCTTCTGGTTACGCATGCCGCGCTTGCAGTTTTCAGCATTATGTGTACTTCGCCGCTTCTCGTGCTGGATACGAAGGGGAATGAAACTTCTGTGAATACCATCATCCTGATCGTAACCGCATTTGTTTTTGCATTTTATTATTATCTGATCCGTTCTCAGCTTTGGACGCTTGGTGCGAAAAATAAAATTTCCGCAGACGGCGGCAGGCTGAAACTGATGCCTTTCGCGGGATTTTATATGGGGCTTTTGGCTTCTGTTCCCAGCTTCCTTTTGAATATTGTCAATATTTTCACTTATTTTTACAGAGACTATGAAGCTTTCAGAAAAGTTTCCGTAATCAGCAGTTTGCTCGAAATTCTGTGGGATGCCCCCGCGCTTGGCTTGAAAATTGTAACGGGTTCTCCGTTTTCCTATGTTACAGTATCGGTTCTTCCTGCGCTTTTTGCGGGCATTGCTTACTATTGCGGAACCAAGGAATTCAGTCTCTTCGGTGTTCCGAAAAACAGATAACTGCCGGCTTTTTAGCCATGGTATAAAACATCCGTCGTTTTCATATATTTTAGCAAATGATGAAAACGGCGGTGATTTATTTTGTATTCTTATTCTCTTTTAAAAAAATCCCTTTCTTTTTTTGTGAAATTTTCCATATGCGCGTGTCTTCTGCTCGGTTTTGCTCTCGGCGCAGGCAACATTCTTTTTCCGTATGACCGTAATGTTTTCGGAAACGGTTCCCAACCCGGAAAAATACGGACGGTTGTAATCGATGCCGGGCACGGCGGCAGGGACGGCGGCGCTGTTGCCGAAGACGGAACGTTGGAAAAACATTTGAATCTTGCGGTAGCCTTGCAATTGAAAGCACTTCTGGAAAGTGCGGATATCCGTGTTGTGATGACAAGAGAAACGGATATTGAATTGGCTTCTCCCGATTCTCCTCATAAAAAAGCGGATGATCTGAAAGCGCGTGAAAAATTAGCGGAATCCTGTGAAAATGCGGTTTTTGTCAGTATACATATGAATCGCTTTCCTGTGGAAAAATATAAAGGTTTACAGGTTTATTATTCAGAAAATCATGAAAACAGTCTGATTCTTGCGCAAACCATACAAAATGTTTCCGAAGAAACTTTGCGCAATACGCAAGACAGAAAAGTAAAGCCTGCGGGCGATTCCATTTATCTGATGGCGCATTTGGAAATTCCTGCCGTTCTTGTGGAATGCGGATTCCTTTCCAATCCCGAAGAACTTTCGCTTCTGAAAAACGAAGCATACCGAAAAAAGCTTGCGATGTGTTTGTACGCTTCTCTGATGGGATATTTTGCCGAAAACGCTTAGAGCTTGTTTGAAAAATGTTTTTAATAAAAAGGATGTCTTTTATGAAACGAATTTTACTCTCTTCCATATTTTGTTTTATTTTCATTTTTGTGTTTGCATCCTGCAAGCCGAAAGAAACTTATTCTCCCGATTTTACCCTTGCGGAGGGGTATACGTTGGAGGGAGACCGTATTACCGCAACCCTGATCGGACAGAAATTTTTAACCGTTCGGGATTTTTTGATTTGTTCGGATGCGGTTACGGTTTATTCCGATTCCTCGGGAAGCGGCTATGTGGAAGGATTGGATGCCGATATTCCGCTGAAACCCGGAGAAAACCGTTTGATTTTGAGTTTTTCAAATGGAAAGCTGACGAAAGATTACAATCTGGATATTACCTGCATTTCCATTCAATCGTTTTCCATTTCCGTAAACAATCCGAACAAAACCTATCATATCGGGGAAGCGTTTGATAAAAGTACGATTACCGTTACCGCCGTTGCTGAAGACGGAACGGAATTTGAAGTGAAGCATTATACACCCGAATATGAGTTTTCTTATCTCGGAAAAAGCGTTGTCGGTATTGAATTGGACGGCTGTTATGAAAGCATTACGGTTTCGGTTACGGAAGAGTACCGTCCCGTATTGGATGAAAGCTACTCTGCCGACGGCGTTTCCTATCAGATTCTGAATGATGAAGCTGTTTTGATCCGCGCAGAGGATAAAGAAGGATTTTTTGCCGTTCCTGCCGTTGTTTTACAAGACGGAAAAGAATATCCCGTTACAAAAATTGAAGTGCATGCATTTGCTTCTTCCTGGATTACGGGTGTTATTATCCCCGATTCCGTACGAGTGATCGGAGATCAGGCTTTTGCCGACTGTATGGCTTTGGAATGGGTGGAAATGCCGGAAGAGATGGATTTTTTGGGTGAATTTGTTTTCTATAACTGTGAATCGCTTCTTTCCATTGAAATTCCCCACGGAATTAAGGGATTGGGACAATCTTCTTTCCGTAATTGCAAAGCAATGAATTTTATATATTTACCCGAAACGCTCAAAGTGATCGGAGCACAGGCTTTTGCCGGATGTGAGAAGCTTTCCGATATTCATTTTCCGCAAGGACTGCTCACGATCGGAGAAGAGGCTTTCCGGTCTTGCAAGAGTTTTTCCACAGTTGTTGTGGAAAAACTGCAAACACTCGGAGACAATGCGTTTGCAGATTGTTCCGAACTTCGTTTTGTTGCAGTTGGCACGGTTGAAACGGTGGGAAATGAAATATTTTCCGGTGTTAAAAATGCAACGGTTTACGGAACAGACGGCAGTAAAATTCTGAATCAGGCAAAGGCTGCGGGATTGAAAGCCGAAGCTGTTTCCGAGCATGCATACTGTATCGCTTCGCTTCCCACGGAGTTTCCGATCGAAGCAGAATATCCGTATCATGAAACGAAAATTTTCTTTCTTTCGGAAGGAAAAATGAAAATGCTTTCCGATTATACAGTTGAATATCCGAAGGATGCCTGCGGTTATCTCAGCGCAACCATCAGAAAAGATACGTTTTCCCATACATTCACATTGTTTATTTCTTATACGGAAGACATTGTGATGGATATGGATTCGCGCGGTGTACATTATACTTTGGATTCCGTGACGGGGAAAGCTACGCTTGTCAGTGCACCGGAATGGGTAAAACCGAGCGATATCTATCAGCCTGAAGAGGAAGGTTTGTTTCTTGTTCCCACAACGCTTTGGAGAGACGGAAAAATGTATGTTGTCGTTTATGTGGAAGAGAATGCTTTTGATGACACAAAAAATGTGGAAAAAGTGTTTGCTCCGATTTTGATCAAGGAATCCTGATGCAATTTTCGGATTTCTCTTGACAAGTTTTTGTGAAAAGTCTATAATAAAAGACATAAAACTTATGATGTGAATTAGACAGGAGTTTGTTATGCAATCCATTGAAATTATCAAAACAACACAACCGAAGCAAAAACCCGATGACACAAAGCTCGGTTTCGGTAAATATTTTACAGATCATATGTTCGTGATGGAATATTCGCCCGACAAGGGCTGGCACGATGCCAAAATCATTCCATTCGGCAATCTGACCTTGCATCCTGCCTCGACCGTTTTGCACTACGGTGCGGAAATTTTTGAAGGGTTGAAGGCGTACAGAACACCGGACGGAGGTGTTCAGCTGTTTCGTCCCACAGAAAATATTGAAAGACTGAACAATTCCGCTGATAGAATTTGTCTGCCTGGGGTCGATCCCGAATTTGTTCTGGAAGCACTTAAAAAATTCGTGGAAACGGAAAAGGATTGGGTTCCTCATGCAGAGGGAACATCGCTGTATCTGCGTCCTTTCTTGTTCGGAAACGATGAAACACTCGGCGTTCATACTATTTGCAACGCAAAATATATCGTGATTGCTTCTCCCGTCGGAAGTTATTATCCCGAGGGTATCAATCCTGTAAAGATCATGATCGAAACCAAAGACGTCCGTGCGGTCCGCGGCGGTACGGGTTATACCAAATGCGGCGGCAACTATGCAGCAAGCAACAGAGCGGGTGAGGTTGCAGAAAAGAAAGGCTTTTCGCAGGTTCTTTGGCTGGACGGTGTGGAACGCAAGTATATTGAAGAAGTGGGTGCGATGAATGTCATGTTCAAGATCGACGGCAAGGTTGTTACACCGAAACTCACGGGGTCTATTCTTCCCGGTATTACGCGTAAATCCTGCATTCAGCTTTTGAAGGACAAGGGGGTTCCCGTAGAAGAACGCTTGATTTCCGTGGATGAGCTGATGGAAGCTGTTGAAAACGGAAAATTGGAAGAGGCTTGGGGCTGCGGAACCGCTGCCGTTGTCTCTCCCATCGGTCAGCTTTCCTATGAAGACAAGGACTATATCGTCAACAATTTTGAAATCGGTGAGATCACACAGTACCTTTATGATACAATTACGGGTATTCAATGGGGTAAAACGGAAGACCTTTACGGTTGGACTGTAAAAATTTAAAATTCAATCAAACAAAGAGAGAGCAAAGGTACAAAATAAAAAAGGTACTTTTGCTCTCTTTTGTATGATAATTCAAAATAAAGAAAAGAGAAATGACGATGAAAACAACTTTGATTTGCGATCTTTTTCTCAAGGAAAACAATCCCCGCAACAGCGAAGGCTCATTTTTTCGTGCGCCGACAGGAGAGATTCTGTTTTCGGATGATGACGGCGCATCATTCTATTTGAGCAGAAAATCTTTTTTGGGTTACCATATAACAATTAACCAATGGCACGGCTTGGAAACATTAAAGTTTCTTTGGATGAATCATAATAAAAATCAGCTTTGTACCCGTGTGGGTGCTAAGCTGATTTTTTAATATTTAAAGAATTTCTTTGGTCAAAGGCGTACGTTTTGCCAGAATAGAACCGATGAGAACGATACCGGAAGAAACCAAGGCTACCAAAGCGGCAATTTTGATGACTGCCATCCAACCGCTGTTATCTGCAATTGCACCGAACGCATAGGTGCTGAGAACCGCACCGGCATAGCAGCAGGCATCGAGCAATGCCGAAATACTGCCGACATTTCCGTATTTGCGGATGCTGAACGGGATCAGACTGGTTGTTACGTTTACGATACCGCAAACCATCAGATACATCACAGCAAAGAAGAACAGCGTTAGAACAGTATTTTTCTGCGGGTACAGCAAAACGATCAGGAATACGGAAACGGCGGAAACCAAAAACAGCAAGCATTCCAGAAACAGATGGCTACGCAGGCGTTTTTTCATCCATTTGACAAGGAACGCACCTCCGAGTGAAATTTCGGGGAGAATCATTGTGAGAAGGATGGAAAGAGATTCCGGTACGCCGAAATCAATTTCCAGAATGGAGGGAAGCCATGTAACGACACCATCGCGGATGAAAACCGAGCAAGCGGCACCCAGGCAAGCAAAAATGAATACAAAAATAAAATAGGGGGTAAAGAGGGAAATCTTTTTTGCGGGAGTATCGGGAGAAGGTGCTGCTTTTGCTTCGGATTCTTCTTCAATGACAGCGCCGTCGTGATGGAAGGCGTGTTCCGTACGGCGTACACCGAAAAACCATGCAAGCGCAACGGTAAATGTAAGGGAAAAAGCAAAATAGAATACGGCACGCCAGGAAATGCCGATTGCGTTCAAAAGAGCGGAAACGCCGTAGCTTGCGAACGTACCGATGCTGTAAGTCAAGCAGTTCCAGATGATGCA
Organism: Clostridia bacterium; assembly: GCA_017399025.1. GTDB lineage: Bacteria > Bacillota > Clostridia > Oscillospirales > CAG-272 > QALR01. The sequence continues at coordinate 25,516 of JAFQEK010000029.1, forward strand.
ACGGCCGATATCTTTATTGGACAAAAATCTGGATTGAATATTCAGAATGTTGCACCAGAGCATACTTTGCGCAAGACCGTTGACAAGCCAGATATATTTCATCGGCTCAATCGTCGGAGAAAGTCCGATACCAAGGTTACAGAGTGAGGAAACGATCAAAGCTAAGGTAACGGTATATTTCGGATTACAGTATCTGGCAATAAAAGCATTGATCAATTGTCCTGCCGCGTAACTGAAAAAGTAAAATGAGCTTACTGTACCTGCAGTTGCTTGGTCAATGCCGAAATCTCCGCGGATGGAAATCAGATTTGCGCCGTAGCAAAGTCTTCCGACATAAGCGGATGAATATGTCAGGCAACTGAGAAGAATCAAGAAAGTGGCGTTTTTTCGGTTCAAAACTCTCATGATAGCAAGGGCTCCTTTTTGATCGGATTGAATTTTGTCATAGAGAAATCTGCTATCCGTTGATCGGAAGAAAATTCCTTTTGGCAATGTCTATTTATTCATTATATCACGAAAGTGAAACCTTGTCAAGCGAGGAATTTTTTCGCATCACGGTTTTTGAATGAGTAAACAAATTATGAACAAGTGTTAAAATTTAGTGAAAAGCCTCTCACTCCACATTTTGCACACGAAATGCTTTTCGTGTTAGCATTCATGTAGAGAGAGTGGATTGCCGTAAGGCAAGACGGAGAGGTCTTGTTTGAGCAAAAATTAAACCCTCTCACGCTTGCGTGAGAGTACTCAGCTCACGTTCCGCGCTAGCTCTAACATTTTGCGGAGCATAATGTGTACAGGACAAGCCTTTAAAAATTAGATTTGTTAACAAATTGTTTACTCATTCAAAAATCCTGAAAGAATTGAGCCGTTCTATTTACTTTTTGCCGTTTTTATGGTATAATCTAACTAATCGGTAAACTTGAATTTGCAGAGGAAGCTACATACTGTGAACAAAGAAGAACATATCACCTTTGTAACTTCAAAATTTCCAAAAGAAAATGGTTGGTTTTGCGATAACAAAGGAATTGTAACATCAGGCTTTGGTTTGTGCTTGTCAGCAGAAGATTTATCGAAAATCGGTCAAATGTGCCTTCATAAAGGCATGTTCAATAACAAGCAGATAGTTTCTGCCGAATGGATAACTCAAATGACTACACCATATATCAAATGCGATGAAAAGTTTGCCTTTATGCAATACGGATTCAATAATATGGAAATAAGATTATTCCAACAAGAAGATGCCATAGAAACAGCACAAGTTATAGCTGAAACCTTGAGAATAAGTAATAGTAAAGACTACTCTAAAAAATATATTGATGATAATATATCCTCCCATTCGGCAGATGTATTAATTGAACGTGCAAAAGCAGGACATATGTATGTTGTTTGCGATAAAACACGAATTGTTGGGTGTGGTGCCATTGCCGGATATTGGGGAAGCACAACCGAAAGCATTCTGTTGACAATTTTTGTTTTGCCCGAATATCAAGGAAAAGGAATAGGAAAACAGATTATATATACCCTTGAACATGATGAATTCTTTTTAAGAGCAAATCGAATTGAAATACCTGCTTCGATTACTGCGGTAGAATTCTGTCGAAAAATGGGGTATGATTATAAAAACGGAATTAAAGAATTGGATGATGAGCAAATCTATCGCTTGGAGAAATTTCAATAAATTTCAATTTGACGAAGGAGTGTGGTTGCATGAAAGTGATAAAAAAGATAGCAGTTCTTGTTGCGCCGCTTTTATTATTTGTAGTATTGCTTGTCCCATATAGTTGGGCAAATCAACAATTCATTGTGGAATGGTTAGGTTGTGGTTGTCCGGTAATAGATGAGTTCGGAAATATGGTTGAAAACAATTTTAATGCCAACAACTTTACTGCTTTGTTTTGGTTATTCATTTCTATTTGCACAACCGTAATTTCAGTATTTTTGTCAAGAAGTATACCGAAAGAAAAGATATGGCTCAGAGCACTGTATGTTATCGGCATGTTGTCGGTATCACTCTTGATAACCTATCAATTCTATCAAATGATGATGTGGAA
>JAFQEK010000001.1 GCA_017399025.1 Clostridia bacterium
CATACCTGCGTCTCGATTTTTACAAGTTCATCTCCGCTGAAAGCAAAAAATCTGCACAGGCGGTCGAGCTGCCCAAGCTCGCCAACTTCTTTTTTGTAACTTTTTTCTTTTTGGCAAAGAAAAAAGTTTTAGTAACAGAAAATTCGATGGAATCATAGTTTTTATAAAATTAGTCTTAAAAAGTAAATGCTGTTGCCCTGAATGTTATCGAAATTTCTATTGAAAAAAAGAGAAATACATGATATAATAAAATCAACATTGAACCGAAAAGGAGAAACCCTTATGAAATATGATTTTGAAAGTATCATGGACAGAAAAGGAAAAGATGCGCTTGCCGTTGACGGTCTGGGAAAAGGCTGGGCGCCGGGCGCGCCGAAAGAAGGCTTTGATGCCATTCCCATGTGGGTGGCAGATATGAATTTTCCGACGGTTCCCACAGTGTGCGAAGAGATCGCAAAGCGTGTTGCACACCCTGCGTTCGGATATTTCGGTACGAGGGAAGAGTATTACGATTCCATCATCCGTTGGCAGAAAAGAAGAAACGGGGTGGACGGTCTCATGCCCGAACATATCGGATATGAAAACGGTGTTCTCGGCGGCTTGCTTTCTGCGCTTGCGACATTCTGTTCCAGAGGGGACAGCGTGCTTGTTCATGCACCGATTTATCTCGGTTTTGCATCTTCTTTGAAAAATAACGGCTATCAGACAGTCCTTTCGCCTCTCGTTAAAGATGAAAACGGCATTTGGCGCATGGATTTTGAGGATATGGAAAAGAAAATCAAGGAAAACCGTATCCATGCGGCAATCTTCTGCTCGCCGCATAATCCGACAGGCAGAGTATGGGAACGATGGGAAATCGAAAAGGCTATGGAAATTTACCGTAAGTATGACGTTTATGTCGTATCGGACGAAATCTGGTCCGATATTATCATGCCCGGACATAAACATATTCCCACACAGTCTGTTTCCGAAGATGCAAAAAACAGAACCGTTTCCCTTTATGCGCCTTCCAAAACGTTCAATCTTGCGGGATTGATCGGCGCATATCACATCATTTATAACGAACGTCTGCACGACAGAGTCAAAAAAGAATCTTCGCTCTCGCATTATAATTCCATGAATGTCCTTTCCATGCATGCCCTGATCGGCGCATACCGTGAAGAGGGTTATGAATGGGTGGACGAGCTTTGCGAAACGATTTCAAAAAATATTGACTATGCCTGCGAATATATCGAAAAACATTTCGAAGGTGTCAGCGCCGCAAAACCGCAGGGTACCTATATGGTCTTTATGGATTGCGCGGACTGGCTTGACCGCCGCGGTCTGACCCTGGAAGAGCTCCTGAAACTCGGCTGGGATGTCGGCGTGGCTTGGCAGGACGGCAGACAGCATGGCGGCGTGCGCCATATCCGTCTGAATCTCGCACTGCCGTTTTCCCGTGTAAAAGAAGCCTTTGACCGTATGGATCGGTACGTTTTCAATGCAGAACTTAATATTTCAGAAAAATAATCAAATCCCGTTTTCGGAAATGCACCCGAGCCGAAAACGGGATTTTTTATTCTATAGGAAATTGCGCAAAATGAGCCTTGCCGTTTTGCATTGCTTGAATACAGATGAAATTTGAATAGGCAAGCAACCATCAGCGGCGATTCGCCGCTTTTTCATGTTTATCTTAGCGTTTTTTTCATCGAACTCACGTTAATTTATATTTCGGCGGGAACGAACCACCGCTCTGCGATCATATAGAAAGCTTGCAAAGCAGACAAATTTTCATCCATTCCCGTAAACAAAAATTTATTTTCGCTTTTCTTATAAAAAATAAATGCCGTTTGCTCATAAACTTATATAAACTTATTGACGAAAAGATAAAAATATGATACAATTATAGATGAAAATATTGATTTCTTTAAGAAAGGATATTCCCATGAAAAAAATCTTCTCTGTATTTTTTCTCCTGGCATTTTTTTCATGTATGATCGCATGGGGTTCGCCGGAAACCGCGGCTGCATCGGACGTGTCATACAGCAAAAAAATTGTTTCGGTCGTATATGACGACTCGGGCAGTATGCTGTCGGATGAAAGATACATATATGCCAATTACGCCATGCAAACCTTTTGCGGTTTGCTCGGAGCGGAAGATGAACTTTATATCACGTATATGAATAAATATCAGACCGTTCCGCAGAAAATCAATCTCTCGGATTCTTCCATCCAAAGCTCTGTGAATGGAATCCGCAATGAGGCAACGGCAAGCGGCGGTACACCCTACGACAGTGTCGTTGCAGCGATGAACCTTTTGCGCAGCAAACAGGATTCAAACGAAAAAACGGAATACTGTCTGTTCGTCATTACGGACGGCGCGTTTTCCAATCTCCCCTCCAATTCGGACAGCAACAGCATTTCTTCCTTTGCGGATGAAAGAATGTATAACGGCACGAAGCCGCAGATCATCTATCTCGGTATCGGTGCAGGCGTTCCGTCTTTGGGCGTGAGTAAGAGCAATGTCAAGGAGTTTCATGCGGTTGATAACAGCAGCGGCGCAAGCAATAAAGACGGTGTCGTTGCCAAAATGTCCGAAATCGCCAATCTCATTTCGGGCCGCTCCCAGGTGAGCGCATCCAAGGTTACGGCAGTGAATGACCGTACGCTGGAAATCTCTTCCGACGTACCGCTTTCGAATATCGCGGTTCTCGTACAGGGAAGCAACGGTCAAGTCGTCAGCATTACCCATAAGGAATCGGGTAAAAGTCTGACGGTGGGCAGAAACGTTTCGTCCTATTGGCCGAACAGAGCCGCGCTTTCGAGCCAAAGCTTTCTGATTACGGCAGGAAAAGATAATATCTCTTCCGGTACATACGTGCTGACCTTTGATAAAGCCGTTTCCAAGGACAATGTCGTTCTGATGTTTGAGCCTGCGCTCGAGCTTCGTCTTTCCATAACCTGTAACGGCAGAGAGATTGATAAGCTTTCGGAACTTGACCGTCTGCATGAAAGAGATCAGATTTCCGTAAGCTACGATATTTACGAATACGGAACCGATAACAAGGTTTTGCTTTCGAATCTCCCGCAGGGAACAACGGCAAGCCTTTCCGTATCCGAAAACGGAACGCTGAAGCAGACCGTCAACGGCTCGCAGAATGCCATTCACCATTACAGCCTCAATATGGTAAAAACGGAATTCAAGGCTTCCTTGCAGATTCCGAATTTCAATCCGATCGAAACCTATATTGATTTTACTCCCCTGAAATATGTAAATTACACCGTCGGCGCAGAATTCGGAAGCAGTACCGAAAGCGTCAGATTGGATAACATCGAAAAACAGCACGGACTTTCGATCCTCTTTACGCTGTACGCGGACGGCGTGCCCGTAACCAATCCCGAAGAGGTCAAGGCATTCGCTCCCAAGGTTACGCTTTCTCCCGAAGGCAACGACGGAACCACAACCGTCAGATCTGACGGTAAAATCGTTTTCACTCCCAATGCCGCTCCGTCTGAGGGATTCGTTGACGGTTCACTCTCTGTAACGGCGGTCTGCGAAGTCAACGGTGTTTCCGTTTCCAAAGCTTACCGTGTAACCGTGCCCGTTTATACGGTGCAAGCAGAGTTCGGAAGCAGCGACGAAAGTGTCAAGCTGACGGAGATCGGCAAACAGCACGGACTTTCGATCATCTTCACGGTTTATGAAGACGGTGTACGCATTACGGATAAATCAAAGCTGGAAGCACTCGGCTTCCATCACACCGTATCGCCCGAAGGCAATGACGGAAAGCTGGAGGTTACGGCTGACGGCAAGATTATTTTCACCCCCACTGCAGCAAAACCCACGGGTGCGTCCGAATTTGACGTAACGGTTACCCTGGAAGCGGCGGGTGTGCAGACTTCCAAAACTTACCGCGTGCTTGCTCCCGTTTATACGGTCAACGCAGAATTCGCAAGCTCTGTGGAAAGCATTAAACTGACGGAAATCGGTAAACAGCACGGACTTTCGATCGTCTTCACGGTTTATGAAGACGGTGTCCTCATTACGGATAAATCAAAGCTGGAAGCACTCGGCTTCCATCACACCGTATCGCCCGAAGGCAATGACGGAAAGCTGGAGGTTACGGCTGACGGCAAGATTATTTTCACCCCCACTGC
>JAFQEK010000030.1 GCA_017399025.1 Clostridia bacterium
CCGGGAACCATTGGCAAAATTCCCGCAACCAGAAACAAAATCATGGGAGCTTTCAGAATACGCGCACTGTAATAGGCGAAAAAGTCTGCCGCCAAAGTGGAGAAAAACGATGCCCAAAGACCGTTCAACCCGCAGCAATCTGTAATCAGGTAAACCGACCAAGCCAAAAAAGCATTCAATCCGCACACAAAGAAATATTTCTTGGGCGTATCAAAAAGAATATAAAAGCCAATGATTGCCACACCTGCAGAAAGTGAAGCAAACAAAAACTCGGGAACACTCTTCACAGAAAGATCAAAGGGAAGTGTCAGCGTTTCGGAAAGTCCCAGAAGATCGGAGCAGCTCATGCCCGCACCAATTCCGATGGCAACACAAACCGCAACCATCAAAGCTTCCAGAATGCGCGAACCCGCAGAAAGATAATCTCCCTGCAAAATATCTCGAAACGCCGTTGTCATGGCAAGTCCCGGAACCAACGGCATCATACCGCCGATAATCATATAATTCGTTTGAAAGGAAATTCCTAATCCGTGATATCCGATGTAAGAGACTGTCGTTGCCGTAATCGTCATCATTGCCGCCGCCAAAATCGTGGTAACAAATCCCCGTCCGATTTTCGGACCCAGCTCCAATTTTATAATACCCAGGATCATTCCACAAAAAACCGTCCCCAATGCATCCATAACTTCTCCGCCGAACATGATGGTAAAACCGCAAGATGCAAGAATGTAACCCAAATGCAAAAAAAGAGAACCGTAACCTTTTTTTGTTTTGATCCAATCTAACTTTTTGATTGCTTCATCCAGTGTAATTCTTCCGTCACAAAAATTACGGGATACGCTGTTGACCTCGGCAATCTTTCCGAAATTCTGAGAACAGTCCGTCACACGGCAGGAGATGGAAAGCGTCTCGCCTGAAGGATCGGAAAGCGTAACGACCATACCCGTTGTAAACACAACCGCATCCGCATGTTCAAAATGCGTCGTCCCTAAAATGCGATGCAGTGTATCCTCCACACGGTGTGTTTCCGCACCGGAAGAAATCATGATTGAGCCTGCCGTAACCGCCATATTCAAAAGTTTCCGATAGTATTCACTGTTTTCCAAAACATCCACTCCTTTCCGAATCCCGTTTTTACTTTCTATGGAATAAAACCTGCATATTTTGTTTATACCACAAATTACTTATTTTGTCAATATTGGCTTTTACTCTAAAATTTGTAATTTCTTTTCGGATTCCAATTTTTGCAATCTTTTTGTAGCATACGGAAATTTTTTCAAAAAACCTAAAATAATTTTTCTCCGAAATATGGACAAATTTAAGTTTTTTGTGCTATAATAGTCTGGTAATGAAAGTTTCTTCACATCCAAATCATATTCCGCATTTATATCACATGCGGACAATTTTTATTAGGAAAGGCACAGGATTTATGATTACCACTTGTTTTGATAACGATAAGTATATTTCTCTTCAATCTCAAAAAATTCTTGACAGAATCGCTTCTTTCGGCGGAAAACTTTATCTTGAATTCGGCGGCAAGCTTTTTGACGACTATCATGCCTCCCGTGTACTCCCCGGTTTCCTTCCCGACAGCAAGATCAAAATGCTTTATAAGCTTCGCAGCCGCGCAGAAATCGTTATTGTTATTTCCGCAAATGATATTGAAAAAAACAAACGCCGCGGAGATCTCGGTATTACTTATGATTTGGATACGCTTCGTTTAATCGATGCGTTCCGTAATATCGGACTTTACGTGGGAAGCGTTGTCATTACACAGTACAGCGAACAGCATTCCTCCAAACTCTTTCAAAAACGTCTGGAAGGATTGGGCATTAAAGTCTACCGCCATTACCCCATTGAAAATTATCCTTCCGATATTCCTCACATCATCAGTGAAGAAGGCTTTGGAAAAAACGAATATATTGAAACCACGCGTGAGCTGGTTGTGATTACCGCACCCGGACCCGGAAGCGGCAAAATGGCAACCTGCCTTTCCCAGCTTTATCACGAACACAAAAGAGGCATCCGTTCCGGTTACGCAAAATTTGAAACCTTCCCTATCTGGAATATTCCGCTCGGACATCCTGTCAATCTCGCTTATGAAGCAGCAACCGCTGATATGGGAGATGTCAATATGATCGATCCTTATCATTTGGAAGCATACGGCGTTTCCTCAGTAAACTATAACAGAGATATTGAAATTTTTCCTGTTCTCAAAGTGATGTTCGAAAAAATTTACGGAGCATCTCCTTATAAGAGCCCCACTGATATGGGTGTTAATATGGTCGGCTACTGTATTTTTGATAACGAAGCTGCAAAACAAGCTTCCTATCAGGAAATTATCCGCCGTTATTATGCAGCGCTTTGTGCAGTCCGCCAAGGAACAGGCGATAAAAAGGAAGTTCAGAACATCGAACTAATCATGAACAAGCTCGGTATCTCCAAGGAAATGCGTCCCTCCGTGCTTCCCGCTCTCCGCAAAGCGGAAGCAACCGATGCCCCCGCGGTTGCTCTGGAACTTCCCGATGGAAAAATCATTACGGGAAAAACATCTGAGCTACTCGGAACCTGCTCCGCCATGCTTCTCAATGCACTCAAATACCTCGGCGGTATTGACGATGCCACCCGCTTACTTTCTCCTTCTATCATTGAACCCATTCAAAAACTCAAAACCAATCATATGGGAAATCAAAATCCCCGCTTGCACATGGATGAAGTTCTGATTGCGCTTGCCGTTGCATCCGTAACCGATCCTAATGCTGCACTCGCTTTGGAACAGATTCCAAAACTCAACGGTGCAGAAGCGCATTCCACCGTTTTACTTTCCCGTGTTGATGAAAATGTTTTCAAGCGGCTCGGTGTAAATCTGACCTGCGAACCGCAATATCAAACCAATAAACTTTTCCACGGTTAAAATCTTGATAAAAAGCGATTTCGGCATACCGTTTTCAGTGGTATGCCGAAATCGCTTTTTATTTTCATGCAAAAGAAATCTTATTTCGCTTCCGGAAAGTTCTGATAACCCTCGGGAGGTGTAATGGAAATATCCGAACGATCGGTATTGAATTCATAATAAATTTCAAGTTCAGCTTCACCGTCCAATACTTTGTTGCCTGCATCAATACCGAAATCAGTTACAAGCTTTACCTGATAGGAAACAAGCTCGTTTTTCTCATTCATTGTCACAGAAAGTACGGACTCCTTGACATACTGATATGTCATCTTAGGCAAAAAGATATCGATGCCCATGCTTTCCGCAACCGCAGGGAACAGTTCTTTCAGTTCATCGATTTCCAGAGAAACGGAGAGAATATTGTTTCCGTCTTCACAAGTAACGGAAATCCTTTCAAAATATTCTTCGGGAAGTTCCTGAATCATACGAATCAGCCAAAAAATATTTTGTTCCGTCAGATTTTCTTCCTTTTCTTTCACGGACTCGGCAATCTCGGATTTGATATAGAAAATGCCGTCTTCGCAGTAGATATCTTCTTTATGAGAGTTATTTTTCTCCGTAACCGTAATCTGACTGAAATGCTTGGGATTCGTTTTCAAATCAATCGCAGCCGTTACGCTCTCTTGTTTTTTATTGATCTGAATCAGATCCGGGAGTCCCACGTCAGCATATTGCGAGTAGAAAATATATGCGTTCAGGGCATCCGCGCTCAATATATTCTTAATTGCCTGATTGGCATTGCCGAAAATTTCCTGTTTTCTTTCTGTTGCGCTGAGAAATGTTTCATAGCCTTCCAAAGGATTGATTTCCACAGCATTTCCGACATTGTTATATACCAGACTATAAGTAAAATCAAAGGCAGTCTGCTGATTTTCAATCTTTGTGTTCATTGTGAAAGAAACGGCATATTTTTTCAATGTCCCCTTTTTATCGACAATCAGTTCAACCGAAGCATTCGAAAAAGCAACTGCATTGCCGCTTCCTGTCACGGATTTAGCCCGCTCTATCAAATCTGCCTGTGTTTTCTTGAAACGGTCATTTGTCAAGCCAATGGTAAAGGTTCGCGTTCCATCATCATTGGAAACTGCCGTTGCGGACTTGAAATCGGACTCTTCCAAAGCATGCAAAAGAAAAACGATTTCATTTTCGTAACCGTACGCCGCATCCGTTTCTTTTGAACGCTCGTATTTCAGATGTGTCAATTCTCCGTATACATTGGTATAATACCAACCGTCCGCATAATAAACTTCGCTTTTAATTTGATTATCCTTATATACCGAGGTTTCATTCCATGCAAAGGTCCAGGAATCCGTCTTTGCTCCGTTTGCCAGAATATGTTTGGTGGAAACAGCTTCTCCGTTCAAGGTCAGAGATAAAGAAGCATCCAGATTTTTACGTGCAATAGCTCCTGCAATGGCATTGGACAACACCTTATGAGGATTCAGATTCACACCGTCAGAAATTTTATAATCTTCATAGTCGTAAGGAAGCTCAAAGCTGACATCTTTCCCTTTCGCATTGCAAAAAAGTTTCGGTTCAAAAACAGCCGAAATCTCAGTTGTAACACCCTGAGAAACCTCTGCTGTCATCTCCAAACGGCATTCACCTGCATAACAAACAAGAATACCTGTACCGGTATTGACCGTAACGGAAATCTTGGGATCTGTTACACGAAATTCGGAAATAGAAGCACCTTCCGCATATTGCGTAAGAAGTTTTTTCTGCCATTGAGTGAGCATGCTTTTGTAAATTTCTTCGAACAGATCTTCACTGACGGGCATAGTCGCCGTTTTCGTACCATCACCGTTATCTTTTTCTTCCGCAAGTTTTACAACAGAACTCGGAAGAGCGTTCAGAACGCTTTTCCAATCAGCAAGAAAGCCGGCGCCTTCAATCAGATGCCCGCTTTTCAATTTGACGGCATCATTATTGGTTAACACATAATAAGAATTATTCATCTGATATACATCGGCAGGAACCGTTTCGCCGTAAAGCGTAACCTTGGTTTTTGCCATTGTTATCGGATCAAGTGTATCAATATATTGGATTTTAACGGAATATTCGGATGAAAGATCCTCCGTTTTATCTCCGGTAGTTACATGAACATCTGTCTTCATGTCAAAATCTACGGCATCCCAACCTGCTGCTTTTTTGAGCGCCTGATTCACATATCCGTAGCTGTTACAGGATGCAAAACTCAAAAGCAAAGCGATCAGTACAAAAACCGTAAGAATAACTGTAACGATTCTTTTCACTGTATTTCCCTCTTTCAAATATTTTGATTTACAAACGACAAGCGTTTGCAAGATTTATTTGTATTGTATCATATACGGCAGGTATTGTCAATAGATTCGTTTCGGAATCCTTGGAAGCACATTTTGTAAAATAACGAAAAAAACTGCTCTATAATGAATTTTCATCAGCATTTGCCGTTCAAACAACAAAAAAGCAGATGCTTTTGCACCTGCTTTTTTATATCATAGGAAATTACGCAAAATCGATCCCACTGTTTGAATATAAAAACTTCAATACGCAAACAGTTTCAAGTGGGTATTGCCCATTTTTTACCGTATTTCTTTCGAAAAAGAAATTTTTTATTTCATCAAAGAGCAAACCGCTTTTGCATATGAAATGGGGTCTTCTACGGAAAGACCTTCGATGAGTCTTGCTTGTTCGTAAAGAATACTTGCATAAAGCGCAAGCTTTTCGCTGTTTCCGTCTGCCGCAATCTGTTTCAAAGCTGCGAAAACAGAATGATTTTCATTGATTTCCAGAATTTTTTCGCTCTTGACACCATCATTGCCGGGCATATTCTTCAGAACCTTTTCCATTTCCACGGAAACAGGACCTTCGGAAGAAAGCGCAACGGGATGGTCTTTCAATACAGAAGAGGTTCTAACCTCTTTGACCTTATCACCCAAAGCATCCTTGAGAGCGCCCAACAAGCCCTTATTTTCTTCGGCCGCTGCCTTTGCCGCTTCTTTTTCCGCTTCGGTTTCCAATTCCAGATTGCCGCCGCCAACATTTTTGAAGCTCTTTTCCTTGAACTCACGGAGAACCTGCAAGCAGAATTCATCAACGTCTTCCGTACAAAGAAGAACGTCAAAGCCATGATCCAATACCGCTTCCGTATTGGGAAGCTTTGCAGCACGTTCCACGGATTCCGCGGATGCGAAATAAATATATTTCTGCGCTTCGGGCATTGCGCTTACATATTCTTCCAGTGTAATCATCTTTTCCTGTTTTGCGGAATAGAAAACAAGAAGATCGGACAGCGTATCTTTGTGCACACCGTAATCGCTGTATACACCGAATTTCAGAACTCTGCCAAAGGATTTCCAGAACGATTCATATTTTTCACGGTCATTTTTCAGCATGGAAAGAAGTTCGTTTTTGATCTTCTTTTCAATGTTTTTTCTCATCAGTCGAACCTGATGGTTCTGCTGGAGCAATTCTCTGCTGATATTCAGGCTGATATCGGAAGAATCCACAACACCGCGCACAAAATTAAAATAATCGGGAAGCAAATCTTCGCATTTTTCCATGATCATAACACCAGAAGAATAAAGTGCCAAGCCCTTTTTGAATTCCTTGGTATAAAAATCATACGGCGTATTGGAAGGAATAAAAAGAATGGCGTTATAGTTCACAGCGCCTTCGCCGCTTGCCGTGATCACACGGGCAGGATCGGTGTAATCATAGAAATTATTTTTATAAAATTCGTTATATTCTTCCTCGGAGGTTTCGCTCTTCTTGCGCTTCCAGATCGGAATCATGCTGTTCAGCGTTTCCCATTCGCTGTGTTCTTCATATTCCTGCTTCCAATCATCACCGGCATCCTCGGGCTTCGGAACGGGATGCGTGTGCGTCATGAGCATCTTGATGGGATAACGGATATAATCACTGTATTTTTTTACGAGTGTCTGGATGCCGTACACATCAATAAAACGATCGTAATTTTCATTTTCTGTATTTTCTTTGATATAAAGGGTGATTTCCGTACCCACCGTGGATTTTTCCGCCTCTTCAATGGAATAACCCTCTGTGCCCTCGGATTCCCATTTCCACGCTTCATCAGAACCGAATGCGCGAGAAATAACGGTTACTCTGGAAGCCACCATGAAAGAAGAATAGAAACCGACACCAAACTGACCGATAATATCGATCTCTTCGGATGTATTGTTTGTTTTGAAATCAAGAGAACCGCTTCTTGCAATAGTACCGAGATTGGTTTCCAATTCATCCTTTGTCATACCAATACCGTTATCAAGAATACGGAGCGTACGCGCCTCCTTGTCAGGAATCAAGGTAATCGCAAAATCATCGGAAGAAATTCCGACAGACTCATCGGTAAGCCCCTTGAAGCGAAGCTTATCCACAGCATCGGATGCATTGCTGATCAACTCACGAAGGAAAATTTCCTTATTTGTATATATGGAATTTATCATCAGATCCAGAAGCTTTTGGCTTTCTGCCTTAAACTGTTTGACTGCCATTTGCAGAATCCTCCTACAAAAAATTTTTTGTTTTCTTTTCAAAAACTTGCAAGTTAAATTATATAACTTTGCGTTCAAATTGTCAAGTTTTTCCGATATTTATTCTTAAATTATTTACAACTATTTTCAGGAATAGTCATTTTTAACATACTTTCCCCTGTTTTTTTGAAAAAATTTTACAAATTATTTTGCAATTTTGCAATAATTCTTTCAAAAAATCTTGAAAAAGAAAAAAATTCATGTTATAATTATGTAAATAATAAGTACTCTTCAAGGGGGATTAATAAAATGGCTTTTTATTACAGCGAACCTTCTCATACATTCAGCGAATATCTGCTTGTTCCGGGTTATTCCGATTCCACACATATTCCTGCAAACGTTTCTTTGAAAACGCCTCTTGTAAAATATAAACGTGGAGAAGAACCCGCAATTTCCATGAACATTCCGCTCGTTTCTGCAATCATGCAGGCAGTTTCCGATGACGGCATGGCAATCGCACTCGCAAAAGAAGGCGGTGTTTCCTTCATCTACGGCTCTCAGACTATCGAAAATCAGGCGGCAATGGTTCGTCGTGTAAAAGGCTACAAGGCCGGCTTCGTAAGCTCCGACTCCAACATCCGTCCCGACCAGACCTTGGCTGAAGTTGTTGCTCTCAAGGAAAAATTCGGTCATTCCACCATCGCTGTTACCGAAGACGGTACTGCAAACGGCAAGCTTCTCGGCGTTGTTACAAGTCGTGACTACCGTCTCAGCCGCACACCTATGGATGCAAAAGTAGCTTCCTTCATGACTCCTTTCGAAAAACTTATCACAGCTCCCGAAGGCACTTCCCTGAAGGAAGCAAACGATATCATCTGGGATCACAAGCTCAATTCTCTCCCCATCATTGATAAAGACGGAAATCTTGTTGCATTCGTTTTCCGTAAGGACTACGCACAGCACAAAGAAAATCCGCTTGAGCTTCTTGATAATCACAAACGCTACGTCGTTGGCGCAGGTATCAATACCCGTGACTATGAACAGCGCGTTCCTGCGCTCGTGGAAGCAGGCGCTGATATTCTTTGTATCGACTCCAGCGAAGGCTTCACCGAATGGCAGAGCCGTACCATCGCCTTCATCCGTGAAAAATACGGTGATTCCGTAAAAGTCGGTGCAGGTAACGTTGTTGACCGCGACGGCTTCCGTTTTCTTGCGGAAGCAGGTGCTGACTTTGTTAAGATCGGTATCGGCGGCGGTTCCATTTGTATCACCCGTGAAACCAAAGGCATCGGACGCGGACAAGCTACCGCTGTTATTGAAGTAGCCAAAGCACGTGATGAATATTTTGAAGAAACAGGTATTTATGTTCCGATCTGCTCGGACGGCGGTATCGTTCTTGACTACCATATCACCCTCGCCCTTGCTATGGGTTGTGACTTCTGTATGCTCGGCCGTTATTTCTCCCGTTTTGATGAAAGTCCCACAAACAAGGTTATGGTCAACGGCAATTATATGAAGGAATACTGGGGCGAAGGCAGCGCAAGAGCACGTAACTGGCAGCGTTACGATATGGGCGGCGCAGCAAAGCTTTCCTTCGTTGAAGGTGTTGACTGCTACGTTCCTTATGCAGGTTCTCTCCACGATAATCTCGGCACAACGCTCAGCAAAATCCGTTCTACCATGTGCAACTGCGGCGCGCTCTCTATTCCCGAGCTTCAGCAGAAAGCAAAGCTTACACTCGTTTCCGCAACCTCCATCATTGAAGGCGGTGCGCACGACGTTCTCGTAAAGGATTCCAATACGATTTAATTCTCCATTTATTTTAATACAGCATAAAAGAACTGTCTTGAATTTTATTCTTGGCAGTTCTTTTTCTTTCCGTATCAACACGCCGTTGAGAGATTCAACGAAAATTAAACATTGCGATTATTGTCATAATAGGCTTATTATGTTACAATAGAATCGGAACAAGCGCTTGTTACTTTTCATTCGGAGGAAATCTCATGAAAATTTTATTGAACGAACAATTAAAAGCTTTACGGAAAGAAAAAGGCAACACGCAAGAGGAGCTTGCCATGCATTTGGGAATTACCGTTCAAGCCGTCTCCAAATGGGAACGCGGAGAAGGCTATCCCGACATCACACTTTTGCCTTCCATCTCCGCATACTACAATGTCAGCATCGACGATCTGCTCGGCGTAGGGGAGAAAGAAAAACAGAAAAAAATTGAAGATTATCAAAGAAAAAATATGAATCTTTTCAGGCAGGGAAAATCCGGCAAACGTATATTGCTTTTGCGTGAAGCTCTCAAAGAATTTCCCAATGAACTCCCATTGATTTTCGATCTGATGTATGCGCTTTATGCTGAAAGTCCTCTAAAAAACGCAGATGAAATTATCGAATGCGGCGAACGTATCTTAAGAAAATCCACAGATAACAAATTAAGAAACGGTGCCATTCAATGCCTTTGCTTTACATATCAAGAAAAAAAGGATACGGAAATGGCTCTCAAATATGCCAATATGGCGGGGGATATCTCCGTTTCCGCAAACGCTTTGATGCCCCGCTTGCTGGAAGGTGAAGAAGCGGTCAGATACTGTCAGGAAAATATACAAAACTTTGTCAATATGATCTGTCTTAACGTCAACACTATGTTATGGAAAGGCAAATTTGAACCCAAGGATGCCATCAAAGCCTGTGAATTTGTTTTGGAATATTACCGTTTGCTCTATTCCGACGGAAATTACGGTTTTTATCATTCCTCCATAGCTTCTCTTCACCAAACGATTGCATACCATCAGCAAAAGCTCGGACATATTGACGAAATGTTTCTATCCTTAGAAAAAGCAGCAAAGCATTCGATTGCCTATGATATGCAAAAAAACGGAATGTACACCGCATTCATGGTCAATCGGGTTCCTTATAACAGAGAAGATGCTTATAAAAATTATACGGAAAATGACAGCGCTCTTCTTTTGAATACTTTGACAGGCAAAAAATATCAAGCTTTTGCCGAAGATGAAAGGATGAAAAAAATTCTTGACATATTAAAACCCATTGCTGTTTCATAAATCAAACCTCACCCAATGGTTGAGAAAAACTCCACCGATACTGTATTTACATTTCCTTTCCTTTGAGATATAATAAAGATACAGTACTGTAACGGAGGAAACAATGAATCGAATCGGCAATAAAATCAAAGCACTGCGGCGTGCAAAAGGAATCACGCAAAACGAATTTGCGGAAGCCATGCTCGTTTCGCCCCAATCCGTCAGCAAATGGGAAAATCATCTCTCGGTCCCCGATATCGCCTTACTTCCCTTGATCGCGCAATATTTCGGAATTACCATGGATGAGCTTTTCGGCTACCGATTGCAAACGCCAAACTACAAGGATCGTTTTATCCGATTCATGCTTGATAACGGGATGCTTCGCTTCGGAGAATTTACACTTCAAAGCGGAAGAATTTCGCCGTATCTGATCCACAGCGGAGATTATCAGAACACGAGCCGGATTTCCGGACTTGGCGAATTTTTTGCGGATGCAATCAAAGAACATTCGGCAGAATCCGGCATGCTCGTGGGCAACAGCGAGCGGGAAACACCGCTGATTATTGCGACAAGCATGATGCTTTTCAATCAATACGGTATTGATACCGATTATCGGATCGCAAATCAAAGTCTGAAGCCAGGTCGGGAAATGACTTTCATTACAGACACCTTTACTTCGGGACAATATTTGAAAAGCGCACTCAAGGAAATCAAAGAAAAAACGGGAAGCTATCCCGAAAATATTATTGTATCCGTTGATCGGATGGAACACGGAAGTACAGAGAATATTTCTGCAAAAACAGAAATTGAACGCACTTTCGGTGTTAAGATTCATTCCATCGTAACCTTCGATGATATTATATCAGCAATTGAACGCGGAATCATCAACTGTAAAAACGAGTTGGAAGCGATGAAGCAATACCGAAAAAAATATGTGGAGTAGTCGAAAGCAACTCAATCATCGTTATGATTCGCGGCAAAAAACGATTTTGATCTGTTTTCGATCATTTGAAAAATGATTACAGTAGATTATCTCATTGAAGAAACCCTAAAAAAGAAAAATCCGTCCGTGATCGGTCTTGATCCTGATATTTCCCGGATTCCCGATTGCTTTAAGCAAAATATTTTCGATCAAAACCCCTTGCAAGCAACGGCAACCGTGATAGAACAATGGAATCGGAATATCATTGACAGTATTTATGATCTTGTTCCCGCGGTAAAGCCACAAATCGCATTTTATGAAAAATACGGCTCATACGGCATACACGCCCTTGAAAACACGATACAATATGCCAAAGAAAAGGGACTGCTTGTTATCGAGGATGCTAAACGCAATGATATTGGCAATACCGCATGGGCGTACGCGCAAGCCCACCTCGGAAAGGTCGAAACCATAACAGAAGAAAAATATTCTTCCGTTTCCGTTGATTTTCTTACAGTATCTCCCTTTTTGGGAAGTGAAGGTCTTATACCGTTTATACAGATTTGTAAATCAAACGGAAAGGGCATTTTCATTTTAGTTAAAACATCAAACCTCGGTGCGCAGGAAATTCAAAGTGCTTTAACTGCAAAAGGATTGACAGTCAGTGAATACTTGGCTTCATATATTGCCGGACAAGCAGACACTTCACTCGGCAAATACGGATATTCCGCCATCGGTGCAGTAGTTGGAGCAACATATCCCAATGAAAATTCTGCTCTGAGAAAAATTATGCCGAAAAGTTATTTTCTGGTTCCCGGTTACGGTGCTCAAGGAGGAACTGAACAAGATGTTATGACTTGTTTCAATTCAGACGGTCTCGGTGCCTTAATCAACTCATCCAGAGAAATTCTCTTTTCTCACACAACAGATATTGAACAGAAAAACATCAGCAAAACAGATTATTGCAACCGTGTTAGAGAAGCAACCAAATACATGCAAGAAAAAATATATTTTGCTCTCAAAAATACCTGCCCAAACATGCTTTACTAAGATTTAAAAAAGATTCCGTTTGGCGAAATTCGGCAAACGGAATCTTTTTTCATTGATATAATTTATGAATTCATATGGGAAGCGGATAATGATTGTTCACGAAACAACTCTTCATAACGGAATTGTTTGAGTTCTACGGATAATTGCGTAATGATCGCTTTTCTGGTTACAATTCCGATAAAGGAATCTCTGTCATCGATCACGGGAATAAAATTCTGATTCACGGCACATTCCACAAGTTCCGAGTAACTCTTATTGATGCGAACAGGAGGATTTTTATCCTTTTGAAGAATCTTGCTCAAGGCGATGGACTCAAAATCGCGAAAATCCACGAGTTTATGATTTTTTTCGGCATTTTTCATATAATCCGTCAGATACCAAAGAAAATCTCCTTCGCTGAGTGTACCAACATATTTATTTTCTCTCGATACAACAGGAACCGCCGTACGTTGATGATATCTCATTTTCTCAAGTCCTTGTCGGAGCGAAAAATCGTCATATAAATAGGTAACCATGCTTCGGGGAATCAAAAAAGATGCAATATTCATATTAACATTCCTTTCTATAATGGATCTCTATATATTATATTACACAAAAAATACAAATAAGTCAAATACATCCCGTTACGAATTTGTGAACTTTATAAAAAATTAAGAATTTCATATTTGTTTTTTCGCCCTTCCTTGCCAATCATGCGCAATATCCCAATTTTTGTCAAAATATTCAATGCACGTTGCGCAATAAAAAGCTTACATTTTGCAGCTTGGCAAAAATCCGAAGACGTAAAAATATTCGGCAAATTTTGAGGCAAAAAACGCAAGTAATCTTCCTTTGTTTCCAAATAAAATTCATCCTGTAAAGAAACCGGAACAGAATCCAACTTCGTGGCGCGTTTCTTTTTGTTTTTTCCATATCCGTCCTGCGCCCGATATTCATTCACCTCCAAAAGCACAACGCAAACGCGAAAATTTTCATGTAATAAAAAATCCCGAAGACCGTATAATTCCGAAAGAACTTCCCATTCGTTTCGCTTTTTACTGCTTTTACGATTGGAAATACATTCTCCAGTTTCAGGGTCCATCCAAAAAATTCTTTTGAAAATCGCAATCGGATAGACAACGGTCACACGGTTTTCCACAAGAAATGTGGAAATCTTGGAAGAAATTCTATACAGATCTCTTGTCTGAATTTCAAAAATATCGCCGTCTTTTGCAATATCTGCATAATACTTTCCTATTTTGACTTCATGAAAAATACGGTTTTCTTCAAAATAATCCTTCAGCACAGCATGAACGGTTTTTTCTCCCAACATTCCTATTCCAATACGCTCACGAATCTGGTTTCTATGAATCGCACAAATTTCTAAAAACCTTTCTTTATCCATAAAAAAATGCCTCACTTTTTCAAAACAAAAACCGCTGTTTGTTTTCAATGAAAAGGCAAATAGCGGTAAATATCGTAATATATTCAAACAACATAAAGACGAAAATCTTGAAACCTGACAGTAAGTCTGATTAATTTTACAGTATTGCAAAACAATGTTTTGCAATACGACTAACGGCTCCCAAAATATTTTCATGTTCCGAAAAAAAACCGACGGAAACATCCGTCGGTTTCAAGAATATCCATTAAAAACCAAATAAGAGAAGTCCGAACAAAGCGAACTCAAACTTAGAAGTTCAAGCCCTCGGTCTATTAGTATCGGTCAGCTGAACACATTACTGTGCTTACACCTCCGACCTATCAAACTCGTAGTCTA
>JAFQEK010000031.1 GCA_017399025.1 Clostridia bacterium
TGAAGCAATGACTACCAAAGAAGGAATTCTTCTGCGCATAAACAGATCTATTCAAGTCGAAGGTGCTTTTGGTGTCCTGAAAGAAGATTATGGTTTCAAACGTTTTCTTACCAGAGGAAAACAAAGTATCGAAACGCAATTTTTTCTTCTTGCTTTTGCTTTTAATATCGAAAAACTCTGTAATCGCACAAAAAAAGAAAGAAGAGGACAACACTTGTTCTGTTTAGAAGAAAATTGATTGTACTTTATTACTGAAATATTTTTTCAAAAAAGGATTCTCTGAAATCCTTTTTTGTCATGCTCTTTTTTATCCCCCGAGAGGGATTTTTTCTTTCTTAACACAAAAACTGAAAAAAGAGCTGCCTCAAACGCTTTTATTTTAGCATTTGAGACAGCCCCTTGTTTTTTGTTTCCCGCATTGACTTTGAACGGATTTTGTGATATAATAAATGCAGATATTTGAATTTTTTGTGTGAAAGGCAAAACAGATCATGGCGAAAAAGGAGATCAGACGCAAGCCTACCAATTGCGAAACCTGTGTATATTACGATTACGATGAGGATTTTGATGCCTACATTTGCACGGTTAATCTGGATGAGGATGAATTGGAGCGTTTCGTCCTCGGTACGGCACAAAATTGCCCGCATTACCGTTTTTATGATGAATATAAAAGCGTACAAAAACAAAACTGACAAGCAAAAGATTTTTCTTAAAAAATAAAATTACGAAAGGTGTAAACGAAAATGAAAGTATGTGTTGTTCAACCGGCGTACAGCTTAAATTTTGCTGAATCTGATGCTCTTTTCGCATGGGAGCTTGCGGAGCTCGACCAATGCGATGAAACAATGGATATCATTGTTTTGCCCGAATATTCCAATGTGCCTTGTCTGGCAAAAACCAAGGAAGAGATGGAAACCAGCTATCACAAGTACAGCAAAGCGCTTTTGAATAAAGCTTCCGAAACTGCAAAACGCTGCAATGCGACGGTCTTCATCAATTGCATTTATCCCCACCCCACAGGTTTGCGTAATACCACCGTTGCATTCAGCAAAAACGGCGAAATTGCGGGAACGTATTCCAAACAGCATCTCGTTCCTTCTGAGATGAACGTCTATGAACTGGACAAGGACTATACCTGGGAACACAGTGAACCCACCATTCTGGAAGTAGACGGTGTCCGCTATGGCTTCCTCATTTGTTACGATTTCTATTTCTATGAGGCATTCGCAAATATCGGCAGATATAATCCCGAAGTCATCATTGCCTGCGCATATCAGAGAAGCGACTCTCACGATGCCTTGGAAATTCTGGCAAGATTCTGCGCATATAATACCAACGCTTACGTTGTCCGTTCCTCTGTCAGTCTCGGTGCTGATTCTCCCGTAGGCGGATGCAGCCTGATTGCAGCTCCCGATGGCAAAATGCTTCTGAATATGAAGAATGATGTCGGCCATGCTTGCGCGGAATTCGACCCCCATAAACGTTATCTGAAAGCGGCAGGCTTCGGCAATCCTCCCGCAACACACCACGCTTACATCGAAGCGGGACGTAGACCCTGGAAATACCGTCCGGGTGGCAGTGCGATCGTCCGTCATGATGAGATTATGGCATATCCCAGAATGTGCGCGCACAGAGGGTTCAATACCATCGCGCCCGAAAACAGCATGCCCGCATTCGGCGCAGCAGTTGCACTCGGCGCGGAAGAGATCGAATTTGATCTTTGGATGGCAAAAGACGGAACCATCGTTTCCAGCCACGATCCCTGGCTCAGCCGTGTTTCCACTGGCTATGATGCCATTTGGAAATATACATATCCCGAACTTTTGCGCTATGATTTCGGCATCAAACACGGAAAAGAATTTGAGGGTCTGAAAGTTCCCACGTTTGAAGATATCCTCAAAAAATTTGCATGCCATACCGTTATGAATATTCATATCAAGTCCATGGATGATATCAACCCCGTACCCGAAGAAATGCTCACGGAAATCATCCGTTTGATCGATAAATACGATTGCAGAAAATACTCCTATTTCATGAGCGGAAATCCCGCAATTCTCGGACAGCTTCAACAGCTGGCTCCCGACATTGCCCGCTGTGCAGGCGCAACGAACGATCCTTTTGAAGATCTCGTGGAAAAAGCGCTCCGCTATGAATGCAAAAAAATTCAACTCTATCAACCTCATTTCAAGAAAAACGAACCCGATTATGTGGCAAAGGCAATCCAAAAGGCGCATGATAACGGTATTGTTGTTAACGTTTTCTATGCGGATACCGTGGAAGAAGCGCGCCATTATCTGGAGCTTGGCGCAGACACCATTCTTACCAACGATTATCAGCGTGTTTCCGCGGCCGCAGACGGTTTTGAAAAATATCTGAGAAGATAATGGATCAGCACGATTTATATCGGGAAATCCAGCCGTTTTTAAGCTCTGATGAAACGGTGCTCTGGACAGGCAGGCCCGGCAAAATTCCTCTTGCTCCGAATACCGGATTTTTTGCGGTCTTTGCAATTTTTTGGATGGGATTTGCCGTTTTCTGGACGATTACCGCAACCTCCATCGGCGGTCCATTCGGTCTTTTCGGCATTGCTTTCATATTCTTCGGAGGCTTTATGTTCTACAACATATTTTTCGGCAAGCGCAATCTCTTGAAAAATGCCGTTTACGCCGTAACCGACAGGCGCGCAATCATCTTAACATACAACCGAAACGGTATGGATTGTACAGAATACGTTTTTTCCAAACTCCGTTCTGTAAATCTGGAATCCGTTAACGGCAATACGGGCACCATTCGTTTTACGGAAGAATGCATATATACCGATTACGGAAACGAATTGTTTCGCCGAAGATCGGTTACGTCGAAATCCATTCGCGACAGTTCTGTTACCGCATTTTTCATGATTGACGGAGTACACGAGGTTTATCGTTTGATCTGTGAACAAAAAGATAACTGTTAAATAAAAAGACCGTCCTCGGAAAACTGTTGTGCCCCATTTTGTACGGACAGCACAAAAACACCCCTATGGTAGTCAATATTAAAAATTAAGCAACATACTGACTTCGTTTTTCAAGCGGAGTCAGTTTTGTTTTAGTCTGGATACGTTCATTATTGTAAAAGCGGATGAAGTCTGCTATGAGGAGGCGAGCCTCCTCATAGGTTTGAAGTTTGGTTCGATAAATGCATTCTGTTTTAAGAATTGAAAAGAAATTCTCTGCCATTGCGTTATCATAAGGGTTTCCCTTACTTGACATTGATGGCGTAATGTGGTATTCTTTTGTTAGCTTAAAATAAGCCTTGGTCGCTGTGGAGCTGCAACTCTGCAGTGACTTTTTCTTTTTGCGGCCTTTATTGTATCTAACACAAGTTTGACAGTCTGTTTTGTACCGGTTTTGTATGCCACAATACTATTATCATATAAATCTCGGATAATTGAGAGATACAAAACACCTTGCTTTGGTGTATATACGAAATATCTGTTGATTTTGCAGGTCTGCCTTGCTTTCGAACGGTTATACCCGCAGCGATCTTTCGTTTCTTCCGATTTTGTCTTTTGAAAAAGTCATGTGTTTGTTCATAACTTAAACAAAAACGGCGCCTATTTCCTTTACAGTTAACCCTTCCTCTTTTAATCTGTATAATTCCGTTTCATATTGGCGGATGTTTCTGCGTCCTTTAGACATAAAAATTCCTCCTATGGTAGTCTGTTTTTATTCTACCATAGGAGGGGATTTTTTTCAATTGTCCGTTTTTAACGGACCTGTGCAAACCGAGGACGGTCTTTTTATTTCACCTGCGTGTATATTGATTTTTCGATTTTATTCCGTACGCAATGCAACAACAGGGTCTTTCTTTGCTGCAAGTCGGGAAGGAACGAGTCCCGCAATCAATGTCAATCCGACACTGAGAAGCACGAGAATCACCGCACCAACAACGGGAAGGCTTGCGCTCAAAATGCCAATACCTGTAACTGCATGGAGTATGGGGTTGGCAATCAAAATGAGAATCAGCGTTACACCAATACCCATCATACCTGCTGTGAAGCCAACAATAGCGGTTTCCGCATTGAAAATGCGGGAAATATCTTTCTTGGAAGCACCAATTGCACGGAGAATACCGATTTCTTTCGTTCTTTCCAATACGGAAATATAGGTAATGATACCAATCATAATGGAAGATACGACAAGAGATACGCTGACAAACGCAATCAATACGTAAGAAATCGCATTGATCACAAGCGTAATGGAACTCATGAGAAGCGCAACCAGGTCTGTATAATTGATTTCATCATCTTCAGATGCCTGGCTATTGTATTTTGCAATCAAAGCAGAAATTTCATCCTTATCCGCAAAGGTAGCGGTATAGATGTTGATAGCCGTCGGGGAATCCAGATCAACGTAGCCAAGCTTGGAAAGATTTTTTTCATACGTGGAATTTGAATGTGTAGGCGGCATATACAGCTCAAAGAATTCTGCATATTCTTTTTCCGTAAAGTTTTCATTATCCAAAAGTCCTGCCAGCACCTCAGCGGGCTGATTTTCAAGCTGTTGGCGCACAGTTGCCTCATACTGTGCGGCGATTCCTTTGGATATGCCATCTTTAATTGCCGACATCCACTCTTCTTTGCTCAATTTGTTGATATATTCTTCAATTTGCGTTGTATCGGTAATTCCCATCTGATGTGCATAAGCCTGAATGGCAAGTGCTTTCAGTTCTTCCTCCGTATATTTAGCCAATTCTGCATTGGTCAGCATTTCCAACATTTCAGGAGAAATACGGGATTTGATTGCAACATAAATTTTTGCTTTTTCGTCTGCAGAAAGAGTAGCGAAATATTCTTTGATCAAAGCTGCTTTTTCTGCATCGGAAAATTCTTTGTCATCTGTTTTGAAGGGAAGACCGGTAAAGATATCCTTATCAGGATCTGCAAGCTGATCCTTAACGATATCGCTCTGCGCCGCATGATGAATCGCATATTCCGTCAAAGCGGTTGTATAGCCGATGGAACCGGTCAGCATGGAAGCCACGGTATCATCGTTGGGACGGATAATACCCGAAACCTTCAGCTCAATCGGTTTATCTGAATTATAGAGAACTTCAATACCCGTTTGAGTTGCGCTGAGATTACTGTACGTGCCATCTGTATTTTTCTGATAGAAATCGGGATGCAAAATCATCTTAAAGGTCATCTTGCAAATTTCTTCATAAGACCAGCTTTCAATAGGCAGACTTTCGAAATTACCTTGTCCTGATTGTTGCAGATCCTTGATCATCTCTTCCGTAGTTTTCAAACCGAGAGAATACAGCACAACGTCGCTGATCTCGTTATTTTCATCCACAACAAGAACAATTTCATTGTACTCCTTGGGCCATGCGCCGTAAATCAAATCATACTGATCGTAGAACAGGGGATTGATCATTTCGCCGTTCGACCCTTGAAGCATTTCTTCCCAGATATGATAGCTTGCAAACATTCCCATACTTTCGGACGAAGTCGAATCCATTCCCATCAATTCGCTCATCAGCGCGCCAATATCAGATTTTATGATCGACCCATCTTTATCTTTCGTATAAATATGGAAATCCAACGCATATGAATAGTCGATCGCACTCGCAAATTTTTTGAAATCGGGCGTGCTTTCGATATATTTTTTGAATGCCTCAAGGTTATTGGTCTGAACTTCTACATTGGCAAGTGTATCCAGAAGCTCATACATCACGCGGTTTGCATATACGGCATCCAAATCGTGTTTCGGACCGCCTTGATCGGAAGCATTTGCCCCCATCAAATTGCTGAGGATGCTGGAAAGGTCTGCTGTTTCCTTCTGAATGGTAATCGGATAACTGGAAAGCGTATCCTCCTGCACACGGTTAATATAATTGGTTACACCGTTGGAAATGGCAAGAATCAACGCAATACCGATAATACCGATAGAGCCCGCAAAGCTTGTCAGAATGGTTCTTCCCTTTTTCGTACGGAGATTGTTCAACGAAAGCGAAAGTGCCGTACCAAAAGACATGGAGCGGTTTCTCAGACGTTTTTCTTTTTTCTTTTTCGTCTGCGCAGTTATTTCCGGCTTAGGCTCCCGTTTCTCTTCTTCATAAGGATCCGTATCTCCGATAATCTTACCGTCTATAATGCGAATGATTCGCGTAGAATATGTTTCGGCAAGTTCGGGGTTATGCGTAACCATAATGACCAAACGGTCTTTGGCAATTTCCTTGAGCAAATCCATGATTTGCACGCTGGTTTCCGAATCCAATGCGCCCGTAGGCTCGTCCGCCAACAAAATTTCGGGGTTATTTACCAAGGAACGAGCAATAGCGACACGTTGCATTTGTCCGCCTGACATCTGGTTCGGGCGCTTGTTCAGTTCTCCGCCAAGTCCCACCTTTTCCAAAGCCTCCTTTGCGCGACGGCGCCGCTCTGCTTTGGAAACACCGGAAATTGTCAACGCAAGCTCAACGTTGGAAAGCACGCTTTGATGGGGAATCAGATTATAGCTTTGAAAAACAAAGCCGATGGAATGGTTTCTGTACGCATCCCAATCCGCATCCTTGAAATTTTTTGTAGATCTTCCGCCAATAACAAGATCTCCGCTTGTATATTGATCAAGTCCGCCGATAATGTTCAGCAAAGTCGTTTTTCCGCATCCGGAAGGACCAAGGATGGAAACGAACTCACTTTTTCTGAAAGAAATGGAAACGCCGCGAAGCGCCGCCACTTTCATATCGCCGGCAGGATAATCTTTATGAATATCCTTCAGTGTAAGCATAAAATTACCTCCCGTAAATCATTTTTGATTTATAGTATAAAACATATTCATGAACAGAATATGAACATTATGTGATTTTTTATATAAAAATCATAATTTTTCAAAAGTAAATTTTTCCCACGGTATATTGACTGCCTCTTTTTTAGACAAAATTTCATCTACATGTAACAAAAGCGGAAATTCCGAAAGATCGGCTTCGCCTCTTAAGGCTTTGATCCTAACAGCTCTTGCTACACGCTCCGCAACCACCAGGGATTCCAGCGTAACACCGTTCAAAGCTTCCTTTGCTTCGTCAACGGACATCCCTCTTCCAAGCAGAATACCCACCTTGCGTGTTCTGCCGCCGTAAACGGTAACGTAAAGATCACTCGTTCCAACCGTGATATTTTCCAAACTCCACGCGCCCTGCAATTCCAGCAGCTTATACATCTCCTTGAATGCCTGACCGAATACGGCAGCCTGAGAATTGTAATGCAAAGGGCTGTTTATGCCGAATTCCTTTTGATTCAAGCCGATAGTCAGCGCAATTCCGAGCGCATATCCGTTTTTCAAAGCAACGGCGCTTTCAATACCAAGCACATCTGTTGTAATACTGATGTGATAATAATCGGTTTTCATCCAATCTTTCAAACGGCGGAGAACCGAAATATCTTCTCCGCAAAAAGCAACCTCCGTTTGATCGTGTGCCACGAGTTCATAACTTGTGCAAGGACCGCCGATGGCATTGATGGAAAGTTTTTTTCCGATGGCTTCCATCTTTTTCTTCCAGACGTCGGGATAAGAAAGCAGTTTTCCATCCTTCGTGTCCAAAAGGCCCTTGGTAACGGAGAGCACGGGAACATTCTCTTCAATCTGCGGAAGCACGCAATCTCCGAACCATTCCACGCCAAAGCTGCTGACACCGCCGATGATAAGATCAGTATTGTGAAGCGCAGCCGACAGCTCCTCAATCTGATAATACCGTACCCCGCAAGGGAAATCCTTCTCCAATTTCGGATGGCGGTTGGTTCGGCGGCAGACTTCAATGATTTCTCTGTCCAGCGGAGTTCCCACCAAACGGACCTCATGCCCATTTTCCCTTGCGGGAAAAGCAAGCGCCGAACCCATCATGCCCGCGCCGACAATTGTAATAACAGCCATAAAAAATCTCCTTTTTACTGTTTATTCTCATCCTTGACCAATCTGCCCTTGGAAAGATTTGCTCTTTTGAAATAAATGAACATCAATGTACTGCAAAGCAGCCAGCCTGCGGGATACGACATAGAAATGGGGAGAATGGTGTTGGAAATAAAATTTTTCATAACGAAAAGATAAATCTGACGGAATCCCACAAACGAAAACAGCATGATGATCATGGGCGCCGTAGTATTACCCGAACCGCGAAGCGCTCCTGCATAAATCTGATTGATACAGGAAAGCACGTAAAACGGAGAAAGCCAACGGATAAATAGCGTTCCGAAACGAATTACTTCGGGTTCTTTATTGAAAAACCAAACCGCCTGCGGCGCAAAAATCATAACGGGAATCATCAGAATAATCGTAGATCCCACTGCCATCAGCAGAGCGGTACGGACACCCTTTCTTGCGCGTTCTTCATTGCCGATACCGAGGTTTTGTCCGACAAATGTGGTGGAAGCCAATGCGATGGACTGCATGGGAAGAAGAATCAGCTGATCAATTTTGGAATATGCTGTCCAACCGCCCATCGCGTATTTATCAAAATAATTGATATAGGATTGTACAAAAACATTGGAGAACGAAGTAATCGCCATCTGCAAAGCCGCGGGAATACCCAACTTTACGATTTTCCCGAGCATTTCCCTATCGATCCGCAGATGGGAAAATGAAATTTTGACACAACTGGTTGTACGGAACAAAGTAATCAGAACCAGAATGGCGGAAAGCCCCTGCGCAACAATGGTTGCAAGCGCAACGCCCGCAACACCCATGTGAAAAACAAGAACAAAGACAAGATCAAGAACAATGTTGGTTACAGCAGATGCCACTAAAAAATAGAACGGACGCTTGGAATCGCCAATCGCACGCAAAATACCTGAACCGATATTATAAATTAAAAGACCCATAATGCCCGCAAAATAAATGGTCAAATATTCCGTTGCTTCCGGCAAAACCGATTCGGGCGTATTCATCAGAGAAAGCATAAGCGGAACCATGGCAACACCCACTGCTGTAAAAACGATGCCGAGAACAAGAGTCATCACAATTGCCGTATGTACCGCATCGCGAACCTTATCGTAACGCTTTGCACCGTAAAACTGAGAAATCACAACACTGGCACCGCTGGAAAAACCCAGGAAAAATCCAATCAGAAGATAGGTGATCGGTCCCACCGTGCCGACTGCAGAAAACGCTTCGTCGCTGACGTAATTTCCGACAACCCATGAGTCTACCATATTATAAAGTTGCTGAAAAACATTACCGATCAAAAGCGGAATTGCAAAGTAAAGCAAATGCCGGAAAATATTTCCGCTCGTCATATCCACATCCTTGCGTTTTCCCGAAAAAAGTCTTTTGATTGCCGTTGTCATACCTATTTACCTTCCTTTTTCAAAAAATAAATTCGCAACGATTCTCAAATGATAATGCCGCTTAGATGGTCCAGTTCATGTTGGATGATCTGCGCAGAAAACCCCATGAACATCTGTTGCTTTTCTTCAAAATTTCTCGTCTGATAAGAAACCGTAATCATACGGTAACGCGTGGTTTTTCTGACTCCCGTCAAAGAAAGACACCCCTCTTCCGTTTCATACGGAACAGCCCTGGCAACAAGACGTGGATTGAACATTTCCATATAACTGCCTTCATGGAAAAATCCGATTATGCGTTTGCTGTATCCAATCATATTCGCAGCCATTCCCACGCACTCATGCGCATGAGCAAGCAAGGTATCTCTCAAATCATCCGCAATGGGGATATCTTTTTTTGCCGCAGGCTCGGATTTCTTTTTCAAAAAGAAAATATCTTTTTGAATCGATCTGACCATAAGTATTTTCCTCCGTTGATTTTCATAAGATTTTAATATTATAGCATATTTTTGGTATTGATACAATAGAAAAACGACATTTTTTGAAAAATAGAGGAAAACCGAAGTGTTTTACCGAAATCACTTTTGAATAATCTTGACAAAACGGCGTTTTTAGTGCATAATAAATATGGGAATCCTTGATTCCTTAGTTTTCATAGAAAGGTTATGATCCACATGATTTTACAACCTAAGGATACAACCGTTGCTTACCGTTGCCCCGAATGCGGCGCGACCGTTTTCAGTGTCGTCGGTGCTCTGGCGCTTTCGGGTGATATGATCAAGCTTAAATGTACCTGCGGATGTTCCGAGCTTGTGATGCAAAAAACAGAAGGCGACAAAATCCGTTTGACTGTTCCCTGCATCTTCTGTCCGTCTCCGCATTATTATATCGTTTCCCGCAAACTTCTGCTGAACAGAGAACTTTTTACATTTCCCTGTGCTTATGCAGGTGTGGACATTCTCTTCATCGGTTCCAAAGGTGCGGTCATGAAAGCCGTCGAAGTTTCGGACGAAGAATTGCGTGGTATCATTGACGATACCGAGCTTTCCAATGTTCACGAAGCTAATGAAGGCGATGATCTCTACGGCGATGAACATATCCGGGATATGATCCTTTTTGTCCTCGGTGATCTTGCCGAAGAAAATCATATTCATTGCGGCTGTCCCGACGGTGAGGGCGATTTTCTCGTTGATCAGACACGAGACAGCGTTCGGATATCCTGCAAAAAATGCGGCTATTTGAAAGATATTTCTTGCGCGGGGACATCCATTCAGTCGCAGGCGCTTTTCGATTGCACGCATCTGTATTTGCAAAGAGAAGAATCTGAAAATTAAAAAAGCGGGCAACGCCCGCCGGAAGCTGCTCGCCTATCGCAGGTTTTCTTGCAGCTCAGCAACGCAAACGGCGAGGTTGGTTTTGCGCAATTTCCTATAGAATAAAAAAGTGGGCAATGCCCACTGGAAGTTGCTCGCCTATCGTAGTTTTTCTTGTATTCAATCAATGTAAAACAACAAGGCAGATTTTACGTAATTCCCTATGCAACAAAAAATAATTTATATATTTACGGAGGACACAAAAAATGGGAAAAATTGTTTGTTTTGGTGAATTGATGCTTCGCTTGAATCCTGCGGGATATCTCCGCTTCGAGCAAGCAAATGCTTTTGAAGCAAGCTTCGGCGGCGGCGAAGCAAACGTTGCCGTTTCTCTCGCACATTTCGGCATGGATGCATCTTTCGTTTCCAAATTCCCCGCACATTCTATCGGTGATATGGGTATCCGCGCACTCCGCGCAGAAGATGTTTCCACAAAAGACATCGTTCGCGGCGGTGAAAGAATGGGTATTTACTATCTGGAAAAAGGTGCTTCTCAGCGCGCTTCCAAAGTTATTTACGACCGCAAGTATTCGTCCATCAGCATGGCAGAACGCGCCGACTTCAACTGGGAAGCAATCCTCGACGGCGCGGATTGGTTCCACTTCACAGGTATCACTCCCGCTCTGAGCGACACTGTTGCCGAAATCACACTCGATGCACTGAAAGTCTGCAAAACCAAAGGAATCAAGGTTTCCTGCGACCTGAACTTCCGCAAGAAACTTTGGTCCAGCGAAAAAGCAGGAAAAGTTATGGGTGAACTTTGCCAATACGTTGACGTTTGCATTGCAAACGAAGAAGATGCTGAAAAAGTATTCGGTATCAAACCCGATCACAACGACGTAGAAGGCGGTAAGCTCAACAGAGAAGGTTACATTGATGTTGCCAAGAAACTTTCCGACCGTTTCGGCTTTGAAAAGGTTGCTATCACACTTCGCGAAAGCATTTCCGCAAACGACAACAACTGGGCGGCTATGCTTTATGAAAACGGCGAAGCTTACTTCTCCAAAAAATACGCTGTTCATATCGTTGACCGTGTCGGCGGCGGCGACTCCTTCGGTGCAGGCTTGATCTACGGATTGCTCAATGGCTATGACAACCAGAAAACCATCGAATTCGCAGTTGCAGCTTCTTGTCTGAAGCACTCCATCGAAACCGACTTCAACTATGTTTCCGTTGAAGAAGTTTCCACTTTGATGAAAGGCGACGGTTCCGGCCGCGTTCAAAGATAAGTTTTTCGGATTTATCTGGTTGAATATCTCAACGACTGACAAAAACGGGGGACTTTCTCCCGTTTTTGTATTTTAATCATTATTTATAAAGGAGATTTTTATGAAACGTTTGCTTTGTTTCGTCCTGATTTTCTGTATGGCACTCTCACTCTTCTGCGGATGTACGGATAATAATATGGACAATACAACCGAAAGCTCTGCTTTGGAATCGACCTCTGCATCCGAATCCACCGCCTCTTCCGAATCTACATCCTCTTCCGAATCTACATCCTCTTCCGATTCTGCATCTGATTCCGAGTCCACTTCTTCCGAATCCACTTCAGAATCCGAAACAGAAGAAACCTCTGTTACGGAAGAACCCATGCAGCAACCCGAAGCCATTCCTCAATCCATCAAAATTCTTGCAATCGGTAACAGCTTCAGCACAGATGCAACCGAATATCTCTGGGATATTCTGCACGATGCAGGTATTCAGGAAGTGATCGTCGGCAATCTTTATATTAGCGGCTGTTCTCTTGATACGCATTGGGAAAAAATGACAAAAAATTCCGCTTCGTATACTTTTTATTACAATAACAGCGGAACATGGGAAAAACGCACAGGCAACACTGCTCTCCAGGCAATCCAAGCCGAAAATTGGGATTTCATCACTGTTCAGCAGGTCAGCCAGGACAGCGGAAGACCTCAATCGCTCGGCAATCTTCAAAATGTATTGAATTACGTCAATGCAAATAAAACCAATGAAAATGCCGAAATTTATTGGCATATGACATGGGCATATCAAAGCAATGCCTCTCACGATGGTTTCACTAATTATGGAAGAAGCCAGATGAAAATGTATGATGCCATTATTTCCACATATACTGATCATGTTTCAAAATACGATATGATTATCGATGCAATTCCCACCGGTACTGCCGTTCAGAATCTCCGTACATCTTATCTTGGAGATTCTCTCAATCTTGACGGATATCATATGGACCACGATATCGGCAGATATACCGTTGCACTGACATGGTTCTCTTTCTTCACGGGCATTGATGCAAGATACATCAATTGGGTACCCGAAAAATATCCGCAAATAGCGGAAGACAAAGCGGCAGTTTGCTACGCTGTTAATCAAGCAATTCAAACTCCCTTTGAGATCACGCCCTCCATCTATACAAAAAAACCGATTGTTTCCGAAGAAATGACGGATGCCGACAAAGAAGCAATCCGCGGACTCGGCTACAACCCCGACGATTATATTGTATTGGATCTGGCTATGGAATATGCCGCTCTCTATTCATGTACAAACCATGCTCAAAAATTGACACCCGAGCTCGCGCCTTCCAACAAAAAGATTCTATATTCCGCTGCCACCGCCATCTTTACACGCGATCAAATTCCCGTAGGCACCATCATCACCGTTGCACCCGGTTATGAATATTATCCCGAAGCATGGATCAGTCTTGGCCAAAAAACACCTCAGAATCTTCGCCCTGCAAAGGTTTCAACTGCAACAACGATCGTTGATGAGGCATGGTGGGGAATTTTCCAATATCGTGCATTCAATCTCAATTCCCAAACTGCCAACACCGTCATGCAAGAATCCGATCTGGACAAACTTCGTATTTATGTTCCCAAAAAAACACCGAAAATTGAAAAATATTCCGAATTGACACAGGAAGATATTTCTGTTTTGTCATCCGCAGGCAAGGATGCTTCCAAATATCAGGTATTGAATCTCGATTTGACACTTGCGGCATTTTACAAATCCACCAACGCTGCCGTTATGTATTATGGATTGAATTACAGTTCCGTCGCACTTCCCAAAACCATGGCAACAAGAATCTTTGATAAAACCGATCTTCCCAACGGTACCGTCATTTCCCTGAAATCGGGATATGAATACCGCCCCGAAGGTTGGAGCGATCTGGACGATCCTAATCCTACACGCCCTGAAATCGTAAAAACTTCCGTTGTCGTTGTTGATGATGCATGGTGGGGTTCCTTTAACTACCGCGCATTCAACATTGCCGCTCTCGGCGAAGCCTCCGAGCTTTCCTACGCAGATATCAACGCGCTCCGTATTTACGTTCCGAAAAATTGATCATTTTTACACAATTCGGAAATCAAAATCTCCTGTGTCAGAAAATTTTCTCCACAGGAGATTTTCTGTATCGTAAGTTATCAAAAAATCAAGGAAGGATAATAAAAATGAAAAAATCCCAAATTTCTCTCGGAATATACCGCCATTTCAAGGGAAATCTTTACGAGGTGATCGGTCTTGCCAAGCATTCCGAAACTCTGGAAGATATGGTCGTTTACCGCGCACTTTACGAAGAAGGCGAATTTTGGGTCAGACCACTTTCTCTATGGTTGGAGCAGGTTGAACAAAACGGAGAAAAAGTTCCTCGCTTTTCTTATATAGGAGAAAAACGATGAATCAAAATCCATCTGCTGTTCAAGTCCGTCTTTTCGCCCTGCAAGATGCAGAATATAAAGCATTTCAATCCAAACTTTTGCCAACCGTAGATCCCGACACTGTCATCGGCATCCGCACGCCTGTCCTCCGCCGTTTCGCGCGTGAATTTGCAAAAACCGAAGAAGCTGCTGTTTTTATGAAGCATTTGCCTCACACATATTATGAAGAAAACAATCTTCACGCTTTTCTGATCGAAACCATCGGAAATTTTGACAGAACAGCGGAAGCGTTGCATGCATTTCTCCCTTATGTGGACAATTGGGCAACCTGCGATATGATGTCCCCAAAAATTTTCAACTCTCACAAAGAAAGGTTGTTATCGCTCATTGAAACATGGCTTGCTTCCGAGCACGTTTACGCAGTGCGCTTTGGACTTGTTATGCTGATGAAGCATTATCTGGACGAAAATTTTCAACCGCAGTATCTTGAAAAGGCAAATGCTGTTATCTCCGATTCCTACTACGTCGAAATGGCAAAAGCATGGTTTTTTGCGGAAGCGCTTATCAAACAATACGATCAAACCATTCCCTATCTGAAAGAAAACAAGCTTTCTCCGTGGGTTCACAACAAAACCATTTCCAAAGCATGCGACAGCTTTCGGATCTCCAACGAACAAAAGGGAATCCTGCGCGCGCTTCGCCTGAAAAAGACGGAAATAAACCGAAAATACGATTGATTTTATCTTCTCCGCATTATATAATATAGATATAAAACTTATACAGAAAGGGTTTACTATGAAAGTATTACTGATCAACGGCAGCCCGAACGAATTCGGCTGTACCTACACCGCGCTTGCCGAAGCGCGCAAAGTTTTTGAACAAAACGGAATCGAAACGGAAATCGTTTATCTCGGAAAAAAACCGATTGCGGGATGTGTCGCTTGCGGCGGCTGCAGAAAAACGGGATATTGCGTTTATAACGATACCGTCAATGACGTCATTGAAAATCTGGATGAAATCGATGGCATGATCGTGGGCTCCCCCGTGTATTACGCAGGCGTTTCCGGACAGATCACGTCTTTTCTCGACCGACTTTTCTATGCGGCAGGCGGTAAAATGAAGGGAAAACCTGCGGCAACCATCGTATCTTGCAGAAGAGGCGGCGCTTCCGCAGCATTTGAGATCATTAACAAATATTTCATGATGACCAATATGCCCATCGTTACCTCTCAATATTGGAATCAGGTTCATGGAAACACACCTGAAGAGGTTCTGCGCGATGAAGAAGGCTTGCAGACCGTCCGCGTACTTGCGCAAAACATGATCTGGCTTCTCCGTTCCATCGAGGCGGGAAAAGCTGCCGGTGTGGAATATCCCGAATATGAACCTAAGCTCCGTACGAATTTTATCCGGTAAACGAAAATGAAAAAAGCAAGAACTGTTTACGTATGCTCGGAATGTGATTATCAGAGCGCAAAATGGATGGGAAGATGCCCTCAATGCGGGAATTGGAACACCTTTTCGGAAGAAACCTACGAGCAGGAACCGCCCACAAAAGCCGCTACCCCCGCCGCGCGCAGACATTCCATGCTCGCAGGAACCACAGGCGACTGTGAACCGCAGCAATTGACGAGCGATCCGCTTCCCGATTATTTCCGCCGAAGCACGGGAATCGGAGAATTTGACCGTGTGCTCGGCGGAGGACTCGTGGAGGGCTCCGTGGTTTTGCTTTCAGGTGAACCCGGCATCGGTAAATCCACACTGCTCCTGCAGATCTGCGCAAGCCTTGCCGAGGACCGTACCGTGCTTTATGTTTCGGGAGAAGAATCGGTTTCACAAATCTCCATGCGCGCCAAACGATTGGGACTCAAAAGCGGAAAGCTTTATATCCTGACGGAAACGAACGTGGAAAAAATTCTCAAAAGCATGACCAAACTGAATCCCGATATTCTCATCGTAGACTCCATTCAGACGATGTACCACAACGAAAGCAACACCGTTCCCGGAAGCGTTACGCAGATTCGTGAATGCGCAGGTGTTTTCATCGGGAAAGCAAAAACGGAAAATACCGCCGTTCTTCTCGTCGGCCACGTCAACAAGGAAGGAAGCATCGCAGGACCAAAGGTTCTGGAGCACATGGTGGATACCGTTCTCTATTTCGAGGGCGAAAGCCGTCAGAACTGCCGCATGATCCGCGCGATCAAAAACCGTTTCGGCTCTACCAATGAGCTTGGCGTTTTCGAAATGACGGAGAAGGGATTGCAGGAAGTGGCAAGTCCTTCGGAAATGCTGCTTGCCGACCGTCCGCAGGGCGTTTCCGGTAACAGCGCCGTCTGTGTCATCGAAGGAACGCGCCCGATCATTGCGGAGATACAGTCTTTGGCAACAACAACCGTCTTTCCTTCACCAAAACGAATGTCCACGGGTATTGATTATAACCGTGTTTATCTGATTCTTGCCGTTCTGGAAAAGCGGCTTGGACTGCGTTTTTCCTCTTCGGACGTTTACGTGAACGTCATTGGCGGCATTAAAATTGAAGAAACCGCCTCCGATGCGGGTATGGCATGCGCCATGATTTCCAGCCTGCGCGATATTCCCCTACCGGATGATCTGCTCTGTATCGGAGAAATCGGTCTTTCGGGAGAAGTCCGCGCCGTTTCCCGTATCGAACAGCGTGTCAGAGAGGGCGAACGTCTCGGTTTCAAAAAAATCGTGATTCCAAGCCGCAATCTCGGAAAAACCGAAATCAGGGTTGCGCCCGAAACCACTCTG
The DNA here is from genome assembly GCA_017399025.1 of Clostridia bacterium. Lineage (GTDB taxonomy): Bacteria > Bacillota > Clostridia > Oscillospirales > CAG-272 > QALR01. Next base: position 17,100 of record JAFQEK010000031.1, read on the forward strand.
ATTCCCGTCAAAACCGTTTTTGATCTGCTTCCTCTTTTAAGGAAAAACGATGGCAAGAACTGATCTGACAATAAAGGAGAATATCTATGGCAAAGCTCAGCGAAAAATCCAAAGTTCTTTTACTGGAAGAAACCGTTCTGAAAAATGATACGGCAGCCGTAAAAGCTTTGTTTGAACAGCACAAAACCTTTGAATTTACAGCGCGCGCCCTCGGTCTTGCATCGCGCTACTGCGGCGCGGAAATGGTGAAAGCCCTGATTAAAAACGGTGCTTCATTCTGTTACACGGCAACTCCCGCTTTTAAAACGAAATACGACTGTTCTGTTGCCATCAGCAACAGCTATTCTTTCAGCATAAACTACATAAATTATCTTCTTCCTGCATACAAGATCAAAAATGAACCGCGCCCCATCATTTCCGACGAAGAGCGCATTGCTGTTTTGCGCGTTTGGCATGAACAAAATGCTTGCAACTTTGAAGAACTGCTTTATCTTGCAATCCTGCATCAGGATGATGCCGTCTATACGGAATTGCAGGCACTCGGCATTACAAAAATTTCACAGTACAGAAAAAATATCATTTCCGGAGAGCTTCCCTACTCCCGTTTGGATGCGTATGACCGCTATGACAGAGGAGAATTTCAAAGAAAGATTGCAAACAGCAGCGATATCCCCATGAAAACAATGCTGGAAAGATTTCTTGCGGCGATGGAGATTGAAACCTTGCTCCTTGCTCCCTCTGATTTCCATGATTATGATTTCGATGAAAACAGAGATAAATTGATCTCCCGCTACTGCTCTCCCGTTTTGTTTGATTTCTTCTTAAAGAAAACCAATATGCTTGCACGCGTGAAAAAAAGCGAGATGCTTTACGCACTCATCGAACGGGACAACGCCGAAGGACTTGGTTATGCGTTGGCTGAAAAATGGGTTGAAAAAGACAAGGATATCAACCAACTTCTCCAATATGCAAGAGGAAAAGAAAATCCTTCTCCCGCGGTTCTTGCGGTTCTGATGGATAAACAAAATAAAGATGATTCCGTATTCGATGTTGATAAAGCTTTTTCTCTTACCCCCTCCGCCGCCGATCTGAAAAAAATCTGGTCGACAAAAAAACAGGAATCCGACGGCACGCTGATCATCACTTCTTATAAGGGAACGGATACGGATGTCGTGATTCCCGATAAGATCGGAAAAACCGCCGTAACGGCAATTGACAGCCAAGCCTTCGATCCTATGGCTCCGAGACTCACGGAAATCCAACGTAAAGCAAGAAAAGAACTTTTCTCCGTGGTTTTCCCCGAAACCATCACAAAAATTCCCGAAAGACTTTTCGCGGGACTTTCCGAATTAAAGATCATCACCCTCGGCGAAAAAACGGAAAAAATCGGGAAACAAGCATTCAGCTACACAGGACTGGAGGAGATCATCCTTCCCAACAGCATTCGAAAAATTGATGATTGTGCTTTTCGCGGATGTTCCAATCTGAAAACGATCAAACTCCCCAAAAATCTGACCTCCTTGTCATACGGCATTTTCGAAAATACGGGATTTGAAACTTTCGAGGTTCCCGAACACATTGAAAACATTGGAAGTCGCGCATTCAACGAATGCAAAAAACTGAAAACGTTGATTCTGCCGAAGCATATTCAAAAAATTCCCGCCAACATGGTTTCAAACTGTCCGTGTTTTCAGAATTTCACATTCTCTGAAGCCGTATCGGAAATCGGCGCTTACGCTTTCTACAATACCGCAATAAAAGAATGTATCATTCCCGAAAACATCTCTTCCATTGGCGCAGGCGCGTTTGAATGTTGCAAAGTTCTCAGCAAACTCGATCTCCCTGCTCATACAATCACGGAAAACAGAGCCTTTTCCGGCTGTGATCTGCTTGCAAATGATGACGGTGCTATTATCCTGAACGGTACGTTTTTCGGATTTGCGGGAGAATACTCCTTTGTCACAAACGCGAGTTCACTGAAAACACTCGTTCTGGATGACAACATCAAACATATTGCCCGACCTCGCGATGATTTGCCTCCGATCGTCTACAAAGCGCATTCGGAAGAGGGACAAGTCCTTGATGCCGCTTCTCTTTCCGTTGGTATGACCGTTTCATTCGGACGATTCCCTCAGTTCAACGATTTCGTTATGAAACCGCTCGTATGGCGTGTGCTTGCCGTGGAAAATGACCTTGTGCTCCTGATGACGGAAAACGAGATTATGAGTCTTTATGACGGTATCCATCAGTGCGATGATTGGGAAAACTCAAACGTCCGCAAGCTTCTGAACGAAAGCTTTTTCCAATCCGCATTCACAGAAAAAGAACAAGCACAAATTGAAACCGTTTCATTAAAAAATCTGAAAAATCCCTCTTATCCCGGCACAACCCGTCCCAACACGAAAGACAAAGTCTTTCTGCTCAGTTTTGAAGAAGCGGAAAAATATCTGCCGACAGAAGAAAGCCGCAAAACAACGCCAACGGAATACGCGCATGCGCAAACGAGAGCCAAACGCGATTGGGGCTTCTGGAATCTGCGCACGGAAGGCAAGGATCATTGGGGTGCCGTTGCCGTATCGGAAGACAGCGGCGGCTACGCTATGTCGGGAAATCACGTGGGACATGACTATATCCGCCCTTGCATTTGGGTAAAAAATAAAGGAGACTCCGATGTTTACACCTCATAAAACAAAAATCATCTCTTTATTCCCCGACCGTCCGAATATCACTCTGACAACCTACGTTGCGGGAACACATCCGGCTCTGCCGTTTAACGACAAACGAAAAGCCATTCTGATTTTGCCGGGCGGCGGCTATACTGCCTGCGCGGGCATCGAATCCGAACCGATCGCGCATCATTTTCTGGCTTCCGGCTTCAATGCTTTTATTCTGGAATATACCACGCTGGCAACGGGAAATCCGCTTTGGCCGACACCTCTTTTGGATGTCTCCGCCGCCATGAAATATATCCGCGACCATGCGGAAGAGCTTCACGTAGACCCCGAAAACGTTTTCGTTATCGGCTTTTCTGCGGGAGGTCATCTTGCCGCTTCTCTGGGTACGATGTGGGATAACGACGAGATCGAAGCACTTCTCGGCATGGAAAAAGGATACAACCGCCCCACGGGAATGATTCTTTCCTATGCGGTCACTTCCATTGACGTTCACGGACATAAGAGCTCTTTTCAAAAAATTCTCGGCAACAACCGCGATCCCGAAGCTCAGCGTGCCGTTTCTCCCGACTATCGGGTTTCCGAAAAAACCGTTCCGGCATTTATCTGGCACACCCGTACCGATGAAGGCGTTTCGGTCAAGCATGCGCTCGTCTTTGCAAAACGGCTTGCCGACTGTAATATCCCCTTTGAAATGCACATTTATCCCGAAGGCAAGCACGGCGCTTCTCTTTGCAACGAGATCGTCGGCAGATCCTATCCGGCAGTCAACGACTGGACCTATGATTGCGTACGCTGGATGAATGACATCGCAAAAAGCAATGCCGCCAAAAAGACACAGGGGCAGATAAAATGATAAAAATCCTGAAAAAGAAAAAGCAGATTAACATGCTCAAAAGAACAAACGATTCTTTGGTAATACACGAAACTCCCCTTGCCGAGATACGGCTTGACGGACATTCATTAACCGTTGAATTGGATGATACCAATGAAAAAAGAAGAAAAATACGCTTCCACCCATATCAAGCTGTCAGAATCACCACGAAGGATTGTGTTGATTTGAGCAGCATCGTTACTCCGCAAACCATCATTGACGGAAAATATCAACGCTATTTATGGGAGTGTGTCGATTCATCCTGGATTGACAGTTTGGAGCATTCGCTCGCAGACAACACGGATAATTTTTTGCAAAAGTCCAAACATTTTATATTGGATTTGGGCGATGATCTTTTAGAAGTGATTGCCTGGAATACCGAAATCTCATGAATTTAATTATTTAAATGATATGAAAAAAACGAAGCATTGTCGCCTCTGCAACTTTAGCGGAAAAAAACACGAACACCACCAAGGAGATTTCTTTGGTGGTGTTTTTTGTTGAGACGGGCTTACATAAAAGCTCCCTCCGGGAGGGAGCTTTTGCGTGCCGTTCCTCTGCGGATAGTGGGTTCGGGCTTCTGCCCGATGGTGCGTGGACTGTCACGCGCTATGCTTGCCCCAGACGCAAGCGTCGGAATTTCTACCTGCGGTAGATATCTTCCGTCTTGAAGAACTACATTTTTCATGCTATAATATAATCAGCAAGCAGACGGAGGATATTATGAGAGACTATAGTTTTGGTAATTTTCTGCATGAGCTAAGATCGCGTAGAGGCCTTACGCAGTATCAGCTCGGCGCGCTCGTCGGCGTTTCCGACAAGGCGGTTTCAAAATGGGAGAA
>JAFQEK010000032.1 GCA_017399025.1 Clostridia bacterium
CAAAAATTCTACCTCGTTCAGCTTGAAAGAGTATCGGCTAACTCGGTCATCCACTATCACGCAATCATTCACAGAGCTATGAAATATGCGGTCAAAACAGACTTGATTATTTCCAACCCCGTAGATAAGGTGGACAGACCGAAGAAGAACGAATTTCAAGGCAGCTTCTACACCGAGGACGAGATACAAGACTTGTTTGAGGTGGCGAGAGGAACAAAGCTTGAATTGCCAATCGTATTGGCAGCTTTCTACGGACTTCGCCGTAGTGAGGTTCTCGGACTCAAATGGGATGCTATCGACTTTCAGCAGAATACCATCACCATCAAGCACACACTTACATCTTGCAAAATCGACGGCAAGAAGGTAGAAGTGGCGACCGACACGACGAAAACCAAGTCGAGCCGCAGAACACTCCCTTTGATACCTCAATTCAGAGCGTTACTTTTGCAAAGATGGGAGATGCAGGAAGAATACAAGAGAGTATGTGGTAGCTGCTACAATACGAAATATCTTGAATATATCTGCGTCGATGAAATGGGCAATATCATTCCACCAAACTATTTGAGCGAAGCCTTCCCGAAGCTCCTTGCACGTCACGGTATGCGGCATATCAGATTTCACGATCTCCGTCACACCTGCGCGTCGATGCTTCTAAAGAACGGTGTACCGATGAAGCAAATTCAAGAATGGCTTGGACACTCTGATTTCAGCACAACAGCAAACATCTATGCACACTTAGACTACAACTCCAAACTCAACTCCGCCGAAGCTATGGTGACGGGAATGAGGGCGGCTCTGACCACGGTTTCATAAGTCAAGAAAAGGCGAAAAAAATGAGCCTGCAAAATGACTTTGCAGGCTCGGTGTGGCGGAGAGAGAGGGATTCGAACCCTCGTGAGATTGCTCTCAAACGCATTTCGAGTGCGCCCCGTTATGACCACTTCGATATCTCTCCGTGTTTATTTTAGCTCTCTACTGTTCTTACTCAACCTTGGAAATTGGAGAGAACAGTAGGAGAGAACTAACGTATTAAGTTTTATTTGAACTGCGGAAAACCCTTATAAATCAAGGGATTTAAGGTGGGAGGTTCCAAAGTGACTACAAAATTTCGAGTCACGCCTCTTCGACCACTTGAGTACTTCTCCATATAATATATAACGGAATTAGTATAGCATCGAAATATCTTTTTGTCAAGTAAAAAAATGAATTTTTCATTTTTTCTCAAAAAAGTTTTAGAAAAATCGTTTTAAAAAACGCATATCAAAAAATTTCCTTGACCTTCCGCAAAAAATATGATAAGATAAAGCCAAAGAATTCAAAGTCGAATAAGAAAGGAAAACTGAAATGAAATTGATCTCATGGAATGTCAATGGCTTCCGCGCCTGTCTCGGAAAAGGCTTTGAAGCGTTTTTCAAAGAAGCGGATGCAGATTTTTTCTGTATTCAGGAAACGAAAATGCAGCCGGGACAAGCCGAATTGGAAGCACCCGGATATTTCCAATATTGGTATAGCGCTCAAAAGAAAGGTTATTCCGGAACAGCGGTTTTTACAAAAAAAGAACCTCTTTCCGTTCAATACGGATTGGGCATCCCGGAACATGATACGGAAGGAAGAGCCATCACGCTGGAATACGAGGATTTTTACTTGCTCTGTGTCTATACGCCAAACGCACAAAGAGAGCTCGCGCGGCTTGATTACCGCATGCAATGGGAGGACGCACTCCGCGCTTATATGAAAGCGTTGGACGAAAAGAAGCCTGTGATTTATTGCGGAGACCTGAATGTCGCGCACAACGAAATCGATTTAAAAAATCCGAAAACCAATCATCACAGCGCAGGATTTTCCGATGAAGAAAGAGGAAAATTCACAGAACTTCTGGAAAGCGGATTTACGGACACCTATCGCGCGCTTTATCCCGACAAGGTAGAATATTCCTGGTGGAGCTATATGATGAAAGCAAGAGAAAAGAACGTAGGGTGGCGCATCGACTATTTCGTGGTCTCCGACCGTTTTTTCGAACGTGTGAAAGACAGCTTTATCTTAACGCAAATCATGGGAAGCGACCATTGCCCTGTCGGCATTGAAATCGACCTTTGATATCATCTTATTTTCAAAAGAGCCATTGCAAAAAAACGCAATGGCTCTTTGTTATAACAGAAAATTAACGAATGCCGTATTTTTCAATGACGTAATCCATATCCTTATCGCCTCTGCCCGAAAGATTGATCAGAACAGAGCCTTTTCCCATGGTTTTGGCAAGCTTCATACCGTAAGCAACGGCGTGTGCACTTTCAATAGCGGGAATGATGCCTTCCAAACGGGAAAGCGCAAAGAATGCATCGATGGTTTCTTCATCGTCCACAACATCGTATTTCACTCTGCCGAGATCGTGCAGGAAAGCATGTTCGGGACCGGAAGAAGGATAGTCCAGACCGCTGGCTACGGAGTAAACGGGCGCCGGATCGCCGTTTTCATCCTTGAGCATAATGCTGTTGAAGCCATGCATAATGCCCTCTTCTCCGTATTTCAGACTTGCCGCATGATCGCCAAGCGCAGGTCCCCTGCCCAAGGGCTCCACACCGTAAATCTCAACGGGATCGTTGAGGAAGCCGGAGAACATACCCATTGCGTTAGAACCGCCACCCACACAGGCAACGACGGCATCGGGAAGCTCACCCGTCATGGAAAGGAACTGCTCTCTTGCCTCAATACCGATCACACTCTGGAAATCGCGGACCATCATCGGGAACGGATGCGGACCGAGAACGGAGCCGATACAGTAAATGGCATCCTTATATTCTCTTGCATAAGCAGCAAAAGCAGCATCCACCGCTTCCTTCAAGGTCTGTAAGCCTTCTGTTACTTCAATTACGTTAGCGCCGAGAATTTTCATGCGGGCAACGTTCGGTGCCTGTTTTTTGATATCCACAGAACCCATATAAATATCGCATTGCAAGCCGAAATAAGCCGCGGCTGTTGCAAGCGCAACACCGTGCTGACCTGCGCCCGTTTCCGCAATGACTTTTTTCTTACCCATATATTTGGCGAGGAGCGCTTCTCCCATGCAGTGATTCAGCTTATGCGCACCCGAATGATTGAGGTCTTCACGTTTTACATAAAGCTGAACGCCCGTACCAATGCTGTTTGAAAGTCTTTCCAGATGAGAAATCGGCGTAGGTCTGCCTTGAAAATCCTTGCGGATCGTACGAAGCTCCGAAATGAATTTTGCGGATTTACAAATCGTATAATAAGCCGCAGTGATTTCTTTCATCGCCTCCTGAAGCTCTTCGGCAATATAAGCACCGCCGTATTTTCCGAAATAACCGTTCCGGTCGGGATAATTTTTCAAATAAGTATCAAAATCAATGCCATTGTATTTCATAAAAACATCTCCTTTATGGATTAAAATTCAAATTAAATTTTCTGTAAAACGTAAAAAGAAAACGCCCTTGACAGAAAAATGCCTCTGTCAAGGACGAATAAATACAAACTTATCCGCGGTGCCACCTTGATTCATGCTTAAACGAACCGTATAAGCATGCGCTTCTCAGGATACGAACATATCCCCGACAGCTAACGTGTGTCAAAACGTCGCAGAATACTCAGAACAAGCAAAAGCTTTTCCTTTGACTGCGCCCTCAGCGGTCCATTTGCCAAGCAGTTTCTAATCCGATTCTCAGCCTCGCGGATTCTCTGTGTAGTCTTGGATGGCTTTATCTCCGCCTCAACGGTTTTGTGATGGTATCAGTATAGCATAATCACACAAATTTGTCAATAAGTTTATCAATAAGTTTATTAAAATTTCTGCAAGAGGAATATTTCAGGATTCCATTTGCTTGCCGAGAAAGCTTGCCGCCGTCTGAATCAGTTTAATTTCCGTCTCCGTTGCGGGAAGCTCATATTTGCCCTCCGTGCTTCCAATCGAAGCAACGCAGCCGATGACGTCTCCTTCCGTAAAAATCGGCATAGCGCAGGACACATAATAGCTTTTATTATCTTCCGTCAGAAAAATTCTTCTTTCGGGAGAAGGCGGCGCTGTATAGAGCGATCTGCCTTCAATGATATTTTCAACTTCTTCGGTATGCTTTTTCTCGGAAAATTCCTTTTTGGAAATTCCCGCGCAAGCAATGATACAATCCTTATCGCAAACTGCCACGGGAACAGCACAGGTTTTGAAAAGCGTTTCCGCATATTCGGAAGCAAATTCCGTTAATTCTCCGATGGGAGAATATTTTTTGAAAATCACTTCTCCTTCCCTGTCCGTATAAATTTCAAGAGGATCACCCTCGCGTATTCTCATGGTTCTTCTTATTTCCTTGGGGATAACGACTCTGCCGAGATCATCAATTCTTCTCACAATTCCTGTTGCTTTCATATATAAATTCTCCTTTTTAACTTGTAGGAAATATCGTTTTGCGGATCAACCGCCGTTGCACAATATGGTATTGTGGTGTTAGTATTTGTAATTTAAGGAGATTTATACTGAAAATATTTACTTTTTTCTTTCTCTATGATATAATAATACTTATCTCTTAATGATTACGGGAGAATATTACATGAAAAAAATTCAAGGATTATTCAAACAACTCCATGCTCTCTTGGATGAAGAAATGGATTTAAAAACATATCAGGAATTTTATATATTAGCCGAGCGGTTGCTCTATCACATCAATGATCAACACAGATATGCACAACAAGAATGGAAAGAGTCCGTTGAATTTTTTCAGGACGCGAATATATCCATTCCGTTTTCATTCGGACAATGCGGAAATCATGTTTATTGGAAGGTAGTTGACCGTGTTCTCTATATCAGCGGTTCCGGTCCGATGTGGGATTTTGAAAATATAGACGTAGATTTCACTAAAAAAGGCGTCTCCAGTCCATGGCAAAACACAGATTACGAGGTTGTCATGATTGGACACGGTGTAACGAGCATTGGTTCCGAATCATTTAACTGCGCCCAAATATCGAATATCATAATCCCAAGCAGCGTTAAAACAATCAAAACAATGGCATTTTTCAATGCAAAAATTGAAACACTGATCTTGCCTGAAACAATCGAAACGCTCGAAGAGCAAATTTTAAGCGGATTCACCCGTATTGCTGATACGGTTATTGTTTCCGCAAATATTGTCAATATCCGCCCTTTTGCTTTTTTTAACAGAAATGATATTGTCGCAAACACCATCGTTCTTACCGGAGCTTTGCCCTTAGATTTAAAACCGATGGTTGATTCCTGTTTGTTTGATGATGTCGGTCGTTATAAAATATATTATCCCAAAGAATGGGACAACGCCAAAGAATCTTTTATTGAAAAACTACTGCCAAAATTTCCCGATTCCGATGGTACTTTTCTTCAAAATCTCAAAAAGGCACTGATTCCATATAAAATGCCGTAAACTTTTCGGACTGTGGTATGTAATTTCTTGCGACTGTGCAAGAGAAATTTTAATACAATCATTCTTAAAACAAAAACTTGCTTCCTTGCTGTGGAAAAACAGTTGTCGTCGGCGATGGTCCGGTATCACGTTTTCGAACTGACGGATGTTGCTGTGATCATGAATGAAAGAAAAAAGTGCAGTTAAATTGCTGCACTTTTACTTTTTATTCCGCATTACACAATGTTTCAAAAAAACACCTTATCCATGCAACAATTTGCTGACATAAGCGGAAACGCGCTTATTATTGATAAAAACCTTCCGTTTAGAAGCATCGGAATATATATTGGACTGCTGTGTGATATAGGCATCTGCGATATCATATAAAGTAATATAACATTCTTTGTCAAAATCGTAGTAAAAAGCAGGAATATTTTGCTTATTGATTTCTTCATTCGTTTGCTTTGTATACGGAATGACCGCTTTGATATTTTTAATGCATTTTAAATGTTTCGTCATTAAAAAGATAGCTCTCTCCCAGCTTTGAACGGCATCTTCCGCATCGTCTTCCATGATCATCACGCATGCGTTTTTCTCTGCGCAAAGCTCGGCAATCTCCTGAATCACACCGTAAATGGGACGTCTTACGGAAGAACGGCATTCCTGTCGAACACAACGGCTTTTCCAGGTACTGCTGACCCATACTTCAATAAAGATGCTGTTTTCTGCCTGAATTTCCGAAACCTTGATTTCTCCGACCTCAATATATAAATCAAACAATTCTGCCGGAGAGCATTTCAAAACAGAAGACTCTTCATTTGCCGTGGACTTTTTTGCTTTTTTCAATTTTCATTCCTCCCCAACAATCAAAGTGCAGAAACATATCTCGCTTTTATATTTTTATTCAGTTTAACACATTTCCGAGCAAAATACAATCCTATAAAATAAAGATTACGCATTTTTCAGGAAATAAAAAGCGACAGGTTTCCTCTACAATACACTTGACAAATTTTTCGTAAAATGCTATACTGAATACCATCATTCTTTTCAATGTGAAAGGTTACATTCTTATGAGTAAAATTATCATTCCGGACGGCTACCGTCCGACATTGGGTTTATACGATACGCAAACCGCAATCGGTATGCTGAAACGCATCTTTGAAGAAAAGCTTTGCTTTGTTCTGAATCTGAAACGTGTTTCCGCGCCTCTTTTCGTTGATCCCGAAACGGGTTTGAACGACGACCTCAACGGTGTGGAACGCGCCGTCCGCTTTGACATCAAAGAAACGGGAACGGATGCCGTTGTCGTCCACTCTCTTGCAAAATGGAAACGCATGGCGCTTCATACGTACGGTTTTTCCGCAGGCGAAGGACTTTATACAGATATGAATGCCATTCGCCGCGATGAAGAAATGGATAATCTTCATTCTATTTATACCGACCAATGGGACTGGGAAAAGATCATCACCAAAGAAACAAGAACCCTCACGTATCTGAAAAACACCGTCAAAGGAGAAGTCGGTGCCATTTGTGATACGTTGGATATGTTAAAGGTCCGCTATCCGCAGATCAACGTGGAAATTGAAAGAGAAGTCAGCTTCGTCACCACACAGGAGCTTGAAGATATGTATCCCGAATTGACTGCCAAGGAACGTGAAAATGCTTATCTGAAAGAGCATAAAACCGCATTTATCATGAAAATCGGCGGAAAATTGAAATCCGGAAAACCGCACGACGGCAGAGCACCCGACTACGATGATTGGGAACTCAACGGTGATATCATGTTCTGGAACGATGTTCTCGGCTGTGCTTTTGAAATTTCTTCCATGGGCATCCGCGTAGATGAAAAAGCGCTGGACCGTCAGCTCCGCCTTGCGGGCGCAGACGAACGCCGCCGTTTTCCCTTCCACAAAGCATTGCTCGCAGGTGAGCTTCCCTTGACCATGGGCGGCGGTATCGGTCAATCCCGTCTTTCCATGCTTCTTCTGGGAAAAGCGCATATCGGCGAAGTACAGGTTTCCATTTGGGACGAAGAAACCAAATGCAAATGCAAAGAAAACGGTATTATTTTGCTTTGATTTTCTATTTTTTCAAAAAGAAGAGCAGACATGCAGAAATTTGCGTGTTTGCTCTTCCCTTTTTCGATCAGCGATACAGAGATTTACGAATTGTTCACAATCTGTTTGAATTTTCGCAGTATCTTTCCGATATAATGATAACAGAATATTTTATTCATTCCAACAGAAAGGAAATTCGAATATGAAGCAAAAAATAGCATCTTTTTTCTACGGCAGATACGGAGCAGATTCGCTTGCCAAGGGAATGCTTGCCGTATATGTGGTATTGGCAGTCATTATGCTTTTTGTTGGCACTGCGGCAAAAATAGTCCTCAATCTCATTTCTCTGATACTCTGTTTTCTGATGTTTTACCGTATGCTTTCCAAAAATATTGCCAAACGTACACAGGAAAATCAAACATATTTGCATATACGCAAAAAAATCAAAGAATGGTTTCTTCTGCGCCGTAACAAATGGAAATACCGCAAAACCCACGTTTATAAAAAATGTCCGTATTGCGGTGCACAGATCCGTCTTCCCCGTGTTTCGGGTGAACACCGCTGTGCATGCCCGAAA
>JAFQEK010000033.1 GCA_017399025.1 Clostridia bacterium
AACCAATGCATTTTCGCACCCGTATGATAAAGCGGAGGAATACAAAGGAAAATATCGTCCGCGGTTTGTCCGTGGTGCTTTTGTTCTGTCAATGCCGAATTGATCAGAGAACGGTGTTTATGCAAAATAGCTTTGGGAAAGCCTGTTGTACCGGAAGAAAAATAGATCGCGGCATCGTCAGATTCGCAAAGATCAACAGGCGGCGGTTCGATGGAAGCGTACGCCATCAGCTTCAGACAGTCTTCCGTATAAGCGGGGCCGTTTTTACCCACGTAAAACAGCATTTTTACGTTCGGAATATCACCCGCAATGATATCCATACGGCTGACAAATTCGGGACCGAATACCAGAACATCCACGTCGGCAAGCTCCAAGCAGTATTTGATTTCATCGGAGGAATAACGGAAGTTCATCGGTACGGCAAGGCATCCTGCTTTGAGGATACCGAAATAGATCGGAAGCCATTCCAAAGAGTTCATCATCAGAATGGCAACGCGCGCGCCTTTTTTGAGTCCTCTGCAAAGCAGAAGGTTAGCAAAGCGGTTGGCACGTCTGTCAAATTCGCGCCAGGAAAGTTCGCGCCGATACGGCGCATCGGGATTTGCGCTTTCAATCAGATTCAATTCCTGCCAGGAACGCGCGCGGTCGCGTTCTTCCGAGGGATTGACTTCGACAAGGCAAATGTTATTGCCCTGAAAACGGGCGTTTCGTTCAAGTAAGTCTGTGATTACCATAGTGTACCTCATGCCGCAAAAATCGGCATTCTTTTTTAATATTTTTTCAACAATATCCTATTTTATCACTGTTTTATAATGAAGTCAATCTTTTTTTGCATTTTTCGGTGTTATTTATGGGTTTTATTTCATATTTTATATTTTTTGAAATCCGTACGGAAAATTAGTTTGCATAAATTCCCGTTTACCGTTCTATTCTTCATCAAACTCGCGTTAAAATAAATGATGAAAAAGTAAATGCTGTTGCCCTGCCGTTATAATTGTTTTTTTGGACAAGTTGACTTGAAAGTAAATTTGTGATACAATGTACGAAAAAACAAGAAAGCAGGGTATGAATATGAAAAATGAACAAATCAATATCCGTGATCCTTTTGTGGTATATGAAAACGGGAAATATTATCTTTACGGAACGAGAGCGAAAGATTTCGGTTACCATACCGGTGGCTTTGACGTATATATTTCCGATGACCTGAAGAATTGGAGCGAACCTTTTGAATGTTTTGATTCGGAAAAATATGGGCTGAATGACGGTGTAAATTGGGCACCCGAGGTACACAAATATAACGGAAAATATTATATGTTTGCTACGTTTACACAGAAAAACGGCTTACACGGCACGTATTCGCTGTATTCCGAAAGCCTTGCGGGGCCTTTTGTTCCGTACAGCAGGGATGCGCTGACACCGAATGAATGGGAATGCCTGGACGGAACGTTATACGTTGATGAAGCAGGCGCGCCGTATCTTGTTTTCTGCCATGAGCATATGCAGATCAAGGATGGAACGATATGCTATGTAAGATTAAACGCAGACCTCAGTGAGACGCAGGGAGAGATCGTAACATTGTTTTGTGCCTCCTCCTATGAGCTTGTTGACCCTGTAAAGGTAGACCACTACGTTACCGACGGTCCTTTTATGTACCGTTCCAAAACAGGTGAGCTTTTTATGATATGGTCATCTTTTGTTAAAGGAAAATATGCGGAATTTGTGCTTAAATTCAAGGACGGAACATTGGGAATGGAATTTGAACACCAAAAGCCGCTTTTGGTGAATGACGGCGGACACGGTATGATCTTCTCCGACGAGAACAACACCTATTTTACATATCATACACCGAACAAGAGCCTTTTTGAGCGGCCCGAATTTTGCCTTTTCGAGGATAACGGAGATACTGTAACTATAAAAATGACAACTTATTTAACCGAAAAGTAAGCATAGGCAAAAAAATATCGAGTGTCCATAACTTGAATCTGTTATGAACACTCGATATGGTGCGGGCGACAGGACTTGAACCTGCACGGTGTTCCACCGGTTCCTAAGACCGGCGCGTCTACCATTCCGCCACGCCCGCAAATTAATTATCAATGGAATAAATTCATTATAACATACGGCTTTTGATTTTGTCAAGTTTTTATTTGGATTTTTTCAAGATAACAGCATTTCCTTTTTTGATCAGATAAACGGAAATTTATGGGATGAATATCCATATGGTTATTCCGTTTTTTATGCCGCATAATCGTCATAATGCGGTCAAGCGGCGCGCTTGTTTGCTTCTTTTTTCGTACTTTTTTTCAAATAAAAAAAGAACATCGTTTTCCCCTTTTTCAAAAAAGTTTTTCGGTAAATCAATGCATGAAGTAATATAAATTTTCATGCGTGAGTCCCGGAAAGTTTCAAAAAACATCTTGACAGAAAACCGGTTTTATAATATAATAATAGAGAATAAAATAAATCTGTAAAGGCAATGACGGAGAGAGTAGCGTTTCCGAAAAATCCAAGCGAGCCGAAGACGGTGGGAGTTCGGCATGGAGTAGGATTCTGTGAAGATCACTTCCGAGCCGCGCCGGTGAACGTATAGAGGCCTGTAATCGGCGACGCAAGTTCCGCGTAAGGGAACGGCATATGTCTGTATGTTTGATAGGTGGTTAAAACGAAGTCCCGATCTTCGTCCTATATACGGACGAAGATTTTTTTATTTCATCCATCGGGCAACGCCCGCTGGATAACGGATTATTTCCTACAGTATAAAAAAGGAGGCTTTTTCCCATGTACGAAAAAGTATCAACAAATCTGAATTTTGTTGAAAGAGAAAAGAAAACCGAAGCGTTCTGGAAGGAACACCGGATTTTTGAAAAAAGCATCGAAGACAGAAGAGACTGTGAAAACTATACGTTCTTTGACGGTCCCCCCACAGCAAACGGCAAACCCCACATCGGCCACGTTCTGACACGTGTTATCAAGGATATGATCCCCCGTTACCGTACCATGAAAGGCTATAAGGTCGACCGCAAAGCAGGTTGGGATACCCACGGTCTGCCCGTTGAATTGGAAGTCGAGAAAAAACTCGGTCTTGACGGTAAGGAACAGATCGAAAAATACGGCATTGCGCCTTTCATCAAGGAATGTAAAGAAAGCGTATGGAAATATAAGGGTATGTGGGAAGATTTTTCCGGCACAGTCGGCTTCTGGGCAGATATGGACAACCCCTATGTTACCTACGAAAATAATTATATCGAATCCGAATGGTGGGCACTCAAGCAGATCTATGACAAAGGCCTCCTTTATAAAGGCTTCCAGATCGTTCCCTATTGCCCCCGCTGCGGTACTCCTCTCGCAACACACGAGGTTGCGCAGGGCTATAAAACCGTAAAGGAACGCTCCGCCGTCGTTCGTTTCAAAGCAAAGGGTGAGGATGCATACTTCCTCGCATGGACAACAACCCCCTGGACACTTCCCTCCAACGTTGCGCTCTGTATCAATCCCGATGAAATCTACTGCAAGGTAAAAGCCGCTGACGGCTATACCTATTATATGGCAAAAGCGCTTCTTGATACCGTTCTCGGCAAGCTGAAAACGGAAGATGCACCCGCTTATGAAATTCTCGAATCCTATAAGGGTATCGAGCTTGAATACCGCGAATACGAACCCCTCTTCGCTTGTACGGGTGAATTTGCCGCAAAATCCGGCAAAAAAGCGCATTTCATCACCTGCGCGGATTACGTTACCATGACAGACGGTACGGGTATCGTTCATACCGCTCCCGCATTCGGTGCGGACGACTTGAAAACGGGCAGAAAATACGATCTTCCTTTTATTCAGTTCGTCAATGCCAAGGGTGAAATGACCGAACAAACCCCTTACGCGGGCAAATTCGTCAAGGAAGCCGATCCCATCATTCTCAAGGACCTCCGCGAAAACGGTATGCTCTTCGACGCGCCCAATTTTGAACACGAATATCCCTTCTGCTGGCGCTGCGATACACCTCTGATCTATTATGCGAGAGACTCCTGGTTCATCGAAATGACAAAGGTACGCGATGATCTGATCGCAAACAACAATACCATCAACTGGATTCCCGAATCCATCGGTAAAGGCCGTTTCGGCGACTGGCTCGAAAACGTACAGGACTGGGGTATTTCCCGTAACCGTTACTGGGGTACGCCTCTGAACATCTGGGAATGCGAATGCGGTCATAAACATGCCATCGGTTCCATTGCCGAGCTCAAGGAAATGTCCGATAACTGCCCCGATGAAATCGAATTGCACCGCCCTCACATCGATGCCGTTACCATCAAATGCCCGCATTGCGGAAAAGAAATGCACAGAGTCAAGGAAGTCATCGACTGCTGGTTCGACTCGGGTGCCATGCCGTTCGCGCAGTGGCATTATCCCTTTGAAAACAAAGATGTTTTTGAAAAACACTTCCCCGCCGACTTCATTTCCGAAGCCGTCGACCAGACACGCGGATGGTTCTATTCCCTGCTCGCCATCTCCACGCTGATCTTCAACAAAGCGCCTTATAAAAACGTTATCGTACTCGGTTTGGTTCAGGACGAAAACGGTCAGAAGATGTCCAAATCCAAGGGCAACGCCGTTGACCCCTTTGAAGCACTCGAAACCTACGGTGCAGACGCGATCCGTTGGTATTTCTATTCCAACAGCGCACCGTGGCTCCCCAACCGTTTCTACGGCAAAACCGTAAAGGAAGGTCAGAGTAAATTCATGGGTACGCTCTGGAATACCTATGCGTTCTTCGTTCTTTACGCCAATATCGACAAATTCGATGCAACAAAATATCAGCTTGAATACGATAAACTTTCCGTTATGGATAAATGGGTTCTCTCCCGTCTGAATACCGTTGTAAAAACGGTGGACAAGAACCTTGAAAGCTATGAAATCCTCCAGACCACCAAGGTTCTTCAGGAATTTATCGACGATCTTTCCAACTGGTACGTCCGCCGCAGCCGCGACCGTTTCTGGGCAACCGGCATGGATCAGGATAAGATCAACGCTTATATGACACTCTATACCGCGCTCGTTACTTTCTGTAAGGTTGCCGCTCCCATGATTCCTTTCATGACGGAAGACATCTACCGCAACCTCGTTTGCAGCATTGGTAAGACCGCCCCCGAATCCATCCACCTCTGCGACTTCCCCGTCGCCAACGAAGCCCTGATCGATAAAGATCTGGAAGCAAAGATGAAAGAGGTTCTGGACGTCGTTGTTCTCGGCCGTGCCTGCCGTAACAGCGCAAACATCAAAAACCGCCAACCGATCGCTTCCATGTACGTGAAAGCAGAGCTTGCGCTTGCGGATGAATATTCTGATATCATCAAGGACGAGCTGAACGTGAAAAACGTCATTTATACCGATGATGTCAGCGCATTCACCTCTTATTCGTTCAAACCCCAGCTCCGTACTCTCGGTAAGAAGCTCGGTAAAAATCTCGGTAAGCTCCGTGCCATTCTTCCCACCGTGGACGGCAATGCGGCAATGGCAGAGCTGAACGAAACGGGACTTCTGAAAATCGATCTCGGCGAAATCACCGCAGAGCTGACCAAAGAAGACCTGATCATCAGCGCTGCGCAAATGCCCGGTTTTGAATCCCTCTCCGATAAAGGTGTTACCGTCGTTCTCGATACCAATCTGACACCCGAACTGATTGAAGAAGGCAACGTCCGTGAAATCATTTCCAAAATCCAGACCATGCGTAAGGATTCCGGTTTTGAAGTTCTCGACAGAATCCGCGTTCACGTCATCTGCAAAAAAGCGCTTTGCGATATTATGGAAAAGAATGCTTCCGATATCATGGGCAAAACACTTTGCGATGCTTTCGTCTTTGATTCCTCCTGTGCAACCTCCAAGGAGTGGAGCATTGGCGAGGAAAAAATGACCATCGGTGTCGAAAAAATTTCTTGAATCTCCAAATAAATTCCGATGTTTTTTAACATATATTGTAAAAACCCACCGAGCGAAATTTTCGCTCGGTGGGTTTTTACGTTAACGTGAGTCCGATGAAGAATAGAACGGTAAAGTACAATACCTCATCCGTCACATTTTGACGCGTAAGCGGCATAATGAAGGATGATGCAAGCACCGAAAACAATCCTTGATCTTTTCATCAAACTCGCGTTGGTTTATATAATTCCATTTATATCAATCAAATATCGTATTTCGCCAGAATTTCACTCGGTGTTTTTCTGAGAAGCGAAAGAATGGGAATGATTCCGCAGATCAGACTGAGCGCATAAAGAACGGCAAGCACAACACCCGCAACCCACGGAGGATAATAAAAGATTTCGGCAACCAGAGGAGAAGCATTCATACAGAGGAAGATAAATGCGCTCGTTGCAAGATAACCGAGGAAAACGGTCAGCGTAGCAAGTACGAAAGCTTCCGTCAGGAATTTGAAAACGAGATTGCGTTTGGAAACACCGATGGCGCGGTAAATACCAACCTCTTTGATACGGCTCATCAGTGAAGAACGCATAATGAAATACATACAAACGCTCATAACGGCAAGAATCAATCCAATGGTAACAAGACCGCCCGTAATGCTTTGCATATGGTCGTAAATGATATTGTCAAAAATCAAATCGGGTGTAAGAACGGCATGCATGAACTCCGCGCCGACATCGAGCGAAGAAAAGTTTTCAAGAAGCCATGCTTCGGTAACCTTGGGATTTGTGGAATGAATGGCTGTATAGGCAAAAAAGTCCTCTCCCTCGCCGAGCGTGCTCGCGTGCGGATGGCTTTCGCCCACACGCTTGGACATCAGAAGATAATCCTCATCGGAAAGCAAATACGAAATCCGTTCCATCGGATGAAAACCAATGCTGTAAAATTCCTGCTCATAACGCGCGTAATATTCGATCAGATCCACGCCGTGAAATTGGTCAATAACCCCTTGCAATTCTTCGGCTGTCGGCGTTTTGCCGTAAAGCTCTTCGTACTGATAGATGGCGTAATATTCCCAATCCGTATACGAATAACGCGCCTCGGTACAATCCTTTTCAAAATACAGCCACAGATCAAAGGTATCGGGATAGAACATATAAAGATTTTTCATGAAATCTTCCAACCGGTCGTAATAATATTCCCAATAATCGGCGTAACACAGATTGGAGAGCTCAGCACATTTGCTTTCAAATGCGGCAGAGCCTTCCGTAAGTTCGGGAAATTCGGTTTTCGTCAGATTTCTGAAATATGCTTCAAAATCCTGTTTTTTCACACCGTTATTATTGAGCCATTCCGAATAACTTCTCTCATAACCGCTCAGGAATGAAGAAACCTCAAATTCTTCCCCCTGCATCAGAATTTTTTCTCCGATTGCAGGCATATCCTCGGTTTCACCGTATTTCAAAGCCACGATAACTTCACCGGGGTTGACAGCAATGCCGTAATCGGAACCGGGTTTTGCGTGCGAAAGCGCGTTTCTTTCCTGCTCATATTTGGCAAGTGTCATTTCATCGCAGTAAACGGCAAGCTCCGAAGAATCGAGAACCCCCGCAATCCGCAT
>JAFQEK010000034.1 GCA_017399025.1 Clostridia bacterium
AGTGATATTCTATTCGCCCATAAAGCTCGCAACGCTCACACGGTGAGCGGGCGAATACCACTCGGCGCGAGCCGAATATCACTGCGTACACAATGCAATTGTGCGCAATATCACTCGCCACAGGCGAATAGAACTGGCGTGATACTCCGATAAGAGTATCACGCCAAAGCCGCATGTACTCTTTTTACAAGTGCATCACTGACGGTAAGCAAATCAAGAAAGCCCTTGAGTTTCTTATCGAAAGGAAGTTGGGTATCGTCATTTTTATATTTATCAAGCAAATGGTACGATCCGCATTTTTCGTTAAAAACAGATTCCAAATCTCTCTCCTGCAACAGAGGCAAGATCGGCATTCAATACACGTACAAAATTCTTTTCCGTTACAATTAAATTTTTTCACATTTACCGACCTTGGCATCGGGATGGATTTCGATCTCCTCGGTGTATTGCACAAGTCCGATATCACAGTCTGCACCAATTGCAACCACTCTGCCGACCACCTTGGGTGTTTTCACACATTCGATTGCCACCGTGTCGCCTTCGATCTGTTCCTCAACGACAAAATAACTGCGGGGACTCGCATTGACCAATTTGGAAAACAAGGGCATGCGAATCAGATTTTTAGACTGGGCATGACGCGGATTCCAATAAATTCTGATCTCGCTTCCTCCGATGCTGCCAACGTTTCCTCCTGCACCGTCCAAAGAAATATCCATCTTTTCCGCATTGATCAATCCCCCGCAGGTCAATTTTCCCGCCGATTCAAAGGATTCCGCTTCAATACCGCCCGAAACCTCGATACTTCCCGCGCACCGAACCGAAGCACCTTTCAGATTTCCGCCGCAAACCAGACCGCCCGCAACGGCAATCTTATTTTCAGCAAAAACGCTTTCCTCCACCCGAACGGAGCCGCTTGCGGAAATATTTTTCGCGCGCAGCTCTTTTTTCATATGAACCGATCCGGAGCATTTGAAATCGCCGTTGCAAAAAACGCTGCCCTCTCCCTTGGTTGAACCGGAACAGGAAAATGACTGACAACGCAAATTGCCCTTGATTTTACCGCTTCCGCTGATAGAAATATTTTCATTGTATTCCCCTGCAGGAATATATCCGCTTCCCGAAATATTCATCGTTTACCTCCATGAATTTCTTCCGATATTTTTTTGATCTGCTCCGTAATATCCGTCGTTTTTCCGTTTTTGTCCGTCAAAGCCACGGATCTGATATCACACATGCGAAACGCTTTTTCTCCGAATTCCGTTTGCAATACCAAAAATTCGTTTTTCTTTTCTTCACCCGAAAACTGTTTTGCAAGCTCATCCAGAAGAACCTCTTCTTTCATGCTTTGAATCCGTTCGATTCTTTCGCACACAAGCTTTTCGGGGAAAAAGGTTTCCTGTCCCGTTGCCGTTGCTTTTTTCAGAAACCATTCGTCGGGGATGAGTCCCTTTCTTTTCCAACGGTATAACGCTCCGTAGGAAATACGATACCGTTCCAACAGTTCTTTTTTGGAAATCAGATTTTCATTTCCCATACAGCACCTCCGCTCTCCTTCGTAACATTGTTACGATTATATTATAGCATAACATTGTTACACTGTCAAGATAGTTTTTAAAATTTCTATTCATAACAAAAGGCTTGGTCAATCTTCATTTTCCGACTGTCCAAGCTTTCTGTTTGATTTTATACCCTTTATTCCGTATAATACTGCGCCTGCGCGTGCCAAAGCTCATAATATTTTCCGTTTTTATCGGCAACGAGTTCGTCGTGAGAGCCTCGCTGAATGATTTCACCGTGGTCAAACACGGCAATCTTATCGCAAAAACGGCAGGAAGCAAGCCTATGGCTGATATAGATAGCCGTTTTTTCTCCCGAAATCCGATTGAAATTGCTGTATACCTCGTATTCGGAAACGGGATCCAATGCGGCTGTGGGTTCATCAAGAATAATAAACGGCGCATCCTTATATAACGCCCTTGCCAGCGCAATTTTCTGCGTTTCACCGCCCGAAAATTCTACGCCGTTTTTATCATAATTCTTAAAAAGATACGTTTCCGTGCCGTTCGGCAAGGTTTCCAAACGCTCTTTGAAGCCTGCTTGATGCAAACAATGCTTCACGCGCTCTTCATCATAATCCGTACTCGCCGCCACGTTTTGTCCAAGAGTGAAGGCAAACAAACGGTAATCCTGAAAAACAACGGAGAAAACGGACATATATTCATCATAATTATATTTTTTGATATTGACCCCGTTGAGAAGAATTTCGCCTTCGGCAGGATCGTAAAGACGGCAAAGAAGCTTGATAAACGTCGTCTTTCCCGATCCGTTCATACCGACAACCGCCAGCTTTTCTCCAACCTTAAATTTCAGATTGACGTGGCGGAGCGCCCAGACATCGCTGCCGGGATATTTGAAAGATACATCTCTGAATTCCACGTAATATTCGTTATCATCACGTTTTTCAACGGTAAGAGACCCTTGATACATATTGTTCGGAATATCGAAATAGGAAAAATACCTTTTCAGATAACCGTGGTTCACGATAGAGATCTGAAACATCGCAACCAATTTTGCGAGGGATGTCAACAGCATCATGATACAAGATACATATTTTGCAATCGAACCGACGGAAACGCTTCCCGCAATCGCGCCGACAATCAAAACAAGATAGGTCATATATTGCAAAGCATGGCTCAAAAATATCTGCGGCACGGTTAACGCAGTCAATTTTTTATGAAGTCCAAGGCTCTTTTCTGTATATTCCCGATTCAGAGCACTCTGACTTTCCACAATGTCCTCCGCCATCTGATAAAGACGGATATCCATGCCTGCACTGTAATCGCCAATATATTGGGAATACTTTTCCCCAACCGTATTGCGCATGACGTTTTGCTCGTAAAAAAATCCCTCTTCCTTTTTTTGCTTTGCCGTCAGCATGATATTACAAACGACGGTCAAAACAAGAAGCGCAAGCAAACCAAGCTTCATATAAAGCGGAATCGTTCTGTTCATAAAAAAGGAAACCGTGAGCGCAAGGGAACAAAAGATCTCCGTGATATAACGTACCGCATACTCCATACACATATGAAGGTAAAAGCGATTGTATCCCGTCTGCGTTTCCATACGGATGCGGTTTCTGAGCAACTGTACATCCCTGCTTTCAATGGATTCATACGACATGCGCATTGCTTTCTCTGCATACTGCCAATCCTCCATACGATACATGACCGAAGAAGAAATATTTTTTTGGTGAGAAACGTATGTTTTCAAAAGCTGGAGCAAAAAAACGATACCGACCGTAAGCGTTACGTATAAAATCAGTGTTTCAACAGGCGCTTCTGCAAAAAGCGCATCGATCAGCTTCGCAGAAAACCAGATCGGAACATACGGCGTGATTGCCGCAAGAAAAGAATTCAGTATCGTACAGAGGGCAAAAGTCTTACTTTGACCGAACACCATTTTTACGGCGCGTTTTGCAATAGAAATATGTTCTCTGAGCTTCATTTCACATTCTCCTTTCCGAAATCATCCCGATACCAACAGCTTTGAATATCAAAAAGCTCCGCATAGCGTCCTTTTTTACTCATAAGCACATCATGGGTTCCTTCTTCCGCAATCCTTCCGTTTTCAAGATATAGAATTCTGTCGCAAAAACGGGTGGAAGCCAAGCGATGAGAAATAAATACAGCGCTTTTTCCGCTTGCCATGCTCTGATATTGCTGATATATTTCGTTTTCCGCAATGGGGTCCAACGCCGCCGTCGGTTCATCAAGCACAAGCATGGGAGCATCCTTATAAAGCGCCCTGGCAAGCATCATTTTTTGCAGCTCGCCTCCTGAAAGCTCAATAGCATTCTCATTGACCTGCTTATCGAGTTTCGTATCTAGTCCCATAGACAAAGAATCCAGTTTTTCACCCAATCCTGCGCGCCGCATGCAAAATTCCGCTCTTTCACGGTCATAATGATTTCCAACAACACCTGAAACCGTTTCTCCCAAAGAAAAATAAGACGTTTGGATATTCTGAAACACAGGAGAAAAAAGCTTATAATAATCTTTTCGCAAAAATTTGGAAAGCGGAATCCCGTTCAAACGAATCTCGCCTGAAGTCGGTGTATAAAGACCGCACAAAAGCTTGACAACGGTTGTTTTACCGGCACCGTTCAAGCCAACCAGAGCAATCCGTTCTCCTGCTTTCACGGTAAAGGAAATCTCATGAAGCGTATCGGTTTCCGCGCCGTCATAACGGAAGGAAACATGATCAAAGGTAATTTCGGGCGCATGCTTCAAATGCTCCGTAATCTGTTCTTCGCCCGTTCCGTCATATTCGGGTAAATTCAGGAATTCACGCAAATCGCAAAGAGATAAGCTTGTGGAATGTAAATGATTCCAGCTTCCGAGAATCCGTCCGATAAAGCCCGCAAAGGAGGAAATTGCGGCAAAATATAAAACAAATTCATCCACGGTAATTTCACCGCGAAGCGTCATGGCAATCAAAAGCGCGTAAGCTGCACCGTCACGAATGAGAATTATCACGAGATTGGCAATTCCGGAGAGAAACTTTCGTCCAACGCGCTGTCTGTCCCATACTGCATATTCACGGTTCAGGGATTGAAACATATCCGTAAACCAATCCGTCATGCCGTAAATCCGAATATCCTTTCCTGCTGCAAAATCGGCAGGCTTCGTCTGCACGTACCAAAGCTTACGGGACGTATCCGTCCATTTATCCCGATTGGCATATTCCCATTTATTGTAAGCGCGCACGCACATCCAGTTGACAATGGGCGCAACTGTCAGAATCGGCACAAGCAGGGGATGGACCAAGGAAACCACCGAGCCAAACAAAAGATAGCACAGTACGTTTTTGATCAGCTCCGCCGTATGCTCAGGCATATCCGAAATCGGCTGTACGCCATTCCACATTTGCGTTGTTTTACTTGCTCTGTCATAAAGATCCCGCACCTCTTTCTTTTCAATTTGCTGGTAGAAACAGCCAAGCGCCTTTCGATCGATCATTTCCGAAATACTCCATCGGTAATTCGAAAGATAACCTCCCTGCATGCAGGAAAAAGCCTCCGTAAGCATCTTGCACAGAAAAACAGAAAGCATGATCAAGCCAATCGTAAGCGCCGCCTTTGCCAATGAAGAGCCTGCCGTCACCTCCTTGACAACAAGGGAAGGCAACAGAATTCCCATATAGCTTTGTACTACGGCAAGCGGAATGCCTGTCATCAGAAGCAAAAATGACTTCGGTGCAAATTTCAGTTGATGGCGAAATGCCCATACAGCATTGCTGAATACGGAGCGATACGGCTTCTTTTTCATTTTCTTTTTCAAATCAATTACCTCCTTCGGGTTCGTTTTTTACATTTTCAGTATAACACGAAAAAATGAAAAAAACAAAAACGTGCACGAATCGCATTTTTTCGCGCACGAATTGCAAATTATTCTATGGCAGGCACCAAAAATTCCGAAGTAAAGGCACCGTCTTCGCTGTTATATT
This sequence comes from Clostridia bacterium, assembly GCA_017399025.1. Lineage (GTDB taxonomy): Bacteria > Bacillota > Clostridia > Oscillospirales > CAG-272 > QALR01. The sequence goes on from JAFQEK010000034.1 coordinate 5,506, forward strand.
TTACCCATCCCCCGTGTTCATGCAAAATGGCTTCCGCACGCCGGAGTCCAAAGCCATGCATTCCGTCCTTATGGGAAGAAAACAAGGAACCCTTCTTGATCTTTTTTTCTCCGGAAGCATTCATCATGGAAAAATAGAGCATATTTCCCTTCATCGTCATATAAATGCGGATAAACCGATCTCCCTTTGCCATACGGCAGGCTTCGATCGCATTGTCCAAAAGGTTTCCGATGACGATACTCAATTCCACATCCGGAACGGTTAAAGAATCCGGCACATTTGCTTTTATCGTAACGGCAATATTTTCCGCCTTTGCCTGCGAAATCTTTGCCGATAAAATGGCATCCAAGGATACGTTACCCGTTTTGAGAAGCGTATCCATATTCCTGAGCTGTCTGTCAAGCTGTTCGATATAAGCAAGCGCACGGTCAACTTCTCCTGCTTCAAGCTGACCTTTCAGGGTTTGCAGATGATGGTGGAAATCGTGCTTATAACCGCGCATTTCTTTATGAATGCTGCGCACCTCGCCGAGATGCTTTTCGGATTGCTCCGTTTGATATTCCACAAGCTTCAAATAGGTTTTCTTTCTCATATTTTCCTCTAATTACGCGCAATAAACGCACGGTTGATATCATTATATTTTCCTCTTGCCAGAGGAATCTCCGTTCGGTCATCCAGTAAAACACACGTGCGCGAAATACGTACGATATGCTTCAAGGAGACAAGATAAGAACGGTGCGCCCGAAAAAAATCTTCACTGAGCTTTTCTTCAAAAAAAGATATGCTTTCTTTCAGTTTATACTCTTTTTCCCTCGTATGAATTACGATATAATGCAAAAATGATTCCGTATATAAAATTTCGGATTCATAAAGCTTGACGGTTTCTCCGCCGCAGGTAATGACGACGGACGGCGGTTCAACGGAAAGCTTTTCCGCAGCCTTGGAAAGAACCTCGCAAAGCTTTGCCTCGGAAATCGGTTTCACCAGATAATGCAGTGCATCCACCTCATAGCCTTCTCCAGCAAATTCAAAATGAGAGGTAATAAAAATAATTTCCGCACGGTTATTTTCTTTTCGGATTCTTTTCGCAAGTGAAATTCCCGAAATCTCTCCCATTTCCACGTCCAAAAGCAAAATATCATAAGAACTGTCGCTTTCATATTCAAAAAGAAATTCTTCGGCAGAGAAAAACGTACGAAGTTCACACCGATGCCCTTCTCGTTCACTCCAATCCCTCACAACAGTGCTTATTTTTTCTGTCTGACTCCGTTCATCATCCAAAATCGCAATATTCAATCTCATAAATTTCTCCAATCGCTTCGATTATTTTCAGTATAGCATAAACATCCCGTTTTTACAAGAATATCCCAAAAAATCCGTTTTCCGTTCACAAAAAATTTAGAAATCATCTGTACTTCTCTATTGACTTACGCTTGAATTTAGGATATAATAAATAATTAGAGATTTTATTTTTGCGGAGGTGATTTTTTGTCAGAGTATTACAGCAATGCCGATAATTACGAAGAGGAACTGATATATCGGGACAAATCCACCATTGAAAAGATTTTCAGCATGCGCACACTGAAAACCATTCTGAAATCCATCATGTGGGTGCTCGTTGTGATTGTGTACGGTATGATTTTTTTCAGACTTTGCACGGGCAAACCGCCGAAAAGCGTTTCCGGCATTCTCTGGACAGAGGATGTAATGGCAGCTTACGGAGAATATGGAAATAACATTTTGATTTACAGCCACGAACCCGTTGAACACATCGCAGAAGACGGTGTTTCGGGAATTTACGATATCGTTTATGTCCCCGCAGCAAAAACCTTGCAGATGACCGTTCGTTATAATAAAAACCTCGCTGAGGATTATTACGAAAACGAATTGCAAAAACGCAGAAATGACATTGAAGACAGCGTGATCAAATCCGAAGGCTATGACCGCGCACAGCTTTCAACCCTGACGGATGAACAGCGTGAAAAATACAACGCGCTGATTGAAGAGAGACTCGCCGCCTCCCTTGCGGAAAACCCCATTGACGTTTCAGACTCACAGTATCCTTTCGTTTTCGTTCTGCGCGATAACTACGGAAAAGTATATACCACGTACGAGTACATCGCAGATACCAAAACGCTTTACTACTATCAAAGACTTTCCTTTGAAGGTATTGATCTTTTCGGAGACGGACAGGTTTCCCCCGAAACGCTCTATCCCTCTCCCAAACCGGAAAATCCCGCTTATATTTTCAAAGGTCCTCACGCCAGTGAAAGCAATGCCATCACATATCTCTATCTGGATATGTATTATGAAAAAGATGTCGATGTTTATGCGGAAGCATTCTCCTATCCTCTCCAGGTATATGTTTCGGAGGTAAGACTGGAACCGTACGATTTTTCCAAGGAGCTTCCCGCCGCACTTACCGAAGGGCTGAATAAAATCACCGTGGAAAATTCCAAACCTTAAATTCGCAAAAAACCGACCGTGCCGAACAATCGCGCGATATGTTGCCGAAAGGTATTATCGTGAGGAAAGTCCGGGCTTCACAGGGCAGGATAACGGATAACGTCCGCCGGAGGCGACTCCCGGGAAAGTGCAACAGAAATAAACCGCCGCTTTATGCGGTAAGGATGGAAAGGCGAGGTAAGAGCTCACCGACAGACAGGTAACTGCCTGTGCCATGTAAACCCTATCCGAAGCAACACCCCGCAGATTTTGGTCTGCCCGGCCGAGCGAAAGCTCTATGCGCGGTGGCAATAAGGGGCAACCCCTTATGAGCTGTTTGGTAACAAACAGCAAAGATAGATGATTGTTCTCGACAGAACCCGGCTTACAGGACGATCGGTTTTTATATAAAAGCAAAATTACCGTCAATGAGGTCTCTTGTTGACGGTATTTTTCAAAATAAAAGACATTAAACGGTATGATTGAAAGGGAGACGCAAAATGAAAAAAGCAATAAAATGGATCGGTGCATGCTGTATTGCCTGTGTTATCATTCTCGGCATATATTTTTCCATACAGCCGAAAACGCTGGATTTCCGCGGTACGGTAAACAAAATCGAAAATACAGGCGACGATACGATTTTTTATATATCTGATGACGGCACGGGGGCTTATATCGTCATAGCAGACGGTCAAACGAAAATATCCTATTGCTGTAAAGATGATCCCGATATAGAATTGAAGGATATCTGCGTGGGCAATGTCATTGAAGGAAATTACCGCTTGCTTTCAAAAAACCGCAAAGCAAAGATGATAACCGTAGAATACCATAATTAAAAAGCAAACTTGAAACAGAAATTTCTGTTTTTACCGTCAAAAAATTTTTGACGGTATTTTTTTGCCAAAAATAAACCGTCCGCTTTTAGGATGGTTCTAATAGGAATATTTACAAATTTTTTCAGAAAGACTTTTCTTTCTGAAGATTTTGTGTTATAATGGAACTAATAAAGAGCCTCCCTCCGAGAGTAATGTCATTTAGTTAAGAAAAACTTCTGTCTGTTGCCGAAAGTTTACGGTTTGTTTGCCTTCCCTTGCGCACCGATTTGAGAATCGGTGCGCAAGGGGGACCATTATGCTGCTTTAGCGGCAAAATAGTGGATGAGTAGTCAGTTTGCTACGCAAACATGCAAAAATATTTTGCATTTACACCTCATCCGCCTCTCTTCCAATTCAAGAATCGGGAGGCACCTTCCCCCGCTGGGGAAGGCTAACTAAATCTCTGCCATCGGCAATCAACAAACACTTGTTAAAAATCCTTAACTAAATCCGAGAGGAATCCTTGGGGCGCTCTTGTATGCCTTCAAGGGTATAGGCTTGTCCGATGCGTTTGTAATACAAAAATAAAAAGGAGGATTATATATGAATAACAATTGGCTGGTTGGTCTAAAGAATTTTGTCATTGGAACAATGCTGACAGTTGTCCTATGGGGATTGTCGGGTTTTATATCGAATTTATTGATGGGATTTATGGATCAATGGGGGATAATTGAATTATACAGGCTCATCATATTCGTTTTCTATTGGTTTATTTTAAATTGGTGGATCTATGGCACATCTGAAAAACAACGCCGATATTTGGAGTCTTTACCGAGAGACCACAAAATTACGTTGAAAGAAGATTATTTCGTGTTTTTAAAGCAAGAAGCTTTGCCGATCATAGTGTATTACACCATCGGTCTGTCTTTGCAGGTTTTCGTTTTCGGTTTTATAAAAGGTTATTTTCAAACATTTTTCGTAATATTGGCACCGATAGGTTTAGAACTGTCCAAGATTGGGAATTGGATTCTTTCTTTTGTTCTGTTTGTTATTGGTTATCAAGCAATCGCAATCTTTTACAGATGGCGCATTCGAAAAGAGCGATATCACTTTTTGTTTGAACATAATTAAGTTTATCATAATAAAAAATGCTCGTCGCAATTTTGAGACGGGCATTTTGTTTAAATATAGAACATGCAGAAAAGATTTTTCGATTAGATCAGACTTTCTTTTCTCAACTCTCTCAAAAGATTTTCCGCATAAAAGCCGAATCCGAGATCATTGGGATGTAAAATCTGATCCGCAAAAAAGTCGGAAATATGAGGTGTCAGACGGAAGCCGTCCACAACGAAAAGTCCGTTTTCCTCCGCAAGCTCTTTCAATGCGGCAACAGATGACTCAAATTCACCGACGGGAGTTTCTTCCTGTGTGCCAAACGGCTTTTTGGAATCTCCTCTCCAGATCGGAGCAATATAAACGAGCTTTTTATCGGGATAAATAGCTTTGATTCTCCCAAAAAACGCTTCCGCCGCCATTAAAAACGCTTCCCTGTCCGGCTGAACAGCCCAATCGTTCGTACCGTAAGCCACAATCACCAGATCGGGATCAAAAGGAAGATCTTCATCCAGAATTTTTGCATCAAAAATTTCGCCGCCGACTGCCTGGTTGAGAATTTCCGCATCCAAGACTCCCGAAAGACGGTTGACGTAGGATAAAGAGGAATGGTAGGCATCGTAGCCCTGCGTAATGGAGTCTCCAAGGCAAAGAATTTTCATTTTGGACGAAACGGATTCGGCAAAGTTAGCGCCTGTAAGACAGATGTTGGCAAGATCCATGCGCATGAGATTCGGGAAATAGACAGTCAAGCGATGCGTACCCTCGGGTAACGCAAATGAAACATGACCGCTCTTTTTTCTTAAAAAATTCATAACATACATCTGATCGCAGAAAATGCCGTCGATATAAAGATCGACAGAATAGAAGGTACGGCTGGAGGCGGCGAACACACGGAAATCAAAGGAAATTTCTTCCGCATCGGTTATGCAGTCCAGCTTCATTCCCGCGGTGGCGCGGGTTTTCGGATAGAATGTATCAGGGGTTTTTTCAAAATAATAAATGCTTTGTTGATTCGTAAATCGTGAAAAGCGGAACCAGCCGTCCTCGCAGAAAAAAGATACGAAGCCTTTGAGCATTTCACACAACTGTTTTTCTCTGATTTTAATATTCATTTTTCTCTCCTGAACCAAAGAGCGAGCGCATAAAACGCTCGCTCTGTTATTTTTAGTCAAATTCAAACGATCCGATTATTCTTCGTAATCAAAGTAAGCAACATCGGGACGTACATCGGGATGATCAAGCGTAATCTCGGAATTTCTGATTACCACGTTTTTCGCAAAGCGAATGGTGAATTTTGAGCCTGCGGAAGGTCCGTGGCGGTCATATTCGGGATAACCCTTATTGATGGTCTTGGGACATCCAAACTGTTCCGTTGCGCCGCCGGGAAGCTCGAAATGGCAGTTTTCAAATACAACGTCTTCAACGCGCTGATTTTCGTTCTGACCGATCACCAAGGTTTCACGGATGAATTTTCTATGGCTGAACGGATAAGGCTTTTCAAAACGGAGATCACGGAAGGTAACTCCCTTGATATAACCCCAACGGGTGGGAATGCCTTCTTTACGGGGCAAACGGTTGCGTTCGCCGACAGTGATATAGACGGGAGCGCCAACGTCCGTCATGTCGATGCGTTCAAAGAGAACGTTTTCAACAGCCGCACCGTCAACGGTTTCCAAAGAAATACCGCAACGGTTGACATTCTTAACCGTACAGCCGCGGATATTTGCGTTTTTGAGACAATAATACGTATCTGTACCGAATTTGATACCGGAAGCCAAGCTCTGAATCATCATATCGTCAACGTCAATATTGTAACAGCCGACGGGATCCGAGCTCTTGAAGCAAAGTCCGTCATCGCCTGCCATTACGTTACAGCCGTAAATGGTCATATCGTGGCAGTCAACGGGATCGATACCGTCACGGTTCGGTGTATTCATGCAGTCAAGGTTCAGACCGCGGATCAGAACGTTTGCGCTGGAAAGCGGAACGACGGTCCAGAAGCAGCTGCTCTTGAAATTGATGTTTTCTACCGTAACACCTTTGGAATAGGTAATATATACAAGGTCGGGACGCGCATCCTCTACGCGTCTGTCTCCGAGCGGGTCATTCATTTTGAAACGGTATCTGCCGTTACCGTCAAGCATGCCGCCGCCCGTTACACGGACGTTGGAAACCTCATGACCGTATACAAGACCTCTGCCAAGCTGGCGATGCGCACAAAGGCTTGCGTAAGGCTGCTGCAACGGATATTCGCCGTGATCTTGTGTACCGAGAACGGTTGCGGTTCTGTCAACGAAGAGTGTCATATCGGACTTGAGGAAAAGCTCACCCGAGAAGAATACGCCGTCATGCAGATAAACCGTACCGCCCGTATAAGCCGCATCATCAATCGCTTTCTGGATTGCCGCGGTATCCAATGTTTTGCCGTCGCCAAGCGCGTTATAGGGTGCTTTCGTAACGTCAAATACGGGAGCCGCAGGGATAACACCGCGGGAGAAATCCCAAGCATCATAAATACGGATTCTGTTAATCAGAAGTCTCGTTCCTGCCTGCGCGGTATAAACCAAACGGGAAACGCTTTCAACAGGCGTTGCAAAAGCAAAATCCTTTGCGCGTACGGCACCGTCAACCATCAGGGTATAAACAGATTTTTCGGTATCCAGGGAAATCTTGAGATTGTACCAGTTGCCGGACGGATAGTATTGCCAATCCACCAGACCTTCAAAAATTTCAACCCAGTCATTGCCGTTGGTTGCAAACAAACAGTTTTTATAGAAGGCAACTCTGCAAGCCGTATTGCCCTTATCATCGGTAACCGCGGGAACGATCACAAGGCTTTCATCCTCGGGATGTACCTTCGTTTCAATCGTAACCACACCGGAAACGGCGGGGAATCTGTATTCCGCACTTGCGTCCTCGTCGTTTTCGGAAACGAGAGAAACACTCTTGTCACTTGCGAAAGGCAGATCTGCCAAAGTAACGGAAGCGTTTGCGGTAGGAGTCATATCAATTTCATCGGAAGTAAATTCCTCACGGACCGCATAAATTTCAGTATCATCAAACAAATAAAGATTATCCAACTCACCGATACCGTCACAGGAAAAGCCAATGGCAACGGGCTCGGCATCGCTAATGACCTCCACACCCTTGACTGCAAGGCGTGTGTTTGCCCAAACGTCATATTCGCCGCGTTCGGTATCCAGAACCACACGAAGTTCCATATCTTCACCCTGTGCATAAGGAAGAATCACTTCTCCGTCCATGGTGCAAAGCGTATCTCCGTCCAGAACGGCGCCGCAAATTGCGCCTGCGCTGCCGAGAATTGCCGCCGCAAGAATACCTTCCTTGCAGTTCAGCTTTGCCGTCATAACGATACGGGAGGAAGCGTTTTCAATCGGATAAGAAAGATAGGAATCCGCAGTCATGGCAACATAGCCGTCCCTCGCATCGTCCTCTCTCTTTTTGAGTGTACAGCCGTGGCCGCCGAAACGCTCCAATGCGTTTTCCTGATTAAATACTTCAACAAGATAGCTCTTATATTCTCTTTTTTCATATGCGGGAAGCGCTTCTCCCATCACGGGAACCTGTGCCAAAGTGCGTTTTTCTTCATCTGCAGTCGGAATTGCAAGAACGATAAAATGATTGCAATCGCCTTCAATACCGGGAATATGTACAAGTTCACCCTGTTCGGATGCTTTTTCAAAAATCACATATGTTCTTCCGTCAGAACCTGTAATTTTGTCACCTGTAGCAAAGAAATCTTCCGTCCATGTGGGCATCGGCATGGACTCGTCCAGAGCAACGGCAACGACCGCATCTCTTTCGCAGAAGAAATCCACCTCCTGCTTATCGTCAAAACCGTCCGCGCGGGAATTGAAGGTCATGATGTAATCCGCGCCGATATAACGCGCGGGAACTGCCGAAGCAGTAACTTCTTCGTTGGAATGGAGCTTTGCGCCTACAGAAAAATTTGCATATACGGAATACCAGCCGCTGGTATCCCAAGGAGAAACGAATCTGCCTATGATGGGAGATTCGGGATAGTATGCGCCACAGCTTACACGGTTATGGGAATTCATGTTCATAATCTGAGTCCTTTCCTTTCAACATCCGATCAGATATCCATAATGATCGGCAAAATCATCGGTTTGCGTTTGGTCTGGGAATAAATAAATTTAGAAAGATCTTCTTTCATTTTGAATTTCAACTGTGCCCAATCGTGAACGCCCTTATCAAGGCAATGATAAAGCGCTTCGCGGGAAATCATACGGATCTGTTCGATCAAAGGCTCGCTTTCCTTTGCGTAAACAAAGCCGCGGGAAACGATTTCGGGACCGGAAATGATATCGCAAGCCTGTGCATCAATGGTTGCCACCACAATGATGATTCCATCCTCGGACAAATGGCGTCGATCTCGCAGAACCACGTTTCCAACGTCTCCGACACCCGTACCGTCAACCAGAATAATGCCGGCGGGAACCGTTCCATTGAATTTTGCACCGTCCGTGCCGATTTCCAGAATCTTTCCGTTTTCCGAAACGAAAACGTGATTCGGCTCCATGCCCATATATTCCGCAAGTTCTTTATGGTGATACAAATGTCTTGCTTCTCCATGTACAGGCATAAAATACTGCGGTTTTGTCAGCGCATGTATAATTTTCAGCTCTTCCTGGCAAGCATGACCCGAAACATGAACTTCGGCAACGCTGTCATTGAGAACACGGACCCCTTTCCGATAAAGCTCGTTGATAATATTTCCGACAAGCTTTTCATTTCCGGGAATTGCGGAAGCACTGATGATGACGACATCATCCGTTCCCAATTCGATTTTGTCGTGCATATTGAATGCCATACGGTAAAGCGCTGACATGGGTTCACCCTGACTTCCCGTAGAAATAACGGTCAGCTTTTCGGGAGGATATTTCTTGCTCTCACTGATATCAATAAGCGTTCCCTCCGGGATATCCATATAGCCGAGATCTACAGCAGCGGAAACGATATTGATCATACTGCGTCCCGTTACCGCAACCTTTCTGCCGGCATTGACGGAACTGCTGATGATGTGCTGAATACGGTGAACATTTGAGGAAAAGGTCGCAATCACCAGACGTTTATCCTTATAAATATCAAAAATACGAACGAGCGATTCAGCAATCTTATGCTCCGAAGGAGTATATCCTGGACGTTCCACGTTTGTGGATTCCGCCATCAGAAGCAGAACACCCTCTTTTCCAAGTTGTCCGAACCGTGTCAAATCTATCATTTCTCCGCTTACGGGCGTAGTATCGATCTTAAAGTCTCCCGTATGCACGATCGTTCCGAGCGGTGTTCTGATCGCAAGCGCACAGGCATCGGCAATGGAGTGATTGACATGAATAAACTCCACCTCAAAAAGACCGAGTTTTATCGTATCTCCCGCGCTCACGCAATTCAATTCCGGTTCAAAACCCAATTCGTGCTCGGCAAGCTTGTTTTCCAGAATGCCGAGTGTCAATCTCGTTCCGTAGATCGGAACCGTCAATTTCTGCAACAGATACGGAATACCGCCGATATGGTCCTCATGCCCGTGTGTAAGAACAATACCCTTGATCTTTTCCGCATTGCTGACCAGATATGTGATATCGTTGACAACAAGATCAACGCCGAGCATATCATCATTCGGGAAGCCAAGTCCGCAGTCAACGATGAGTATATTGTCGCTGTATTCGAGTATAGTCAGGTTTTTTCCAATTTCACCGAGTCCACCCAGAGGGATGACTCTCAATTTTTTCAGTTTTCCTTTGGTTCTCGCCATAGAATAAATCCTTTCTTTCGTTAATAATCTCAAAAAAAACAGACAGTGCTGCCAAAAAAACGAATTTGAGCAACACAAAAAATCCTGAACGCTCCTTGCGGTTCAAGCAATAATCTGATTCAATATGTATCGCACAAAAATTTCACGCATCCGGAAGCAAAATTTTCGCACGAAAAGATAAAAATAGAACGGCTATCCGATCAAAAGCCATATTCTCAACGCTCGGTTCGGATACTGCTTATATATTGTGTTCAAATTATTTCAAATCAAACGCAGAAATTCATTTTTCTGCTCTCTTCTTACAGTATACACCAATTTTATGATTTTCGCAATAGTTTTTTGAATTTATTTTTTGCATCATCTCCCGCAGCCCATCTCAAATATGCAGATACGGGAAAATATTATCCGGATAAATAGAATGCCCTCCCTTTCGGGAAGGCAAAACGATCAGTCGTCATCTTCATATTTCGGATAAATATGATAAGAATCCAGAACAGGAATCATAATCAAAGCGGTAAGTCCCGCTGTAAAACCACCGTTATAGAGAACAAAGCCACCGTGCATACCCGATGTAGAGGTGCAAATCACAGCATGAAGGATTCCTGAGATTACACCCTTTTTCCATCCGTATTTTCCTGCAATCGGACAAAGTCCCGTTGCAAAAGCCAGACCGTTGACATATTCCTGTGAGGAAAGCATCCAAGGGAGCGGTTCGCCCAGACACGTACAGACAATACAAACGAACGAAAAAAGAAGGATATATCCCAAAACAATGGGGGCAACATTGCGCGGATGCTGTCCATCCGCAGAAAACGTCAGGGCCGCAAACAAAACGCCCACCGTAGGTCCCGTGAAGCCTGCGCTTTCGGGAAGAATGATCGAAGGGAAAACCAATTGCAGAATCTCGGGCACCATAAAAACCATATTCAGATAAGAGAGAATACAAAGTCCGTACACGCCGAAATTGATGAAGCAGACGGGCATTCCGAATTTATCAGCAAAATCAAGTCCGTAACCCGTACAACGTGTCAGCAGGCGGTAACCGTGAAAATTCTTTCCGTTCATGAAAAAACCAAGCACGATTGAAGACATGAACATAATCAAAAAGAAAATATCCATGAACAGAATGTAGGAATGGTTAAAAGAATCGTAAACGGGATTTTCCCTGACCACAACATCGGGAGAAGAAAAACCGAGCGTCCGATATAAAAAGGCATGCGCCGCAATACCGAAAATGCCAACTGCCAACCCTGCCTGATACATATTATAGCCTCTTTGCATAGCGGCAATTCCCGGAAGCAATGCGGGAATTACAAATCCGCAAACCGTCCCGAAAACAATCGCAAAAATAACACCCGGCACGCTGAGCTGAATGATCCCCAGATGGAACTGACCCACCGTATATCGAAACAAAAGGTCGCTGACGAATGGTGCAAGCGCCGTGGAAAACATGGTAATATGTAAATTTTTTCGAATAGGATTTTTTGTAATCAGACAATAGATCAGAACACCGATGAAAGGCGGCCACATATTCAGAAAATTCAGTCCGTAAAAGCAATGCGCGATAACGAGAATATATGCCGCAAAGGTTTTGGCATTCGCTCTCGTGTGCGTAATCAGAATCATAAAATTGCAGGCAAGTCCGCAAAGTCCCGCATTGAACAGCGTGCTTGCAAGGCATCCGAGATTAAAATAATCCGTAACCAATTTGGAAGGAGAAATCAAAATACGGAAAAAATTATCCCAGAAAACGGCATGTTCTCCCGTATACCATAGAGCCGCCGGAACCGACGCAAAAAAAGAAAGGCTGATAAAAAACGCAAACAATGCAAACGGTTTGCTGTTTTCCTGTTCTCTTTTCTGTAAAAAAAGCTCTTTTTCATTTGCCGCCATAATGTTTTCCCCTTATCTCCGTTTTCTTATATCAGCATACCATATATTTCATATTTTTACAAGTATAGTTTCAGAAATTTTCAGGGCGACAGAAAATCGGTTGACAAAATTTTTATCTTTGGGTATAATAAAACCATAGCATAACACTGTATTTACACATATCTTTTCCGCCCATCTTTCCATTTACCATTTTCATGCCGTTTTTCGGCAGAACGGAGATATTTTATGAAACAATTTTATTTTTACGCCTTGCAAGGTGCACAGAATTTGTTGCAAAGAGGAATGCGCAATATCATACGGGATTTCTCCAATCCGTACTATGGAAAAATTTTTGCCGACAACGGTTTATTTGAACCGGGCTCATCGTTCGTCTATATGGAATGCGCAATCACACTTTATGTCTGCCCCGACAGCACGTATTACAAAAAGCCGAGTGTCCGTGAATTTATTCACTTGCTTTGCGCCGGCGTGGAAGACAGTATACACGAAGACGGAACAGATGATCTGATCATATCCAATTACCATCAGCCGGAATTTTTTAACATGCCTCATATTTGTTATGCTTACCGCCTGCTTCGCGATTTTCCCGAAAAAACAGAAGCAGAGAATGAAATTGCTGAAAAAATTTATCATCTTCTGGAACGCCTTTCCCAAGGCCTTCTTTCAAGCGGATTCCACACACCCAATCACCGTTGGGTACACACAGCAGCTCTGTATTACGCATATAATACGCTTCGTGAAAAAGACGAAAGACTGTTACACAGAGCAAAACAATATCTGGCAGAAAAAATTGACATTGATGAAAATGGTGAATTTTCCGAACGTTCCGCAGGAATGTACAGTGCCGTTTCCGACAGAGCACTTTGTCAAATTGCCATGGAAGCCAATATGCCCGAACTTTTCGAACTTGTCAAGAAAAATTTACTGCTCGTTTCCCGTTTTATTGAAAAAGGCACTCTGATCTTTACACAAAATTCCCGCCGCAAAGATAAAGGCGAGGTCGGAAGCAACACACTTTTTGATTTTGAAAGATATACGGATATTTGTCTGATGGCATATGCCAATACGAAAGATCTCTCATTTTTGGGAATTCTCAAAAACGGACTTTCCGGTAAACCTGCGAATGCAGTCATTCACTCTCCTCTGCGCCTTTATATGCTTTATCCCGAACTGAGAAATATTTCGGTCAATTTCTCCCTGCTGCCTCCCCCCGAAAAAGAATTCCATCTGTTCTATCCGCAATCGGGTATTGTCCGCGTGAAAAAGAACGGCGTTATTTACTCTCTGCTTGCAAGAAATCCCGATTTTATGCATATTACCGTCGGCAATATCAGCATTCGTGCCCGAATCTGTTCTTCTTTCTTTGCCATCGCGCAATTTTTACCCGATGCAATCGAAAAAATCGGAGAAAACCAATACCGTATGTCTTTTCATACCCGGGCAGATTACAAACTTCCTTTTGATACCCCACCGGAAGGTTCGGAAAATTATTGGAGTATGGATTATAACAGCAGACAAAGCATCTGTCGCTGCGATTTCGGCTATACGGTAGATTTTTCCTTTACCGAAACAGGTCTGAAAATACATATACAAACTCACGGAATGGAAAAAGTGCCGTTCAAACTGGAAATTGCCGTTCCGACCGATGTTTATATACGCGCAGGAAGCGCCATGACCGTTGCCACGGCAGGAAATTTCCTTTGCGCTTCCGAAGGCGATGTCAGTCTTTCCAATCCCGAGGGTGATTCCCTGACTGTCAAAAATGTTTTTGCCAAACATTTTTACCATCGGAATATGAGAGGCAGTGTTCCTTCTCCTTGCGATAAATATTTACTCTTCCTGACTGATTTCTCTCCCGTTGACAGAACCGTTGAAATTATTTGCGAAAGAAACCGTCCTTTGGATTATTTCTGTCATTTTGAAGAAAATCAAAAATATAAAAATTAAACATTGCAATATTTACAAAAATTCAAAAACCGCCTGATTTTTCAATCAAGCGGTTTTTACATTCGAAAAATATCCGAAAATTCAGTTATTCAATCTATTTTTGATATCAATCAAATTTTCGTTAGTATATTCTTGGCGAAGATTCAATTCTTCTACCGCCATAGCAAGAATTTTTTGAGCTTCTGCATTTTGCTTAGCGATATTTTCCATTCTCCAACGATGGAGTTGTTCTTCATAAAGATTAAAAACTTCTTTCAGTGTATCAGCACGACCATCAATGACAGCAAGCAGCATATAAGAAACGGCATTTATATTGCGGTAAGAAGCAGGTAAAAAAGAAATTACTCCAACGTTTGTATTGCAAAATTCTTCCTTTTCATTTCGAATATCTTTTCTTTCATAACCGATTTTCTCAATTTGAGGAACAGTTACCGTATCGTAATATTCATCCTCGTCTTCCATAAATTTTTTATGTTTCTTAGTGGATTTTATTAAAGTGTGTACCGCAACAATATCCGCCACAATTGCAATTCCTATCACTATAAAATCCGTTTGTGTCGCTTCCACAATAAAACTAACGATAAAACACAACAATAATAGCGCAGAACAAGCAATAATCACAATTTTCAAAAATTTTTTTAGTCCCTTGAAAGACTCTATTGCGTCTTGAACCTTTTTGGTCGATTCAGACTCAAGTTTTTCAATTTCCAGAGTTTTACACTGAATCTCTTCATCGTAATTTTTGATTGTTTGAAAATACCGCGTTGCATTTAATAATTTTTTGTACAAATCCTGATTCATTAGATATTCTCCTTTTATTTGACATTCTGTGAATGTCATTTCTGGAAGAATTATAGCATATAATAATCCTGTTGTCAAGCACTAAATGTCAAAAAGGAGAAAAATATGTTTATAAATAAATCCATTGATGGATTAAATAATATTTGTGGCAAGAATATTGCTGCTTTTCGAATGGAAATGAAAATATCTCAACGAGAATTAGCAGATTGCCTTCAATTGGTTGGATTGGATATGGACAAAAATGCCATTCAACGCATTGAGGCAGGCAAACGCTTTGTAACAGACATTGAATTGATCGGATTATCCAAGGTATTGAATAAAAATTTTGATGAAATCTTATCTGTCAAATAAACACATCTCCCGAAAAATTGAACTGTTGCCTAAAAAAGTATTTTTTTGATCTTTTTTGTCCTTACTGATTTTTTATTACGCCATAAAACATAATAATTCAAAAAGGAAAAAGCACGGCATGCCGTGCTTTTTCCCGAGAAGATAGTATGAAAAAAGGAGTATAATGAAAAAGGTCGTAAATTAATCGGTGTTCTTCTTTGCTTCTTCGATAATCTTCTGCGCGTTGAACATGGGAACTTCTTCATAATCGGAGAAGTAGAGAGTATAAGAGCCTCTGCCCTGTGTGATTGCGCGAAGCTGAATTGCAAAGTCAACCATTTCTGCCATCGGAGCTTCCGCTTCGATAACCTGTTCGCCGTGTTTTTCTGTAGGTGTCATGCCGAGCACTCTGCCGCGACGTTTGTTAATAGCACCCATGATATCACCAAGCATTTCGCTGGGCGCATAAACATTGAGTTTACCAACCGGTTCCAAAAGAACAGGGTTTGCTTTCGGAAGCGCTTCTTTATAAGCAAGAGAGGCAGCAATCTTGAACGCCATTTCGGAAGAGTCTACGGGATGGTAAGAACCGTCGGAAAGATCTGCTTTCAGGTTTACAACGGGATAGCCTGCAAGAACACCTTTCTGCATGGATTCCAACAAGCCCTTTTCAACAGCAGGATAATAGTTCTTGGGAACGGAACCGCCGACAACGGACTGTGTGAATTCCAAACCGGGGTTCACACCGGGAGCGAAAGACATTTTTACATGACCGTATTGACCGTGTCCGCCGGACTGCTTCTTGTGTTTGCCTTCCACTTCCACTCTCTTCTTGATGGTTTCGCGGTATGCGATCTTCGGCGCGGAAAGAACAACAGAGACACCGAAGCGGGATTTGAGTTTGGAAACGGTTACATCGAGGTGAATATCACCCTGACCGGAAATGAGAAGCTGCTTGGTTTCGGGATTGTTTTCATATTTCAGGGTGCGGTCTTCTTCGAGAAGCTTATTGATACCCTGTGCGATCTTATCTTCATCGCCCTTTGCTTTGGGCGCGATCGCCATCTGATAGAAAGATTCGGGATATACGATCTTCTTATACGGAAGGGGATTTTCCATCTGAGAAAGCGTATCATTCGTATTGGTATTATTGAGTTTTGCGGTCATACCGATATCACCCATGGAGAGCATTTTTACTTCGGTCTGTTTCTTTCCGCAAACGGTATAGATACGGGTCAGGCGTTCGTCCTGTCCCGTGGTTACGTTTTTGAGAACGGAATCGCTGTAAAGCTCACCGCCGATAACCTTAAAGAAAGACATCTTACCAACGAACGGATCGGCAACGGTTTTGAATACAAAGATGGATGCGGGACCATGTTCGCGTACGGGACGTTCAATCTCTTCATCACCGTCAATCACGATTTCTGCTTTATGATATACGGGACTGGGAAGCGTATCTGCGATCACGTCAAGAAGCAAACGAATACCGCAAAGGTTAGTTGCGGAACCGCAGACTACGGGCGCGATATCACCGCGGAGAATACCGTCATGGAGTGCCGTAATGATCTCTTCTTTGGTAATGCGCTCGCCTTCGAAGAATTTATCCATCAATTCTTCACTTGTGGATGCTACGGCTTCGTGGAGCATGCTGAGACATCTGTCAATGCGTTCTTCGTTGCCTGCGGGAATATCAATAGGCTGACCGTCTTTGCCGTGCGCAAAAGCAACAGCTCTCATATCAATCAGATCCAGAAGACCTACGATATCATCGCCTTCGAGAAGCGGAATGACAACGGGACAGATGGAGTTACCGAATTTATCGTGCATTTCCTGGAAAACTTTTCTGAAACGGGTTTCGGGATCGTCGCATTTGTTGATAAAGAACGCACGGGGCATTTTGTCCTTGCAAACAAGATCCCATGCAATTTCCGTACCGACTTCAACGCCTGCTTTACCATCAACAACGATCAAAGCACTGCCTGCAACACGCAAAGCCTGGAGTGCTTCTCCCTGGAAATCAAGATATCCGGGAGTATCGATGATATTGATCTTTACGCCGTTGTGCGTAACGGGAGCGATGGAGGCAGAAAGTGTAAAGCCTCTTTTGATTTCTTCTGTGTCAAAGTCGCAAACCGTATTGCCTTCGGAGGGCTTACCGAGTCTGTCGGTTTCTTTTTTTACATAAAGCATAGCTTCTGCAAGGGAGGTCTTACCGCTTGCGCCATGTCCGAGCAAGCATACGTTGCGAATGTCTCTGGAGTGAATCTTTTCCATTATATAAATCCGTTCCTTTCGGTAAAACTAAATTCTTGTTTAGATTCTCCGCGCCGCCGACGATGTGTAAAGGGACTCGCTCGGAACGGTGCGATCGGAGAAACCGGAAACAGTTTTCAAACTTCTGAAAACCCGACTGTTATTATTATATCGCAGGACTTTCCGATATGCAAGAGAAAAAATTGTTTTTATTGCCTTATAAATAGAGAAAAAACCGAAACTCTTTTGTTTAATTTCACCAACAAAATTCAAATTTTAAAATTTTTTTTTCAAAGCGAAAAAGGTTTACAAAAAAGATATTGACATAAAAAAGCGGATATGATAAAATAATATTGTTGCGGAATATTTTTGGCGCAATTAAAAAAAACGGATTGAACCCGGTCGTTCAAAATTTATGTAGAAAGGTTTGGTATCACCATGGAAATCACAAAAGAAAGCATCATCGGCGATATTCTTGACTTTGACCCTTCAACAGCGGTCTATTTCTTCGAAATCGGTATGCACTGCCTCGGCTGCCCTGCGTCTCGCGGAGAAAGCCTTGAAGAAGCTTGCATCGTTCACGGTACAGACGTAGATGCGCTCGTTGCAAAGCTCAATGCGCATTTTGCAAAATAATTTTCTTATTTGAAAACAAGAGCCCCTTCTCGCCTGCGTACGGGAAGGGGCTTCGGTTCATAAAGGACGTGAAACATGAAAAAAATGAAATTGGATGCACGCTTGCTTGCCGTTGCTTCTCTTGTGCGCAAGGGTGCTTATCTTGCCGATGTCGGAACCGATCATGCGTATCTTCCCGTATATCTTGCCGAATGCGGAAGAATTTCCGGGGCGGTGGCTTCCGATATTCATAAAGGACCGCTTATCAGTGCCGATAAAAATATCAGGGAAGCGGGTTTTTCCGATCGGATTCAAACACTGCTGACCGATGGTTTACAAGGGATTGAAAAATATCCCATCACAGATATCGCCATCGCCGGCATGGGCGGACTGATGATCCGCAACATTTTGGAAAAAGCACATTTCTTGCGCCGTGAACAAACGCCTCATCTGATCCTTCAGCCGATGCAACACATTCCTGAGCTTCGCCGTTATCTTGGCGAACAAGGCTTCTCCGTTCAGGAAGAAAAGCAAGCCTTAGCAGAAGGAAAATTTTATCAGATCATTCTTGCCGTTTATGACGGGACCGTACGCGAATATACGGAAACAGAACTTTTACTCGGAAAATATAACATAGAACATAAAAAAGAAAACAAAGAAAACTTTCTGATTCTTTGCGAAAGACAGCTCGAAATCCTCAGAGAAAAAATCGAAGGTCTTGAAAAGGGCGGGCGGTCTGCGGAAAAAGAACGCGCACTTTATGCCTCTATCGAAGAAGAACGGAAAGATTTATAAGAAAGGAGCCGATCATGCCGAAAATTTCTGAAATTTATCAATGTCTCGAACATGCTTTGCCGTCTTCCCTTTCCTGCGATTGGGATAACGACGGTCTGATGGTTTGCGATTCTCCCGAAACAGAAGTGAAAAAAATTCTTTTTGCTTTGGATATCACCCCTGCGGTTACGGAATACGCCGCAGAGATCGGTGCCGATCTCATCATTTCCCACCATCCGCTAATCTTTTCGGGAATCCGCCGTATGGACGGTCATGACGGCACCACCCGAAAAGTGATGTCTTTACTCCGAAACGGCATATCCGCTATGAGTTTCCACACGCGTCTGGATGCGGCAGACGGCGGCATCAACGATATTCTGGCAAAGCTCTTTTCTCTCTCGGATGTTGAAAAATTCGGTGTGGAAGGCGATACAGCCGCAAGAATCGGAACGCTTCCTTCCCCGATGGTGTTTGAAGATTTTTGCCGATTGGTTAAAAATATTCTGCATGCGCCTTCCGTTTGCGGTGCAAAAGGAGAAAACACAGTTTCCCGTCTTGCAGTGCTCGGCGGTTCGGGAAAGGATTATATCCGCGAAGCGCAGAAAATGGGGGCAGATACCTATCTGACGGGAGAGGTTAATTATAATTATCTTCTGGAAGCCGCAGAAAACGGACTTTCCGTCGTTACGGCAGGACATTACCACACGGAAGCGCCGTTTACGGCATTTTTTGAAAAGATTCTTTCCGAAAATTTTGAAAATCTGGAATTTATTCTTTTTCCTAATGGCTGTGAATTTTTTTACTGTTAAATAAACAAAAACCGCACGGATGGAAAACTTCTCCGTGCGGTTCTTAAATTATTTTTCAGACCGATTATTTCATAAACACAGGTGTGGAAAGATAACGCTCACCCGTATCGGGAAGCAAAACAACGATATTTTTTCCTCTGTTCTCTTCCCTTTTTGCAATCTCCGTTGCGGCAAATAATGCGGCACCCGAAGAAATTCCGACCAGCAAACCTTCCTTTTTCGCAAGCAACCGCGCGCAGGAATACGCTTCTTCCGTGCTGACCGTAACAATTTCATCATAAACGGCAGTATTCAGGATTTTCGGTATAAACCCTGCGCCGATTCCCTGCAAGCCGTGAGCACTCGCAGAACCGCCTGAAAGCACAGGGGAATCCTTGGGTTCGACCGCAACGATCTTCACATCGGGATTTTTCCCTTTCAGATATTCGCCGACCCCCGTAACCGTTCCGCCCGTACCGACTCCCGCAATAAAAATATCTACCTTTCCATCTGTATCCTCCCAGATTTCGGGTCCCGTGGTTTTTCTGTGTGCTTCAGGATTGGCGGGATTTGTGAACTGTCCGACAACAAATGCGTTCGGCAAGGAAGAAGCCAGTTCTTCCGCTTTTTCAATAGCGCCTGCCA
The DNA here is from genome assembly GCA_017399025.1 of Clostridia bacterium. Classification (GTDB taxonomy): domain Bacteria; phylum Bacillota; class Clostridia; order Oscillospirales; family CAG-272; genus QALR01. The sequence goes on from JAFQEK010000034.1 coordinate 25,722, forward strand.
TACCCTTTTTACCATCCGTCAGAATCAATTCCGCACCGTATGCGCGCATGAGCATTTGCCGTTCGGCAGACATGGTTTCGGGCATGGTAATGACCAAACGATAGCCTTTCGCGGAGGCAATGGCAGCAAGACCGATTCCCGTGTTTCCCGAGGTCGGCTCAATCATCACAGAGTCAGCTGTCAATTTTCCCGATCTTTCCGCATCTTCAATCATTTCTTTCGCAACACGGTCCTTAGCAGAACCGGCAGGATTAAAACATTCCGCTTTGGCAAGAATCAAAGCATGCGCACCGCATTCCTCCGTATAACGGGAAAGCGCAATCAAAGGCGTTTTTCCGATCAATTCATAAACTGAAGAATAAATTTTCATATTGGTTTCCTTTCCATAGGATTTCTTATTTTTGATTATAGTCTATTTTCATGTTTTTTGTCAATTCTTTTTTGAAAGATCTATCCATAAAAGCAATTCGGATATTAAGTCATAAATCCCATAAAATCAAAAAGAAAAATCTAAGCCTTGAAAAAGCTTAGATTTTTCTTAATCGGATTTATACCGTATTTTCAATATTTCAAAAAACGGACGATTTTTTAATTTGCGGGATTGAGAACGACAGTGCCGTAATCGGAGAGCGTTACGGTAGAGGTAACGGAAAGTTCCAGACCGCTTTCCGTAATGGAAAGAGCATACTTGATTTCGACGAGTTTGCCGTTTGCAAAAGTCAAAGTAACATCCGATGCGGAAGCACCCAAAGATTCAATATTGATCGCTTTGTTTGCTTTGTATGTCTTGGTTGCGGCATCATAAGTATAATCTCCATAAGCTGTCATGCTCTTGATAGAAGCAACCATCATGCTGCGTGCTTCATTTGCAGAAGCTTTGTCGGGAGCATACTCTTCTTCAGACTGTCCCATCATGGTCATTTTATACCATGCACTGTCTTTTGTGAACTTGTACTCGGATTTTGCCTCTATAGTCATACCCGTAGTGTTGGTAACGACATCTTCGGTGTATGCAAAATTTTCAAATACGGAATCTGCAAACGCTGCATCCCAATCTTCTTCGGAAAGACCTGTGAAAGCAACGGTTTCGGTTTTGGTCTGTGCGCAAACAGTGCAGGTAAAGGTTTTTACACCGTCTGCTTCCTGTGTTGCTTTGGTAGTAATTTTGCCTTCGTCCCATGTGTGATCCGCTTTGTCGGCAACTTCTGTGCATTTCTCATCTGTGCAGGCATGCCAGTGAGAAGTTGCATCCTTGCTCCATTCAGAGGAAAACTCGCACTCATGTGCGCAAGAAGAGAGAGTTACAGCCAAAGCAAAAAGCAGACAAAGACTAAGAAAAACAGATAAAAACTTTTTCATAAATCAAAATCTCCTTAATGTTAATAAAATTATTTCAAAGCAGTAAATTCTGCTTTTATATTCATTATATCAAAAAAAAATAATATTTCAATAGGATTATGAAAAAAAATTAAACTTTTTGAATACATTCAAAAACTTGGTAAACAAATAATCCTAAAATCTTTTTTCAAAGAATAATTTGATCAAAAAACGAAAAATATCCAAACGGAAATCCGATGCTTCGGCACTGACTTCTATTCAGACTATCAGCTGCTGCAGCTTTTCCATCTTATGAATCGAGAAAAAGAAAAAACAGACACACTGTGCCTGTTTTTTGGTGACCCGGACGGGAATCGAACCCGTGTTACCGCCGTGAAAGGGCGGTGTCTTAGCCGCTTGACCACCGGGCCAAGCATGACAACAAAAGTTGTCATGGTAGCGGAAGTTGGATTTGAACCCACGACCTTTCGGGTATGAACCGAGCGCTCTAGCCAACTGAGCTATTCCGCCATGCTTTGAACCTTTTGTGTGTTGACCACTTCGGTTGACTGCTCGACCATTGTATCATAGTTTTTTTCATTTGTCAATAGTTTTTTTGAAAAAAATTGAATTTTTTTGAAATTTTTTTAATTTCTTATAAAGTCCCTTATAATAGTGAAAAACCGACCTCTTTTTGTCGGAAAAACAGCTTCCGTTACGAAAAAAGATCGGTTTTCATGACGAGATTTTACAATCTCCGATTATTTCAGAATAAATTTGTGGTAAACTTTTTTACCCTTACGAATAACCACACCTTCACGGAGAAGATTTTCTTCCACTGTCATACCGAATGCGGTTACTTTTTCATCATTCATTACAACACCGCCCTGGATAACCAAACGTTTTGCTTCGCTTCTGGAAGGAGCAAGCTTGCCCGCAACCATCAGATCGAGGATACCGATCTTGCCGTCGGTCAGAGCAGAAGCTTCGATTTCCGTTGTAGGCATATCTGCGCTGTTACCGCCGCCGGAGAACAGATTTTTGGAGGTCTGCTTTGCTTTTTCAGCCTCTTCCTTACCATGAACGAGAGCAGTCAGTTCATAAGCAAGAACTTCTTTCTTTTCGTTGATACGGCTATCGTCCCAAGTTTCCATTTCAGAAATTTCATCCAGACTCAGGAAGGTCAGCATTTTAATGCATTTCATGACGTCTGCATCGCCTACGTTACGCCAATACTGGAAGAATTCAAACGGAGTTGTCTTTTTGGGATCGAGCCATACGGCGTTGCCTGCGGTTTTACCCATCTTTTTACCGTTGGAGTCTGTTAGAAGCGTGATAGTCATTGCAAACGCATCCTTACCGAGTTTTTTACGGATGAGTTCCGTACCGCCGAGCATATTAGACCACTGGTCGTCGCCGCCGAATTCCATATTACAGCCGAACTTCTTGAACATATAGTAGAAGTCGTAAGACTGCATGATCATGTAGTTGAATTCCAGGAAGGAAAGCCCCTTTTCCATTCTCTGCTTATAGCATTCCGCGCGTAGCATATTGTTGACAGAGAAACAAGCGCCGACTTCGCGAAGCAATTCCACGTAATTAAGATTCAGAAGCCAATCTGCATTGTTTACCATCATTGCTTTGCCTTCACCGAATTCAATGAATTTTTCCATCTGGCGTTTGAAGCATTCCGCGTTGTGTTCAATATCTTCCTTAGTAAGCATTTTTCTCATGTCCGTACGGCCGGAGGGGTCGCCGATCATGGTTGTGCCGCCGCCGATCAGAGCGATCGGTTTGTTTCCTGCCATTTGCAGACGTTTCATCAGTGTGAGCGCCATAAAATGACCTGCTGTCAAGCTGTCTGCAGTGCAGTCAAAGCCGATATAAAAGGTTGCCTTTCCGTTATTTATCATTTCACGGATGTGTTCTTCATCCGTCACCTGCGCAATCAATCCGCGCGCTTGCAATTCTTCATAAATTCCCATGTTTTGATTTTCCTTTCGATTGATAAAAATAAAAGTCCCCTGCATATGCAGAGGACGAATGTTTCGTGTTACCACCTCAGTTTGCCTATTTTTCGCAAAATAAGCCTCGGAAAGTTTGTTCTACAAACTTCAACGCGTTAACGGGCGCACCCGTCGCAACCTACAAAATTTTCGGAAGCGCGGCTCGGGAATGTATTCGGCAAAAGCTTTCATACCATCTTTCACCAACCGATGGCTCTCTGAATGAAAAGGGTTCTGCGTACTTGTTTCCTTCATTGCTTTTTTATATGTTATAATATTATATCATGGTATACAAGTTTTGTCAAGAGTCGGATTGTTAATTTTGATCGTCGGATAAGCTTTTTTTCGCGCATTCGGGACAGATTAACGCCTCAGTAGAATTATACCAAGAATCACAAATTTTAATTTCAACATCTTCTGCTTTTGAGGCATTAATATGACAAGCACAACTGATTATGGATATGGTACCTCCTAACACGAGTGCTATGCCATATCGGATCATCATAAAGATGCTTTGTTCAAAATTGGTTAGAGTGCCTTTAAACGTATAATTTTCGTTTGAAATGTGGTATATCATAATGATGAATGAAACAACAGCAAGTGCGCTTGCGATATTGATTAAAATTTCTGAAATAATATGACCAATATGAGCGGCGAGTCTGGGTTCATTTAAAAGAGGAGATTTCTGTATGGATTATATCAAGCGAATGCGTGATTTACGTGAAGACAGTGATAAAACACAACAGGAAATTGCAAATATTCTTGGAACTTCTCAAACGATGTACGCGCGATATGAACGTGGTGCAAACGAATTACCAATTCATCATCTCCTGAGTTTATGTGATTATTATAATGTTTCCGCCGATTATTTTCTCGGAAGAACAGATATCAAACAATATAAATAAGGCTATGCCAACGGTTTTCGATAACCTTTTGACATGGCCTTGTTTTTTTATATCATAGGAAATTACGCAAAATCGACCTAGTCGTTTTGCATTGTTTGGATGCAAATTAACAGCAATAGGCGAGAAACTTTCAGCGGACCTTGCCCGCTTATTCGTTTTCTCCTCCGAGACAAAGCTCTTTTGCAGCCGCCAAAGTTTGTTCTGTGATTTTTGCACCGCCGATGATTCGTGCAACCTCATTGATGTGTTCTTCCTCCGTCAGTCCTCTGACCGAAGATTGTGTTCTTCCGTCCGTTTCCGTTTTGGAAACAAAAAGATGGGAATCTGCTACGGCAGCAATCTGCGGAGAGTGCGTAACACAGATAACCTGCGTTCCTTTTTGCGCAACTTCGTGTAACTTAATGCCGATTTTATGAGAAGTTCTTCCCGAAATTCCCGTATCAATCTCATCAAAGATCAAAGTTTCGGTATGTTCTTTATCCGCAAATGCGCAACGAAGTGCTAGCATCATACGGGAAAGCTCACCGCCTGATGCCACCTTAGAAAGCGGTTGCAAGGGCTCACCCGGATTGGCAGAAACCGTAAATGCCACTTTATCCACACCGTTTGAAGAAAATTCTCGGAGATTGGTTACTTCGATGCGGAATCGAACCTTTTCCATATCCAAAAAAACGAGTTCTTTTGTGATCTTATCTTGCAAATATTCTGCAGCAGAACGCCGTTTTTTCGTGATTTGCAATGCAATTTGTTTCAGTTCTTCGCGAATTTCCGCAAGCTCGTTTTCCAGATCCTCTGAAAGCTCGCCCGATTGTTCCAAATCCCGTAATTTTGCAGCTATGCGTTCTCTGTATTTTTTAATCTCTTCAACCGTGCCTCCGTATTTTTTACGCAAGCGCTGAAGATGATCCAAGCGCTCTTCGATACGATCCAGAAGCTCAGACGGATTTTTGATACCCATATCGCATTCCTTGCGGATGGTTTCGGCAATATCTTCCAGACGGTATCGGAAATCCGCAAGTGTTTCCGCAAATACCGTAGCTTCACTCAGCACACCTTCCAATGCGCCAAGAGACTCTTCTGCTTTTTCAAGAAGATCACAGGCGCAAACGCCCTTTTCATTCTGATACAATGTACGGTAGATCAATTTGGCATGTTTTCCGATCTTTTCCGCATTTTGTACTTTCGTCCGTTTTCGTTTCAGTTCCTCTTCTTCGCCTTCGCGGGGATTGACCGAATCAATATCCTTAATCTGATATTTCAGAAGCTCCACGGTTCTTGCCTTTTCCTGTTCATCATAAGAAATTTCGACAATACGTTTTTTTACGGCAAGCATTTGTCGGTAAAGTTTCGCATATTCCTCTTTTTCCTCTTCGCAATCAGCAAAGGCATCCAGAAAAACAATATGAGAATCCTCGTTCAAAAGCGATTGCCCCGTATGCTGTCCGTGGATATGAATCAGCTTGGTTGCAAGATCGCGCATAATGGAAAGCGGAACCGTTCTGCCGTTGATACGCGCGACAGAACCGCCTTTATCCGTAATATCTCTCTGAAAAAGAAGCGTTCCACCTTCGGCATCAATGCCAAGTTCCTCCGCAAAAGCAGCAGCTTCTTCGGAAATATCTTCAAAAAGCGCGGAAACCATGGCTTTGCTTTCGCCTCCACGGATCAATTCGCGGGATGCGCGCGCACCGATAATCAAACCCACAGAGTCTATAATAATAGATTTTCCTGCACCCGTTTCACCGGTCAGAACGGTCAGGGCATCTCCGGGGCATACATGTTCATCTTTGATAATGGCAATATTATGGATACATAATTCTCTGAGCAAAACGACTCCTCCTCACGGCTTCAGCGACCGATGATCTCTCTGATATAATTTGTGAATTCCTCGGCATCCTCTGCATTCCGTACAACGATAAAAATGGTGTCATCTCCCGCAATGCTACCGATCACCGCTTCTCCCGCAAGCGCGTCTAATGCCGCCGCGGCAGCATTTGCCATACCCGCAAATGTTTTGACAACGATGATGTTTTGCGCATTCTGCGCATTGACAACGGTTTCCCTCATAATATTTTTTAATTTGTTTTCATTGCTCGAATTTTCACTTCTTGCAACGGTATATTTATATCCGCCGTTTTTTGTCGCGGTCTTGATCAATCCCAACTGCTTGATATCACGAGAAACCGTCGCCTGTGTAACGGGATAACCGCTTTCCTTGAGTTTTTCAATCAAATCATCCTGTGTTTCGATCACATAATCTCCGATGATTTCGAGAATGCGTGTATGACGGGAATTTTTCATGTAATTTATTTCCTTTACCGTTTTATTTTTTGTTTAATTTGGTTTCCAAAATATCATAAAAACGGTTTGCACCGATTTTGATGATCTTGGCTGTGTATTGAGATTTCTTAATATGTATCACCGCTTCCTTGGGAACAAGGCAAGCATTTTTACCGTCCATGGTTACGTGAATATCCGTCATAACGTCCCTCGTTCTGCCTGAAACGGAAAGTTCGGTTTCCGGAGAAAGCAGAACTGCCCTGCTCAGCAAGGAATGCGGGCAAATCGGCTTGACGGAGACAATGGAAGCAAGGGGGTCGATAATGGGGCCCCCCGCCGAAAAGGAATACGCCGTGGAGCCTGTGGGCGTTGCTATGATAATGCCGTCGGCACGGTAATCCAATTTGCCGCCCGGCGTACAAATCAGGGAAAATTCCGCGATTTTGGAGCGTATCCCGCTTGCAATCACAACATCATTCAGGATTCTTTGCGAATGCAGAATCTTACCGTCAAGAACAATTTCAGCTTCGAGAAGCATCCTTGTTTCCACCGAAAAATTTCCTTCGGCAAGCGCAGAAAGCTTTTCTGTCTCCGTTCTCTCCAATGCCATGAGAAAACCGAGATGCCCGAGATTGATTCCGATAGCAGGTTTATCTTTTTCCGCCGCACGGATGCAATGGTCGATCATTGTTCCGTCGCCGCCAAGAACAAGAATCATCTCGGCTTCTTCCATCATCTGATCTGTATTTTCAAAAAAATTCACCTGTAATGTTTCATTTTCAAAAAACGGGCGCGCCGTTTCCGAAAGATATGAGAAAATTCCGTTTTCCGAAAGGATCCGGACTGCGCGTTTGGTGTAACTGTATTCCTGATCATATTCAGAATTTTGAAAAATAGCGATTTTTTTCGGTATCACAAAGTCCATCTCCTTCAATATTCTTCAAAAATAAATTATGAAAATACGGCTTTTTTGATTTCGGGCAGAGCCGTATTTTTTCTTTCTCCGATGCGAAAGAGCGCAAGATATTCCCGATTTCCGTCCCCGCCTTCAATCGGAGAGGGTATCAGCGCTTCCGGATACAAACCTTCCGATTCTGCCGCTTGAAACAAGTTTTCAATGACTTTTACATGGATTTTACGGTCGCGGACAATCCCGCCTTTTCCGATATGTTCTTTGCCCGCTTCGAATTGCGGCTTGATCAAGCTGATAAAAACTCCTCCCGTTTTGACATTTGCGCGCACTGCGGGATAGATCAATGCCTGGGAAATGAATGAAAGATCCGATACGGCAAGATCGCAAAGCTCCCCCGTCATTTCGGGAGTCAGCGTCCGGGCATTCGTGCCTTCCAATGAGCATACTTTCGGATTTTCGGCAAGGCTTCTGTCCAATTGGCCGTGTCCCACATCAACGGCATAAACACGGGCAGCACCGTTTTGTAGCAAACAGTCTGTAAAACCGCCCGTAGAGGCACCGAGATCCAACGCAATTTTATCCTTGATTTCCGGATGAAACGAAAAAATTGCCGCTTCCAGTTTTACGCCTCCGCGACTGACATATCTGGACGGATTTTCAATTCTGATTTCGCAAACGGGTGTATTCTCACCAATATCCTGCGAAGACTTTTCAATGCGTTTTCCGCTTATATAAACACCGTCTTTGATCAACGATGCCGCATGGCTTCTGCTCTTCGCGAGTCCTTTTTCAAAAAGAAATTTATCTGCTCTCATAAAAATCCTTTCGTTCCCTTTTTCCATATTCCGCAAAATAAAAGTTTTTGTACAATATCGTTTTTATTATATCACAGATATAATGAATATTCAAGAGAAACTCTGCTGATTTATTCAGAATTTTTTCATTCTTTTGCATATTCATTCACAGATATTCATGACAATAACAAAGCCGGCAGAACGTATTTCCATTCTGCCGGTTTGAAAAATTTTATTGATTATAATAATCGACGTGCACTTCGTGCGAAAGCGATCCGAGCACAAAATAAATGCGCGGACGAACAGCTTCATTGAAATAAACCTGATTCAAAGATGTGCAGGTACTGTCAAACAACATAATACCGGGAGTTTCGAGATTTTCGGGGAAATATACCGTTTTCAAAGCGGTACAACCCTCAAATATACTTGCTCCGATTGTTTTTACATTAGGCGAAAACTTGAACTGTTTCAAAGATGTGTTGTAAGAAAACGCTGCTTCGCGGACTTCTTCCAAACCGGTTCCTCCGGAAATATCGGAAAGCGAAGAGCAAAGACCGAACGCACTTGCGCCGATCACACGCAACGAGGAAGGCAATACTACTTTTTTCACACTGTCCAGACGGTAGAATGCCCTGTCTTCAATAATTTCCAAACCTTCGGGCAAATACAATTCTTTCACATGATAACTGATATTGTATTTTGTAACACCGGCAGCACTGAGGCCTGTCAGATCATCGGGAATATATGCACTGTCCCATCCACAGAACACGGCACCCGAAATGATTTTAACGCCTTCGGGAACATGAATTGCCGTCTGTCCTTCGGCTACATAAGCGGCAAGCAAAACCCCATTGGAAATCCAGTAACGATCTGCTTCATTCTCCGATTTAGATGCCTTTTCCATAAAGTTTGTATAAGCCCCCGTAGAAGAAAAAGCATATTCGCCAACGGTTTTTATGCTTTGGGGCAGGTTGACGGTTTCAAGACCTTTGCAACCCTGAAAAGCATAACTGCCGATATATTCCAAATTTTTACAATCATTAAAATTCACTTTAGCTTTGGTATCAATGCCTTCTACCATAATATTAAACGCTGTCTGATCAATGCTGATAAGATCTTTGTTCAAAACAATATCTTCCAATGCAAAACAACCTTCAAAAGCCGATTTTCCGATTTCACGGACACCTTCCGGAATGGTAATGCTCTTCAACTCGGTTGCATAAGAATAACCGTAATTTTTCGGCTCATTGGCGATTGCCGCATTGTAAAATGCTCTTGCACCGATCGCTTTGATTCCTTTTCCGGAAAGATCCAATTCTGAGGGGTGAACCGTGGTTTTGATCAAAACACCGTCTCCGACAATCAGATAAGCATCGTCCTGTTGATGATACCAACGGGTATAGTTCAGCGCGCCGAAATCCACCATTGCAACCGAAGAAGGAATGGAAATATCAGCAAGTCTGGTGCAGTTATAGAACGCATAAATACCGATTCGATTCACACCTTCCGGAATTTCAACGGAGCGCAGCATGGAACAACCGCTAAAAACATAATCTCCGATTTCGCGAAGTTCCGTTACACCGTCAAAAGAAATGTTTTTTAAAGCGGAACATTCCGAAAATACCCAATTTTCGATTTTTTCCAACTTGGAAGAAAACTGAATGTTTTCCAATGCAGTGCAATTGATAAATGCTGCTTCTCCGATACGGCGGATATGCTCAAGAGAGATCGTTTTCAAAGAAACACAATACGAAAACGCACATTCATTTATCGTATCCACCGTTGAAGGAAGCACAATTTCGGTCAAACGCTCACAGCTTGCAAATGCATGGGAACCGATTATTTCCAGTCCTTCGCTGAGAGTCACTTTTTTCAAGGATGTGCAGTACTGGAATGCACCAGAACCGATGATTTTGACATTCGGACCGATAACAACTTCTTTCAATGAGGTATCCCCCATAAATGCGCCTTCACTGATCATAGAGATCGTTTCGGGAATCACATAAACACCGTTCTCGTCCGCCTGTCCGATACATGAAACCAAAATCTCATCGTGATCTCCGCCAACTAAATAATTTTTTTCCGGAAGATTATTATTTATCGGTTTTGAAGATGTGGTTTCGTTGGACAACGTGTTGTTATTACATGAGGTAAAACAACACACCGCCATACAAATACATAAACAAAAAGCAATTAATTTCTTCATTAAAATATGCCCGTCCTTTCAAAATAAAACAGCACCTGCCGCTGACTGTTTATTTTTGTCGTTTTTTGATATTATATAACAAAATTGAAATTCTGTCAACCATATTCCAAAGAAGTTCACAAACTTGTAAAAACTCATTCAAAAATTCTGCTGAAATAGGCTTTTAAAAACAAAAACCAAAGAGAAAAAACAAATCTCTTGACATTAAAATGAAAAAGCGGTATAATGTTAGCAACCTAACAATATCACATTCCGTATCAGAAAGGAGGCATTCCAAATGGCAGAACCATTCAGAATCGGTGCTCAAATCAAATCTCTTTCACATCTCATTATGAGAGAAATCGGCAATTGTATCTGCGGAAAATATCCGGATGAAGCAACGGGAAACAATATGTTCATTATCGGATATCTGGCACATCACAAAAACCGTGATATCTTTCAGAAAGATCTGGAAGAGTTTTTTTCCGTGCGCCGTTCCACAATGTCTAACATCATTCTGCGCATGGAGCAAAAAGGCTTTTTGCTCCGTGAGCCCGTTTTATACGACCGCAGACTGAAAAAATTGGTATTGACGGAAAAGGGAGAAAAACTCCATACCATGATGGAATCCGTTGTATTTCAAACAGAGGAAAAGCTGACCTTGGGATTTTCTGCGGAAGAAAAAGCAACTCTTTCCCAACTTTTGGAAAAGCTTCGCCAAAATTTGGAATCCGGCATCTGAAACCGAATGCGAATAAAAAATAAAAAGAAAGGAATCCCAAATGGGAAAGCAACTAATTTTATGATCAAAAGACTTTCCAAATGCATTAAGGGGTATACGTGGCAAACCATTCTTTCCCCGCTGTTTATTGCGCTTGAGGTCATCATCGAATGTATTATCCCCCTTGTTACCAAAGACCTTGTAAACTATCTTAACAGCGGCGAAACACTCTCCATGGATACAATCAAAAGCTATGGACTCACGCTTGTCTTGCTTGCTGTTGCCTCGCTTTGTTGCGGTGCGCTTTCCGGTTGGTTCTGCGCAACTGCTTCCTGCGGATTTGCAAAAAACTTACGCCGCGAGCTTTATTATAAGGTTCAGGATTTTTCTTTTTCCAATATTGATAAATTCTCAACCTCCAGTCTTGTAACCCGTCTGACGACGGACGTTACCAATGTGCAGCAATCCTTCATGATGCTGATTCGTATTGCCATCCGCGCACCGTTTATGCTGATCTTCTCCATGATCATGGCATTTATTCTCGGCGGTTGGCTCGCTTGCGTATACGTATTGCTCGTGCCCGTTCTGGGATTCGCACTTTTCAGCATTGCGCGCAAGGTTATGCCGATCTTCCGCGGCGCTTTCCGCAAATACGATAAGCTGAATGAATCCGTTCAGGAAAATATCGGCGGCATCCGCGTGGTAAAATCCTTTGTAAGAGAGGATTTTGAAACGGAAAAATTCAAAAAAGCTTCCGGTGATCTTGCAAAAGATTTTACGAGAGCTGAAAAAATTCTCGCGCTCAATAATCCTTTTATGCAAATTGCAATCAATACCTCCATGGTTTGCGTTTGTCTGTTTGCTTCTTATCTTATTATTTCCACAGGCGGCGTTACATATAACCTTGGTAACTTTTCCAGCCTCTTGACTTACGGTGTTCAGATTCTCTCCAACTGCATGATGCTTTCCATGGTATTTGTAACCCTGACGATGTCTATGGAATCCGCGCGCCGTATTGTTGAAGTTCTGGGTGAAGAAAGCTCCATTCAAGCACCCGAAAACGCAATCAAAGAAGTTTCCGACGGTTCCATCGAATTTGAAAACGTCAGCTTCAAATATTCCGAAAAAGCAGAGAAAAATGCGCTTTCCAACATCACCCTGCATATAAAATCCGGTGAAACTATCGGTATTATCGGAGGAACAGGAAGCTCCAAAACTTCTCTCGTTCAAATGATCCCCCGTCTTTACGATGCCACGGAAGGCGTTGTGAAGGTTGGCGGAATCGATGTACAGAAATATGATCTTGATTCACTTCGAAATGAGGTTTCCATGGTTCTTCAGAAAAATGTTCTTTTCTCCGGAACGATCAAGGACAATCTTCGCTGGGGTGATCCGAATGCTTCCGATGAAGAATTGGTACGCATTTCCAAGCTTGCCTGCGCAGATGAATTCGTTTCTTCTTTCCCGAACGGTTACGATACCTTTATTGAACGCGGAGGCACAAACGTATCGGGAGGTCAGAAGCAAAGGCTTTGTATTGCACGTGCGCTTCTGAAAAAGCCGAAAATCCTGATTCTGGATGACTCTACTTCTGCGGTGGATACAAAAACGGATGCTATGATCCGCAAAGCATTCCGCGAAGAAATTCCCGGAACAACGAAGATCATCATCGCGCAGCGTATTTCTTCCGTAGAGGATGCCGACCGCATCATTGTTCTGGACGGCGGTAAGATTGACGGTATTGGTACGCACGAAGAACTTTTGAAGAATAATGCTATTTACCGCGAAGTATATGAATCTCAAGTGAAAGGGGGAGAAGATGAATGAATAAACGTCCTTCCATGGCGGGCGCAGGACGCCCGAAAGCAAAAAAAGGTACGTTGAAGCGTGTATTGAAATTTCTTGTGAAATATTACAAGAAATCTTTGATTCTGGTGGGGATCTGTCTTGTGATCAGCGCGCTTGTCAACTCGGTTTCTTCTATTTTCACGCAAAACTTTCTTGAATATGTCAATGAAGGCCTTGCTATTTTTAAAACGAGCGGTGTAACAGCCGCATTGGAAACCGTCTATCCCAAAATCATTGCTCTTGTTTTGACTTTAATGGGTGTTTATCTGACGGGCTTGATCTGCAATTTCCTTTGGACACGTACCATGGCCAAGGTTACGCAGGGTACCTTGGATAACATGAGAAACGAAATGTTTGCAAAAATGCAAACGCTTCCTATCAAATATTTCGATACCCATCCGCACGGCGATATCATGAGCCATTACACCAATGATATAGATACTCTCCGTCAGCTTATTTCCCAAAGTATTCCCAGTATGATTTCCTCTTCCATCATTGTAATTTCTTTGATTTGCATTATGCTGTATTACAGCCTTCATCTTTTCCTTGTGGTTCTTATCGGTGCTTTTTTGATGGTGTTCGTTACCAAAACAATCGGCGGACGAAGCGCAAGATATTTTATTCGCCAACAAAAATCACTCGGTAACGAAGAAGGCTACATCGAAGAAATGATGAACGGTCAGAAAGTTGTTAAGGTATTCTGTCATGAAAACGCTTGCAAAGAGGATTTTGATAAAATCAATGATCAGCTTTTCCGCGATGCGCAGAGCGCAAACCGTTTTGCCAATATCTTAATGCCGATTCTTGGTAATCTTGGTAATATTCTTTATGTTCTTGTGGTTTTCATCGGAGGTTCTTTACTTCTTGCCGAAGGAAACATTGAAAATCCTCTTTCAAAAGTTGTACTTGATGTTACTATCGTTGCGGCATTTCTCAACATGACGCGACAATTCTGCATGAATGTCAATCAGGCTTCCCAGCATATTAACTCCATTGCGATGGCACTTGCAGGCGCTTCCCGTATTTTTGAGCTTCTTGACGAAGAACCTGAAGCAGACAGCGGTTACGTTACGCTCGTCAATGCCGCTTACGATCATGACGGTAATCTGGTGGAATCCAAGGAGCGCACCAATATCTGGGCATGGAAGCACCCCCACCGCGCAGACGGAACCATTACGTATACCCGCTTACAGGGCGATGTTCGTCTGACGGATGTGGATTTCGGTTACGTGCCCGAAAAATTGGTTTTGCATAACATCACGCTGACTGCCGAACCCGGTAATAAGATTGCTTTTGTAGGCGCAACGGGCGCAGGCAAAACTACGATTACCAATTTGATCAACCGTTTCTATGATATTGCCGACGGCAAGGTCCGTTATGACGGAATCAATATCAATAAGATCAAAAAATCCGATCTCCGCCGTTCACTCGGCATCGTTTTACAGGATACCAATCTCTTTACGGGAACGGTTATGGAAAATATCCGTTACGGTAGATTGGACGCTACTGATGAAGAGGTTTACGTAGCTGCTCAGCTTGCCAATGCGCATGATTTTATCACCCGTCTGCCCGACGGTTACAATACCATGCTCACAAGTAACGGCGCAAATCTTTCCCAAGGTCAGCGTCAGCTTCTTTCTATCGCACGTGCTGCCGTTGCCGATCCTCCCGTTATGATTCTCGATGAAGCTACCTCTTCCATCGATACCAGAACGGAAGCACTCGTTTCGCAAGGCATGGACGGTCTTATGTACGGCAGAACGGTATTTGTCATTGCGCACCGTCTTTCCACCGTTCGCAATTCCGATTCGATCACAGTGCTTGAAAAAGGCCGGATAATCGAACGCGGTACGCATAACGAGCTGATTGCCCAAAAAGGAAAATATTATCAACTCTACACCGGCGCATTTGAACTTGAATAAAGTTTTTTAACAAAAATGGCTGCCATCCGTATCCTGAACGATACCGGACGGTAGCCGTTTTCTCATTGTTTTCGAAAATTTTTCCCTGATGTTGACGACTTCTCAGCGGACCTTTGCACCAAAAGGCATAAGCGAAAGCTTTGCAAACTTAAAATATTGCAGACCGAACGGAATGCCGATGATGGTTACGCAGAACGCGCAGCCTGCAAGCAAAAAGCCAATCGCAAGCTCCAAACCGCCGAAAATCAGCCACAAAATATTAACAAAAAGGGATACGGTATTTTTACCGTATGAAATCTCCTTATCAAAAGGGAGCAGACAGAGTTTCGCAAACTTAAAGCATTGCAAGCCGACAGGGATGCCGATGATTGTGATACACCACAAAGCACCCAAAGCCAGCCATAAAAAAGAAGCCGCCAATCCTCCGAACAATACCCACAAAATATTACCGATCAGTTTCATTTTTCTTTCCTTTCTGATTTAAAATATACTTTATTATATCACAGATTTCCGAAAAAGCAATGTGGAAAAGAAAAACAAACGCACAGAAATGCCCTTGTATTTTGCTTCATTTTATGATATAATTATATCAAATCAAGCGGATATACTCCGTATTTTCAAAAAGAAAGGAACGGAACTATGAAATTTACCACAGGTATGACAAGCGTAACATTCCGCGAAAAAAGCATTGAAGAAATTACAGTTCTTGCAAAACGCGCAAAACTTTCGGAAATTGAATGGGGTGCAGATCGGCATGTATTGCCCTCGGATGCGGAAGCGATCAAAAACGCTCGCTTTCAAATGTATAAAAATGAGCTTCGTTGCTCTTCTTACGGTTCCTATTACCGCATCGGCGACCGCGATGAAGACTCCTTCCGCGCAATCTGCCGAACGGCCCAGGCTCTCGGTGCAGGTATGGTACGCGTATGGCTCGGCAAAACTGGAAGCGAAAAAACGACAGACGATCTGCGCACGCAAATGTTAGAAGAAGTGAAACATCTCGCTTCCGTTGCCGAAAAATACGGACAGATTCTGGCGTTTGAATTTCACGGAAAAACACTCAACGATAACGGAGAATCCTCTGTTTCTTTTCTTTCCGAATGTAAAAAAGAAAATATCAAAACATATTGGCAGCCACTTTCCTATTCCGATAACGAAAAAAATCTTTCTCTCGTTTTACCCTATCTGAGCGCCGTTCATGTGTTCACCTGGGATGATGCACATTGCCGCTACCCTCTTGCCGACGGCTCGGATGCATGGAAAAAATATCTTAAAATTCTCAAAGATGCAAATGTTTCCACAAAACTGATTATGGAATTTGTCAAGGATGATAGCGCTCTGCAATTTCTTTCCGATGCCGCCGTCCTGCATGAATGGATTCAATCTATTTAAATAATCATCGCCATTTCTTCGTAAGGAAAATCCCCGTGTAACGTACGGTTCAGCGCATATCCGATGGCTTTGCCCATATTCCTTGCAATGGCATCAATCTCCTTCGGTGCGACAAAAAGTCCTGAAAGAGAGTCAATAACGCTTTCATTCGGAGAATGCCCCTCCAACGCATCCCGAAGCAAGGTCGCCGTATCCACTACGGTCGGCACACCGATGGCAATCACGGGAACGCCAAGCGTTTTAAAATCTAAAGCCGATCCAACATTACCGATCCCCGAGCCCGGAGTGATTCCGGCATCGGAAATCTGTATGGTACGGGCAAGCCGATCTGCTTCTCTTGCCGCCAATGCGTCGATGACAATCACGGCATCGGGATGTTGGTTTTCCACAACGCTGTGGATAAGAGCCGCCGTTTCCATCCCTGTTTTTGACATCGTTCCGGGAGAAAATGAAGAAACATCTCCGAAACCGCCGATTCCGATCGGGATTCCGTCCATGTGCTTCATATGATGCGTTGCCAGAACATGCTCTGCCGCAATCACCCCAAGCGCATCGGAGGAAAGCTCTCGATTTCCAACACCGCACACAAGCGTATAAGAATAATCCCAGCAAAACGCCCTCAATTCCACAGCAAGTGCATCGCAGATTTTCAAAAAATCAGAATAACCCAGATGCGCCGCCGTCGGAAAAGAAATCGTTACATATTTTCCTTTTGGTTTTCCGAGTGCCCGCTCTCCGCGTTCATCCAAAATTTCAATCGTACTGATTTTGATAAAATCTTCCTGCCGTTCATTATATAAAATACCGTCAAGCTCTCCCTTTTCTTCCTTTGCGCGTTTTGACATGGCATATGTGCGCAATTCCTCCGCCAAATCCGTCCGAATCATAATTACCGCCCTTTATTTCCAATCAATTTTAACGGCGGTTCTTCAAAACAAAAACGCCGTTTGCCTTATTTTCGACAAACGGCGTTTACTTTATTCGAGTTCAGATTTTTTATAATACGGATCAATCATATATTTTTGAATCTTTGGCCACGCTGCATACATTCCCATATATGCGCATCCTGAAAACAGCACCATGAAAATACAGATCACTGCAAGAGGAACGAACAGCGTACCAACCCAAAGCGTAAACATCATGAGCATGATACAACCGCAGAACAACAGGAAATTACGTCCGAACCCAAGAATTGTGAAAATGGCGGCATTTTTGAGAATCTGAAAAAATTTCAGATCAAAGGTAACCATCAATGTATAAACATAGAATCTCATAAAGCTGTACAATACAAATACAAGAATCATGGGATAGAACATTGCGTAATAATTCGTATAATTGTAATAATACATATAGAGTGAATATGTGCACATACCGAACATAACAAGATCCAAAACACCCATGGGCAAAGATTGCTTCCATGAACTCTTAATCGTGGTTTTGAAATCCTCCCACAAGAAAACCGGTTCACCCTTGACAAGATTGCGTACGATGTAGGTACAAGCAGCATTGACAGGACCGAACGTTACAATCAGCAAGGCGGAAAGTCCGTAGAGAATATAGGTTGCCACCGTATCCGCATAAACGGGCGACATCTGTCCGTGAATACCGAGCAAGGGAGCAAAGGAAGGTGCAAACTCTCCCGAAGCGATATGAATACCGTTGATTACAGGAAACACTTCGCTAGAAGGAGTAACACCGACGTTGCTGAACAGTCCGCTGAGCGCGAGGAGCAAAAAGAAGATCGGGAAATTGCCAACGATATAAAGCGCATTGACCCAGATCAATTTAATAAAACGACGCATATACAGCTTGAAAAAGTTAAGAAAGTCATATTTGGTAATGACGTCTTCCTTTTCGACACCCTTTCCGTCTTTCATGTAACTTGAAAATAAACCTCTTTTTTTCTTTTTCGGCGCTTCAATCGGTTCGCCGTATTCATTGAATTCTTTCATAAAATTTTTTCTTCTCCTTTATTCAATCTAACATTTTACAGAGTTTCATCCTCTGCATTGCTGTCATCGGGCAAAAGATAATTCATATCTCCCGACAAAAGACTCATAATACCGCCGTAAATAAATTCTGAACGGTCATCAAAATTCAGCTTCATCAGCTCTGCCTTATGCTTGTTATCCACCACAACGGATGTTTGCATGTAAACCCCCTCACTGTTTAGACAGGTACAAACAAGACGGTACTTTCCGCCTTCCAGATCGATGATCTCGCTTTCCGTCTTACATCCGTTTTTCTGAAATTCCAGAAAACGTCTGGCAGAGCGGAGTGCCCGTTCGCGTATGGTACGCAAAAGATCGCTTTGCAATGCTTCTACCGCGCTTTTTCCGTTTGGTGTCAGCGTATAGTAGTCTTCGCCGTTCCTCTCCGTTTTCCGGATCGCGCCCGTCTCACAAAGTTCAAAAAAGCATTCCATAAAATCAAACTGCCCAACAAACTCATCCTGTACGACGATATCGTGCAGCGTAACGAAGTCCAAGGGTGTTTCAATATGGCGCAATAAATACAGGACAAAAATTTTGATATCGGTTTTATCTCTCAATAAAAAAGACACATCTTTCCTCCGTACAAATACGAAAACGCTCATCGTTTTAAGAAACGTTTCGTTTTTTAATCCGCGTCAATTCAGTTTACGACTTGCCGCTCTTTCATTGTACCATAAAAAAAAGAAAATGTATATAATTTTCAAAAATTCGTTGCACTTTTTTTGAAATTCTCAAAAAATCTGCCTTCTGTACACAGAAAAAGAGAGAACTTCACGGTATAACCGTTATTCTCTCTTTCTCATCGGAGGAGTGTATAAAAATAACAAAATCAACTGTTGGGATTAAATTCCTTAAACGTAATCTGAATATCCACTTTTTCGGCGGTATTGAAATATTCCGTCCAATTTGCCTGATTCCATTCCATTTTGGGACGGTAAACCGTCAGCGTAACCGTATCACCAATCGAATATTTCGTAAGTTGTTGGGATAAAGTTTCAAAAGAATCAATTTTGACCCCATTGCATTGCGAAAGAATGTCGCCGATCTGCAATCCGGAATTTGCGGCACTGCCCGATTGGTTGATCTCGGAAACCTGAATCCAGGAAAGATTCCAATAGTATTCGGATGTTACCGAGATACCCAAACGTGCTCTTCCTCTGATATATCCGTATTCTTTCAGATCGTTAATGCTTTTCACAACCGTCTGTGAAGGGATAGCGTAGCCGACATTATCCACGGTATTTGCAGCAATTTTCGCATTGACAATCCCGATTAGTTTTCCGTTCAAATCGAAAAGTCCGCCTCCGGAGTTACCGCTGTTGACAGCCGCATCGGTACGCAGAAGCGTCATGGTTGCATTTCCGATCGTAACGGATTCGCTGGGACGGCTGATGACACCCGTCGTTACGGAAAGTCCGTATCCCAGAGGATTGCCGATTGCAAGAACCGCATCGCCGTACGTCAATCTGGAAGAATCTCCGAATTCCGCGGCAACACAATCGGATTTATCGATTTTAACAACGGCAAGATCTGCAAGCTCATCGCCGTAAATATATTGTCCCTCATAGGAGGAGCCGTCATACAATATAACGGTAATCTTTCGGCAATCTTCATTGGCAACATGATAGTTGGTTACAATATAGCCGTTTGCATCGTAAATCACGCCCGAACCTGCGCCGGAACCGCTCGCGGAAGTTACTTGAATAACAACAACCGATTGAATACATTTGTTAGCAACTTCTCGGTAAATGGAAATATATTCTCCTGTATCGGGATAAATCACGGATGCACCGGGAGCTGTTTCATGAGAAGTTGTTGATTGCACATCCGCAGAGTCTGTCGTTGAAGACGGTGAAAATTCGGAAGAAGTGCTGCTTGCGCCCGTGGATTCCGTCGTACCGGTTCCATCGGACGAATCCGGAACGTTGCCGACATCCAAAAGCGCGCCAATACTGATCGCAACAAAAATAAACAAAACCAAACAAAAAGCGACTAAAAGCGATGAGGAAGCACCTTTTTTCGGAGGCTTTCCGCCTGTCTGATTAAAATCTGCATGATTTGTCTGTTCTGGATGCTCATAATTACTTTCGGAAATGTTGGTTGTTCCTTCGTTTTGAGGTTCGAAAGCTTCTCCTTTAGACTGATCCGTTTGCGAAGGCGTCTCCGGCAGACCATCGTTATGGCTGTCAAAGTTTTCATTCGGATCTTGTTCAAAATCTCTCATACATGAAATTCCTTTCTTTGCATTTCTGTAATGTCTGTTGCTGTCATGTTTTCTTTATTATAAATGAAATTTGTTAAGAAAACATGAATTTCTCTTAAATCCTCTGTAAATATCTTATGTTTTGCTTGAAATTTTATCCCGTTTGCGTTAAAATAGAAACAGATATTTCTATCTTTTACAATCAAATACGATCTTATACCATTATAATATAAAATTCAGAAAGGCGGAAAATGTTTTGACTCCAGACATGCTTTCCATTTTTATTAAAATACCCACATTGGAAACCAAGCGATTATTTATGCGAAAAATATTGATCCATGACTGTGCGGATATGTATGATTATTCCCGCCGTCCCGAAACCAGTCGTTATTTGCTCTGGTCCGCGCATGAAAATCTCAAATATACAAAAAAATACATTTCTTATTTACAAAGCGCTTATCGAAATGAAGAATTTTTCGACTTTGGACTTATTGATAAAGAAAGCGGAAAAATGATTGGCACCTGTGGCTTTACTGATTTTGATATGGACAACAATTCTGCGGAAATCGGTTATGTTTTACATCCCGATTTCTGGGGAAAAGGTCTTGCAAAAGAAGCCGTCCTTCGCTTGATGGCATTTGGATTTGCCGAGCTTCGTTTGCATCGCATTACTGCAAAAATCATGACAGAAAATACGGCAAGCAAACGAGTTGCCGAAAAATGCGGCATGCGCCATGAATCCACACATATCGAAGCAATGTTAATCAAGGGAAATTACGAAACCATTGAAGAATATGCCATTCTTGCAAAAGAATTTTATGGGAAACGCATTGAATGATTCCATATTTTTCAAAAAATAATCTTCTCTACCATTATACTACTGACAATCGAATAAATCAACCTATTCTTCATAAATCGGAAAAAACATTGCTTGTTTTTTCCGATTATTTTTGTATTTGCAGAAACAGAGAACATAAAAATCCAATCAAATTTCTGTAATCAAAAAGTGGGCAACGCCCACTCGATAACGGATTGCTTGCAATCTGTGCGCTCAGCCTATCCAAGTTTCACCTGTATCGAAACAATGCAAACGGCGAGGTCGATTTTGCGCAATTTCTTAGAAAATTTTGCTTACGCCAATGTATACGTGGATATCGCTTTGCAGATGGCTTTCACATCCGTGCTTCCCGTAAATTGGAATTTTACTCGTCCTATGCCGGACATATACAATTCCAGTTCACAGTCCAAATCAAAAAAGCCTGCCGTTTCCAAAGAAAACGTACTGATCTTACTGTAAGGAATGGATGTGTAATCCTGCTTCTTTCCCGTAAGCCCCTGGACGTTGATGGTTATAATACGTTTGTTGGTAAAAACCACACCGTCACGGACACTTTTGTATGCGCCGATGACCGTTTCTCCGTCAATCAGAAAATCATTGATGATTTTTCCGAACGTATTGTTTCCTACTTGTTTCAGTCTTGCAAAAAAGCCGTTGCTGTTGAAATCAATCATTTCAAATTTCTCCTTTTATCATAAAATAAAAATATGAGTTCCGATCAAAGTGATATAATTTTTGGGGCATATACAGTATATCACAAAAAAAAGGAGAATGTCAATCATATGATCTAAATTAACTTAATTTCTTAATAACAGCTTTGAATTCCTCGGTATCTCTGATTGCATCAAATTCCGATTTTGTTAACCAGGAATCACGAAAAATTTCACTCAGCGGACAAGAATCTGCAGTTTCAAAATCGATTTTCTTTAGTGTCTTTTCCCCAAGCAAAAATGATGTCGTTTTTAATTTATCAGAACGGTTGTCAAATGCAATCGCCATTTCGGCAGAGATTTTTAACTGCTTTATGGCTTCATCGCAGCGGTTCAATCTCATGAGGTATATTGCACGATAGCGAGCCATATTTGAACTGCGCCAAGTGTAATTGGGTATATTACCGTCATATACAAGTCGGTCTAAAGAATCCTTTTTTTCGATTACTTTGAGTGCATCTTCAGCAGAAACCAACTTCATCAAGCGGTAAAGCGCACCGTATAAAGCGCCGTACGCTTTATCAATATATTTTCTTGTATGCGGTAGTTTTTCTTCCTCTGACAATGCCCACCAAATTGCCGTTTCCTTGCAATTCAACATCGAGGGAAGCGTTTCATAAACAGAGCACCCGATAGTTTTTCTTCCCATTTCGCAGTGATAGAATGCAAGACGCTCGGTTGCTTCAAATTTAATTTGTGTATCGGAGCAGTATTTCATGATGCGTTCACCGAGAACTACGATCTCCGCATCATATTTCTCCATATTTTCCTTCCAATCCGGGATATTTCCGGTATCGTCACCAGCAACAAAAAGGGCATACATAAGCTTGTTCAAAAGAGCATAATTATTGGGAAACTCTGCAACCCCCGCACGTGCGATGCGAATACACTCATCAATATTACCAATACTGATAGCTACTTGGAAAGCAGCGCTTCTTTCTGAATATATTGTATCATAGCGCGATAAAAAACTCAATATCGCGTTCAGGGAGTTTTTTCACTAAAATACTGAAAGGCGCACCTGTTGTATTACAGGTGCGCCAAAGCAAATGTTTTTTCTGGCACCCGCAACGGGAATCGAACCCATAACTACCCCTTAGGAGGGGGTTGTTATATCCATTTAACTATGCAGGCGTATATCTGCCGCCGATCAATCGGCGGCATTATTTTATTTTGAAACAATTTTTTCTGTCGGAGAATCTTCATAAGCAGGCGTTTCTGCTGTATCTTTGTAAGCTCCGGTTTCCATAGTTTCGCCGTAGGTTTCTATCTCCATTGTATCATCGGGAATTGGTTTTCTGATCACAAAATCTTCGTCGCCTTCGACATCTTCTTTCTTTTTGGCGCGTGCTCTGCGCATACGCTTGTATTCGCGTTCGCGGTAAAGCTCTTTTCCCGCTTCCGTTTCATAATAATCTGCCTGATCGACAGACAATCCCTTCTTGCCCAAACGTTTATCCACTTCGGAGTGGAGAACCGTATAAAGGATGACGAACACGGGAACACCGATCATCAGACCCCAGAAACCGATCAGTCCGGTCATAATAATAATCGCGGCAAACATGAACATTGTGGATGCATCGACACCGACACGGATCATGTACGGTCGGATCATTCTCGTATTAATCT
This sequence comes from Clostridia bacterium, assembly GCA_017399025.1. Taxonomy (GTDB): domain Bacteria; phylum Bacillota; class Clostridia; order Oscillospirales; family CAG-272; genus QALR01. The sequence continues at coordinate 49,379 of JAFQEK010000034.1, forward strand.
GGTGCAAAACAACCATAAGCAAAACGAACCAGATCACCGCTTGCGGATTGGCAATAAAGATGATCAAAGCACCGACAATAATTCCCAACAGAAAACCGACAACGGGAATTAAATTGGCGATACCGACAATAGTACTGATCAAAGGGAAATACGGAACACCGATCACCATCAGGCAAATATAGGAAATACTGCCGATGATCAAAGAATCCGCGATCTGACCTTTAATATAACCGCCGAAATTCTTATCGGCAAGATGTGCGCTTCTGGAAACAAAACGGTATTTTTCCGTATTCAAAAAAGCGCGGAGAATCTTTTTGATCTGCGCATGAAGCTTTTCTTTTGCCAAAATGAAATAAATGGAAAGAATGATTCCCAGGAAGAAATCCTTTATCACACCGATCAATGTGGGAGCCATTGTCATGATATCGGGAAACAATCCGACGATATAAGCATAGAAATTTTCCATCAGACCGATAAAATATTCTGTCAGTTTGGAAATATAGCCGGAAAGATCACCTGCTCCGTCCGAAAGACTGAACAGCCATGCTTTCATTCCCTCTATATACATCGTTGATTTGTCCTGCAAATCAACATATCCTTCAATGATATGAGGCAAGATCAGCCAACAAAACAAAATGATTGCCGTGATTGCAATGAAGAAAACGGACACAATGGACAAAGCGCGTGCAAGACCATACCGCTTTTTACGGTTCAAGCCACGAAAAACGCGCCGTTCAAAAAATTTTACAAGCGGATAAATCAGATAAGCAATGAACATTCCGTAAAAAATCGGCATAAAAATCCTCAGAAAATCCACCACATATGTCCAAACCGCTCCAAAATTTGCAAATGCGAAAATAAAAAGAATTCCGCATAAAACAACAACCAAAGCATATAACGCGATTGTTGTATAATTCCGGTTAAAATCAATTTTCATATTTGCACGCCCCCTTTCCCGTATGCACTATAATATTATGATACACATTTTTTTCGATTTCGTCAAGCGAAATTTTGCAATTCCTTTATTTTTTCCATAATTTTTTATAAAATCGCATCAAAGGTATATTATCACCGTTTTTTCAAATAAAAAACACTTTTTCAAATAAAATGAAAAAGGCTTGTCTGCCGTATCTTGTTGCAAACAAACGCAGTAACATCCGAAAATTCCCCTACTTGAAATAATCGGACGGCATGACAAGCAAGCCGCCCGAACATTTTATTTTACCGCATTGCGCGCAACCAATCGTTTTCTCTTTCTGTATATCTGCAAAGCACAAAGCGCGATAATTCCTGCCGCAAGAAAACCGACCGCTATCCAGAATCCAAGCGTTATGGTTCCGATGCGTACTTCAATCCAAAGATCATCCATCAGTTTATTTGTTTCATCGGAAAGATTACGGTAAGTTTCACTGTTTTCCAGAACTTCATCACTCGGATAAGCAACGGGATTGGTTATCAATTCTTCATCCATCAATTCCTTTGCGGCAGAAATCGGTGTAGAATAACCGATATAACCCAGATTCTCCGCGGAAACTTGCGGTTCACACATAAAGTTGATGAACATTTCAGCAGCTTCCTGATTGACACAACCCTTGGGAATGCACATGGCATCCACAAACTGATTAAAGCCCTCCTTGGGAAAAACAAACGCAAGATCTTCGTTAGATTCGCTCATGGTAAGATAGTCCCCCGCATAGTAAGGAGCGATCCAAGCGTTTTCTTCCACCATCTTATCGAAGATCTGATCCATGACATACGCCTGAACCACATCCTTTTGCTCTTTCAGGCTGTCTGCCGCTTGACGGATTTCATCGGGATTTTCCGTATTCATGGAATAACCGAGTCTTTTCAGCGCAATACCGAAAGCATCTCTGGAATTGGAAACCATCAGGATTTTTCCGCTGTATTTTTCATCCCAGAGCAGATCCCAACTGTCCACAGGCTCCTGCACGTATTTTGTATTATAGATCAATCCGACCGTTCCCCATGTATACGGAACACTGTATTCCTGCGCCGCATCGTAATCGGGATTCCAAAATACTTCATCCACGTATTTTTTGAAATTCGGAATATTATCGTAATTGAGTTTTTCCAGCATACCGTTCTGTGCCATACGGGAAATCATATAGTCAGAAGGGATGATGATGTCGTAATATGCACTGCCGCTTTGTAATTTGGAATAGAGCCCCTCGTTGGTATCAAATGTCGTATACTCCACCTGAATTCCCGTCAAGGCTTCAAATTCCTCAATGACATCCATAGTTTCATCTGAGCCGTCGGCAATATATTCCCCCCAGTTATATACATAAAGCGTAATGTTCTGTCCTTTGAATTTGGAATAATATTCTGCATCGTATTCATAATCCTCACCGTCAGCGGAAACGCAGAATACCAAGGAAGACAGCATCAAAAGCATACAAAGAAAAACGGAAACTATTTTTTTCATCTGTAACTGCCCCTTATCTTAAATTTTCATCATTTTCTTTTCTTTTGCGCGTTCCTTTTTGATAGATCTCACGTTTGTGAAAAGCAAAATCAGAAGCACGATCACAAAAAGAATCGTCGAAAGCGCATTGATTTCCGGACTGACGCGCTTTTTAACCATGGAGTAGATGGTGATGGAAAGAGTCTGAACATTGCCTGCCGTGAAATAACTGATAACGAAATCGTCCAAAGAATATGTAAATGCCATCAAAAAGCCGGTAATGATACCGGGCATGATCTCCGGAAGAACCACCTTCATAAAAGCTTTGGGAGGTGTACAGCCAAGATCCAGCGCCGCTTCATATAAGCTTCCGTTCATCTGGCGGAGCTTCGGCAAAATTGAAAGAAATACAGATGGTACGCAAAAAGAGATATGTGAAATAATCAAAGACACAAAACCACCCGACATTCTCGCAAACGAGAATAAAAGCATAAGCGAAATACCCATAACGATTTCAGGACTGAGCAAGGGTAAGTTCGTTACGTTCTTGATCGCGCCTTTCAGTGCTTTGTTTTTCATGGAAAAGACTCCGATCGCAGCGCCTGCGCCAAGTACGGTTGCCGCAACGGAAGCCAACGCAGCAACAATCAACGTATTTTTCAAGGAATCCAGAATCAATTCGTTGGAAAAAAGCTCTTTATACCATTTCAGGGAAAATCCCGTCCAGGAATAACCCTTCGTTGAGTTAAAGGAAAAAACAATCAGAACAAAGATTGGTAAATAGAGAAATAGGAGCATGAGCGCCATATAAACGCCCGAAAGTTTTTTTCTGCCGTTCGTCATACCAAAGCCTCCTCTGCATCTTCATCGCTGAAATGATTGAAAATCGCCATTGTAACCAAAACAACAACCATCAAAAGAAGAGATGTTGCGGAACCACAGTTCAGATCATAGGAATTTCCAAGAAACTGTGTTTCAATCAGGTCGCCGATCAGATAATTATTCACACCGCCGAGCATACCGCTGATAACGAATGTGCTGACTGCGGGAACAAAAACCATCGTCGTACCGGAAACAATACCCGGCATGCTGAGAGGAAGAATGACACGGTAAAGAGTAGAAAAGAAGCCTGCGCCCAGATCGCTCGCCGCTTCCAGAACACTCTTATCAATTTTTGTCATAACGGAATACAAGGGGAGAATCATAAAGGGAATATAGTTATATACCATACCTAACACCACCGCGCCGGAGGTATTGATCAATTTAACAGAAGAAAGACCGATTCCTGTCAGAAGCGTATTGACTACGCCGTTGTCTTCCAAAATCGCCTGCCATGCATAGGTGCGGAGAAGAAAGTTCATCCACATCGGAAGCATAATCAGCATGGACATCATCTTCTGACGTTCAAAGCTGAGTCTGGACATCGCAAACGCAAAGGGATATGCCAATACCAAACAAAGCACCGTTGCAATGGCAGCCAGAGAAATACTCTTTACCAGAGCGGGAATATATTTTACCGCCTGTTCCATATTAGAAACGGTAAAACTGCCTTCCGCATCGGTAAACGCAAAATAACCGATCAGAAACAGAGGGATAATCGTAAAGAGAATCATCCATATGATATACGGATATGAGGTCCATTTCGCATTGAGTTTCAATCCTTTTCACCTCCGTAAGGCACACTGCGGTGCATGATGTGAATATCCTCAGGTGTAATTTTTAAGCCGACCGTTGCACCTGCAGGGGTGAAATCCGTGGACTGTACACGCCATACAGTACCGTTGCAATCAACGTGCATTTCATAATGAACACCCTTGAAAACAACCTGTTTCACAGTTCCGCAGAGAAATTCGCTTGTCGCGGGCGCAATATCCACGTCTTCGGGACGGACAACGATATCCACAGGTTCATCCTTGGCAAAACCGCCATCGACACATACATAATTTCTTCCTGCGAATTCGACAAGGAAATCCTTATGCATAATACCCGGAATGATATTGCTCTCTCCGATAAAGCTTGCCGTAAATGCATTGGCTGGCTCGTTATAGATATCCTGGGGAGTACCGATCTGTTGGATGCGGCCTTCGTTCATAACGACAACCGTATCGCTCATGGTCAAAGCTTCCTCCTGATCGTGTGTAACATAGACGAAAGTAATACCCAGGCTCTGCTGAATTTTTTTCAGTTCAATCTGCATCTCCTTGCGGAGCTTCAAGTCCAAAGCGCCGAGCGGTTCATCCAGAAGCAATACATTCGGACGGTTCACGAGCGCACGCGCAATGGCAACGCGCTGCTGCTGACCGCCGGAAAGCAAATCCACACGGCGACTTTCAAAACCGGAAAGGTTCACAAGCGCGAGCATTTCTCTTACACGCTGAACAATCTCTTTTTCGGGTGTTTTCACCAAGCGGAGACCAAACGCAACATTTTCAAAAACATCAAGGTGAGGAAACAGAGCGTATTTCTGAAAAACCGTATTGACTTTACGTTTATACGGCGGTACATCGTTGATCTTTTTTCCAAGGAAAAGCACATCTCCCGAATCGGGCGTAACAAAACCGCCAATGATACGCAGAGTTGTTGTTTTTCCACAGCCGGACGGACCCAACAGGGTTATAAATTCCTTTTCGTGAATGTCAAGGTCAATGCCTTTCAAAATCTGATCGCCATCAAAGCTTTTCGCGATCTTCTTCAATTCGAATACTTTTTTGTTCTGGTTCATTTTTTAGTCCTTCCCTGTACAAAATGAAAAGCGAATATTCGCGAAGCATCCGAATACTCCGCGCGCTTTTTGAATTCGTGCGCCACCCGCCCTTGCCCAAGGGACCGACTACGCACAGGACGATGAAAACCCGTCAAGCCTAATCGCGGATCATAGCCGCTTTCCTTTATTCCGCAAAACGCATGTTTCGATCATCTGAATTTTCGAAAAACAAACATCCGCAGATTAAAAAATGCACGAAAAAAATTTTTCCGTGCATTGAAAAGTGCCGTGAACAATATCAAAAAATCATTTTGAAAAGAACCTTCGGGAAAGGTCCCAAATCCACGATTGCATTATAACAGATATTCTTATAAATTGCAATATTTTTTTTGAAATTTCAATCAAAAATCTTTGAATTTCTTGTTTTTTTCAAGAAAATACTGCAAAAAAGCATATTTTGAACCGATTGCTTTATTTCTTTTGAAAAATCTCCCAATTTCTTTGTCCGATCATTTCCCTTATCTTCTTCCTTTTGCCTTCGTGATTCTCAGAAAAGCAACGGTCATATCATCCATCCGAACGGAAAAATCCGAAGAATATGTCAGAACCTTATCCGCCAACGCTTCCAGATCATCGGTCCATTCCCGTACGATCAAATCCGAAAAACGTTCGGCATCCTCTCCGTCGGGCACATCGGAATCGGACACAATACCGTCCGAGCAAAGAATAATCACATCACCGTCACAAAGCTCAAAATCCGTATGTTCTGCTGAAACCTGAGGCAAAATTCCGATTGGAAAACTTCCCGCTGAAATCTTATAAAGATGACCGTCTCGCATAATGAAAGAAGGAATTGCACCGCTTTTCAGAAAAGATGCCACACCGAACACCAGATCTATTTCACAAATATCCACCGTAGCAAAGCACTCTGTATTGCGGGAACAAAGCAAATTGTTCAGCATTTCCAATGTGGTTGATTTCGGGTTTCCGCACACAAGCATTTTTTCCAGGAAAACACGGCAAAGCTTGGAAGTCAAAGCTGCTTCCTCTCCGCTTCCCATACCATCGCACAAAAAGCAATAAAAATAGTCATCTCCGCTTGTAGCGCAGGCAATACTGTCACCGCACACGATCTCTCCCTTTTTAGGAGCTTGCTTCATAACTGCTTCCACCTCGTACAAAGGCAAGGTTTCCAATGTAAACGCACTTTTTCCTTCTTCCAAAACAAATTGCGGATTCCCGAAGCGTATAGCACATACGTTTTCACAAATCAAACGGATATCTTTGGAATGAAGTTCTGTTTTTGCAATTGCATCGCCCGTAACAATAACTGTTTTTTTCCGATCTCCGCAAACCAAAACATGCTCCGCGCGCAGTCCAGCCCGATAAAATGCTTTCCGAAGCCGATCGGAAAGTGCCCTGTCAGCAGGAATTTTCATTTTTCCCCGTACAGCAATATCCGCAAAAATTTCAGACATGATTCCGTAATCCAAAGCGAACACTTTCGTCTTATCGTCGCGAATGGCATCCTCGATCATTCCCGCAGACAACGCATTCATTTCCAACGCCAGCTCTTCCAAATGCGGACAGCGTATGCGTGTGATTTCATACAGACGTTCCCGATCCATCTTCATCCCCGAAATCAATCCGGAAGCAAGCTTTGCAGATATTTTATCCGATTCAAGTTCCGAAATACCTTTACAGGTATTTTCGTTCGGACAATCCCTGCAATAAGCTTCCCAGATCGCAAGACTGTTTTCCGTCAGTTTTTCGGGACACGGTCGACGAAAACGTTCGGATAAACCCTGCACCATACAGGAAAGAGAATCCATCGCTTTTGAAAGACCGAGCATCCGTTTTTCCATCTCCGTTTCACGCTGTTTTGTCCATAAAACAGCCGCCGTATTTTCTTTTTCGGGCATAAAAGAAAATTCGGGAAAACGATCTCTCGGCAAAAGCCTGAGCATGGCAAACAATGTAACAATCAGTGTTACAGAGGAAAGTTCCGGTAAAATTTCCATCATAGAATCCGCAGTCCCGAAATACAAAACACTGCAAACCGTAACCAAAAGCGCCCCCATGCCTCCAAACAACACATAAGAATCCGCAAAAATTCCCGCTACCAGTCCCGCCAAAGCAAATACTGGTCCGAAAAATCCGCCGCTGACCGTTCCGCAGATCAATCCGATAAAAGCACTTCTGGTCGGCACACCCAAAAATCCCGCATACAGCGTAACTGCAAAAGAAACGGCAAGTCCAACAGAAAAACTGCCGATGGCAAACGGTGCGCATCCGAACGCAACAGAAAAACAAAGTGCACCGAATCCCGCTTCAAAAACAGGACTGTGCCGATATTCTTCATCAAAAAAGAAACTGAACAGCAATGTAAATGCAACCGAAATTCCTGTAAAAATCACTGCGCGCAACATTCCGTAAGGCGTTACACCGACATAAATCGCTTCAACCAAAGAAATGCCGAAAACAAAAACCGCGCATAACAGCATTTTCATGGAAACCGTATCGGGAAGGTAGCCCAAACGGGAAATATTGCGTTTTCCAAATATAATGACATTCAAAACCAAACGGCAAGCAAGAAGAGATATTGTGCAAATAATGGGTAAAAGCAAATTCTCACCTTTTGAATACAAATAAACCGTCCGGACAAGAATGCCGAGCATGGCAGCGACCGTATTCTTCGGAAGCGCTGCAATCAGCGCACATCCCAAAGGATATGTATTCATAGGAATTTCGGTACCGCTGAATACAAAACCAAACAAAAAAGCAATTCCTGCCGAAAGAATCGTTCCGAACTGAGTTTTCTTTTGGAATGGTTTTTCGCTTTCCTGTGCAGGAGGAACAGACCGTTCCGTAATCACCTGCATTTCTTTTTTGACGGTAGCTTGCGTATTTTTTTCTTCTAATTTTTCGTCTGTCATTTTTAATCTCCTTTCCTTTACCATAACCGTATATATACAGCATACAGGAAAAGAGATGAAAAGTATGTCATTTCCGCTTGTCGTATTCGATAAGTTTTTGCATCTGTACAAAAGAAAATGCAAATTTTTATCCGATATCCTAAAAATTTCTTTGATTTTAGCAAAAGCTCGATTTCCTTTTCGGGAAACCGAGCCTCTGAGAAAGCTATGGAATTTTACATCAAATCACATAATGATTTTCAACAAAATATTCATCAATAGCCGAATACAACAATTTTTCCGCCCCTGTAATGGTCGTATTTTTGACTTGCGCGCCCGCAGAGTCAAAATGTCCGCCGCCTCCCAATTTTTCCAGAATCAACTGTACATTGATTTTTCCCTGAGAACGTGCGGAAATATGTACGCTGTCTCCGATCCGGCAAAGCGCAAAACTCGCTTTGACTCCCGACACATTCAAAAGACGGTCTGCCGCTCGGGAAGCATTGACTCTGGCAATTGGAGGATTATCTTCATTGCGGTTGACCGCAAGCGCAATGGAAGCTTTATGAATGGTAACATTGGTTTCAAAGCTTGCTTCCGAGCGGAAGTCTTCCAATTCCATATTGAAGAACGCTTTCGCATCGAGGGGATTTGCGCCTTCCCCGCGCAAATACATCGCGGAAGAAAATGTTCTTGTACCGGTATTGTGCGTGAAATTCTTGGTATCCAGAAAAATGCCCGCCAAAAGAAAATCCGCTTCGATTTTAGGCAATGTTTTCAAAGGTATGATTTGTTCCAAAAATTCGCAAAGCAATTCCGATGCTGAACTTGCGGAAGGTTCGATATAAGAAATTTTGGGTTGAATCTTAAACTCCGCAGTCTTTCTGTGATGGTCGATCACCACGATATCACTGACTGTATTCACAACGTCAGGTGCTTCGCAATAATCAATATTATTTACATCCACAACAACTGCAAGCGTTCCGCTGCGAATCAGATCCTGCGCTTCCGTTTTATCCACAAATACGTTTTCATACTCCGGATTTCCCGAAATTTTCCGGAAGCAGGGCGCCAGTGCTTTCGTGGTTTTATCACAAACGATAAACGCTTTTACACCGCAAAATTTCGCCAGACGCAAAATTGCAATACAGGAAGCAAAAGCATCGAAATCAGGATATTTATGTCCCATAACGATCACATTGTCCGCAGAGGAAATCAAAGCAAGCAATTCATTGGCAATCACACGGGCACGAACCTTATCCTGTTTCTGAACGGTTTTGGTTTTGCCGCCGTAAAAATCGAATTTGCCCGGACTTTTGACAACCACCTGGTCGCCACCCCTTTGAAGTGCCATGTCCAGAGCCGATTGTGTTGCGCGTTCTTTTTCGTATAAACTGCCCTTGATCTTCGCAATACCCATAGAAAGCGTTACGGGAAGAGCCGTTGCTCCCACTCGGATTTCGCGAACTTCATCCAAGACAGAAAATCTGTCCTTCTCAAATGTAGCAAGATGTTCCGCTTCAAAAACAAGCAGAAATTTATTGTGTCCATAATTGCGCACAATGCCGCCAACCTTTTCCATAGAACGGCGCAGAATATTTTCCACATCCCTTGTCGTATCAGAATAAAGTTCCTGAACATACTGTGTCAATTCATCAAGGTTATCAATCATCGCATATGCGATAATCGGATCTTCATTCATCAAACGTTGATTCAGATTTTTGATTTCCGTAACGTCTTCAAAAATAATGGTATAATAGATCTTATTTTTAGAAGAGGACTGATAGCTTCTTGCGCAAAAAACGATATCGTTTTGCTCATCCGCAATGCCGCTATCCGGAAGAAAAGAAACCTCCATTCCTTCCTCACCCTTTTGTATAATCGCTTCGATCGTCGCATTGCAAATCGCATCGATATATTTTCCGCATAGAACCCCATGCGATTTATATCCGGCAAGCAATATTTCATTATACCAGATAATCTTTCCTTTTTCATCGCAAATCAAAACAGGCATATGAAGACTTTGAACAAAACCGAATGAAATCGTTCCGAATACTGATGTCTTGATATCCGCGAGATTGCCTTTTGTCATCCGGTTACGAATAATGGAAATGACGGCAACCCAAAGCAAGAAAAACAGATAGATCCCCAATGCACCGTATATAATCTTTGCGGGGGAAATTTCCGTTTCCATCATCAATATTGCAGAAATTCCCAACACAATCACGGCAAATGCCGCACAAACAATGGTTGCGACCGGTACACGCCGTTTTGTTTTTTTATAATTTTCAGGCATGACAATTCCTTTCCGATTGAATATTTTTATTGTGCGGAAGACTTTATTGTTTTTCCTTGAAGCGAGGACCTCCCGATTCCATCGAACGGGAAAGAGAGACATCCTGCGCTCCCATAAACGTCAGCATAAATATGCCGAATGTCAGAACCGCATCCGGAATGAAAAAGCAACCTGCACCTAAAAGTATGAGAACAAAAACCGTTCTTCTGCGCAGCTGCGGATGCTTTAACCTCAATTTCAGACTGCGGAATCCGCAGGCAATCATGACAGGCATAAGTGCAATCCAGAAGTTGGTAATGATAATGGCAAATGAAGATGTTGAAGTAAAAAATGAAGTAATAATATAAACCGTTGTAATCAAAATATAGATCACACAAGAAATCTGCGTGGGGTACAAATACCAATGTGCTTCCGGCAAAACCGCATCATAACGCATGAGACGGACCGTTTTTTCAAAAGAAACCGTACCGATATATCCCATCACCTGCACAAGGAAAACAAAGATACCCGGTAAAATCAATTGCAACCAATCCACATAAGCCATCATCGAATGCAGGCTTACTTCCAGAAGTTTTTCCTTTGTAATGTCATATTTTGCGTAATTGGCAAGTATCTCTTCGGGAAGAGAATCCACCGATTGTCTGATAATTTCAGAAAAAGAAGTCTTTATCGAATCAAAGAATGCATTAAGTTTGGAAAACAATGCAGAGATTTCCAAAGAATTTCCCTCCGCGGCATAAAGTACAGCCATTACAATCAGATAACCTGCCGTAACAATAAAGCTTACCAAAATCACGGCGGACGTTTTTGTGCTCTTTTTCCGAATCGCAAAAGTAAGCAACAGCGCGCCTCCGATGATCACAACACCAAACAGTGAGAGCATAAGAGAGCCTTTGCTTGTAAAAAAGATAATTGCCAATAAAGCTGCCGCATCCAAAACGAATACCGCTTTTTCACAAGTCATGTAAATCACGGAAAGGATGCCGATCAGCGACATAAAAAGCACATGTCCGATGATATGCGTTCCGTATTCAATATCCGTTGCAGATAAAACAGCAACCACGCAAAGCATTACCGTCAAACCCAACGCACGCAGATCGAACTTGTTTTTCATTTGTTTTTTATCCATAAAAATATCCTTACTAAATGATTAATCCTCTTCTTTGGGAGCAAACATCTGCTCCATCATTCTTTGATTGAATTCTTCGGCAGTATTGTAACCCATCTTTCTCTGACGGTTATTCATTGCCGCAATTTCCAGAATAATAGCAAGATTTCGTCCCGGACGAACGGGAATGGTTGTCGTAGGCACATCAATTCCCAAAATATTTGTTGTTTCCTGTGTCAATCCGATACGGTCATATATTTTATTCTTATCCCAAGGCTCGAATTTTATAATCATATCCACTTTTTCACTTGCTTTGACAGAACCCATACCGAAAATACGGCGGACATCCACAATACCGATACCGCGAAGCTCAACAAAATAGCGAATGATTTCCGGAGCCGTACCGACAAGCGTTTTTGCGGAAACCTTTTTAATCTCCACCGCATCGTCCGCTATCAGTCGATGGCCGCGCTTAACAAGCTCAATTGCCGTTTCGCTTTTACCGACACCGCTTTCACCCAAAATCAAAATACCTTCGCCGTATACCTCCACAAACACACCATGTCTGGTAATGCGGGGCGCCAGATGAATATTCAAAGAAGCAATCAATGCTGCCTGGAATGCAGAGGTTGTTTCTTTTGTGCGGAGAAGCGCAATATTGTATTTTTTTACAACCGCCCATATTTCATCAAAAACACTCAGATTGGTCGTAATGATAATCACGGGAGGACGATGAACAGCAAACTGTTCCATTCGGTAAAGTCTTTCACTCTTAGAAAGCGATGCAATATACTGATGCTCTGCATTTCCGATCAATTGAACACGGTTATGGTCAAAAAATTCAAAGAAACCCGATAATGCAAGTCCGGGTCGGTTGACCTCCGGCTGTGTAATTTTAATTTTTCTTCCTTCGGGTATGTATAAAGCTTCCAGCTTAAATTCCTCAATCAAGGTTTTCAGCGTTACACTGTATTCTCCGTTACCTGATCTGAAATCATCCATAAATAAGTTCTCCTTTCAAAAATCACCTGTTAAAAACAAATAAATAAATATACACTTTATATTATAACGCAAAACGGAAATTTTTTCAATAAATATTTTCACAATTTACATAAATAATATAAATAAACCCTACTTTATTCATATTATTTGAAAGGACGATGCTTTTTGGCTGTTATTTTCATTCGAACCATCCTCATTTATATCCTTTTGCTTGCCGTTATGCGCATTTCAGGCAAAAGGCAAATAGGAGAAATTCAAATTTCCGAATTGGTAACTACTTTTCTGCTCTCTGATATTGCCTCTTATCCTTTAACCAATCCTGGAATTCCGCTTCTGAATGCCGTGATTCCGATTTTCACCATCATTCCTCTTGAAATTATTTTGTCCTTTTTAACGACAAAATGTGCACGTTTGAAAAATCTGCTTGACGGCAAACCGAGTATTGTCATTCTTCACGGAAAAATTCAAAAAAAAGAATTGGAACGCATGCGGCTTTCCATGGATGATTTGCTGTGCGAATTACGATTAAAAAGCATTTCTTCCGTTGATGACGTGGACTATGCGATTTTAGAACAAAACGGTCAAATCTCTGTTTTCCCGAAAAGTCAGGAACCTCTTTCCCATGCTTTGATTATTGACGGCACATTGAATACAAAGCTTTTGAAACAAATCGGAAAAAACAAACATTGGCTTCATGAAATTTTACAATCCCGAAACATTCGGGAATACAGAGATATATTCCTGCTTTCCGTAACCGACAGCGGTGATATTACACTGATCAAACAAGAACAAACCAAAGGAGATTCCCCGTGAAATCATTTATTTTTGCTCTGCTCATGCTTCTGTCCGTAACTGTTTTTGTTACCGTCAATGCAAAGCAAACCGTATCGCACATTGACGAAATGCTCACACTTACCGAAATTCTTCCCCAAAATAAGAAAGAGTTTGAAAACAAATCTCCTGAAGCAGAACTTACCGTCCTCAAATTAACAGAATTATGGGAACGCAATTTCCCAATGATCTCTTTTACCTCCGGATATGAAAACACCAATCGCAGTGATGAAGCAATCGGCGCACTCTCTATGTATTTCGAAAACGGAAACGGATCAGATTTTACGGTTGCACTTGCGGATTTTCGTGATTCTCTCGCCAGATTGAGAATTCTGGAAGGGTTGCATTGGCACGGGATTTTTTAGGAGACCAAACCGCCCGGCTGGATTCCAGCCGGGCGGTGCGATTCAATCATATTATTTTTATTCTGCTGTAACAGGTTCTTCTTCACCGGAGGTGGTGGTTTCTTCCTCTTTTACAGTGTCAAGATACTGAACATAGTTCTTCAGATTTGCTTTTGTGAAGATCTGAACACCCCAGAAGTCTGTTTTTACCTGTTTCAAATCAGAAGAAACAACATATGCATTGGTGTTGAATACAACGGGGATCAATGCACCGTCTTCGATCAATGCGTTTTCTGCATTGTGAAGAATTTCTGCTCTCTTTTTAAGATCGGATGTCTGGAAAGCTTCTGCCAAAAGGTTATCGAATGTTTCATTTGTATAATCTTTCAAAAGAGAAGCTGTTTTGCTGTATTCGGAAGAGAACATAGCAAGGTCGTAAAGAGCATGCGCGGAAATCATCTGATAGTCCATACCGATAATATCGTATGCGCCTGTTTTGTAAGCTGCTTCGAAGTCTGCAGCGGAGAGATAGTCGTAGTCAATATCAAAACCGAGATCCATCCAAGCTTCGAAAGCTTTATCAAGAATGAGTTTTTCGTTGCTCTGGCTATTCATTTCATCTTGGCAAATCAAAACGAAGATGGTATCGTAATCTGAAGGATCAATACCTGCATTCGCAAGCAGAGCCTTTGCTTCGTCACGATTGCTCTTAACAATATTGCCGCCTTCTTCACGGAAGGAAGTACCTTTCTTGGTATCGTAAATCTTATCGTTCAAAATACCAGTTGCGGGTTTTGTTTCCAAACCGAGCGTAGCTGCGATTGCATCTCTGTCAAGCGCCATGGAAAATGCTTTTCTGATCGTCGCATCCTCAAAAGCTTCGGATTTGAAATTGAAATAGAACATGAATGCGGAAGCCAAGTCTTCAACCTCATAATCCGTGTAGGAATTTGCTGCCGCTGCGGTCAGACCGGAAATGTAGAAGAGTTCTTCGTTGTTGTACAGACCAGGCACATCGGATACGGGAATATCATAACGAACATGGATTTGGTAAGGAGTTACGTATTTATCTCTTGCTTCCGTGCTTACTTCCTGGTTGAGATAGTAGTATTTGGAACGTTCCAAAATCATTCGCTCTGTAGGATCGTCAGAGAATTTCTTTACACGGAACGGACCGTTTGTGCAAAGGTCGGTTGCACTTCTGGACCATGTATCGGGATACTGAGAAACTTTATTTTCCATCAGAGGAACGAGCGCAGGACTTGCCAGATTATAAAGGAATTCATTGATATCCGCACCTTCTTCGAATTCAACAATGATTTTGTTGGAATTTCCTGTATAAAGACCAAATCCGGGATCATAGAAAGAAATTTCACCGCTCTTTACCTTTCTTGCGCCCTTGATGCAATAGAGCATAGATGCGGCGGGACTGTCGAAATTGGGATCCAGAATACGGCGCCAAGCAAACACGATATCATTTGCCTGAACTGCAGCTCCGGTATTCCAACAGGTCTCTTTGATGGTAATTTCCAAACGTTCCTCGCCGGTCTTGGGGTCTTCTGTGATTTCCCATTTTTTTGCGAGAGCTTTTTTGAGATTACCTTTTTCATCGAGTTTGAAAAGGCCTTCATAAATCAAGTTAAGAATTTTAACCGCATTTTCATCGGTGTAAGCAATTGCCGGATCAAGATTCATTACCTTTTTACCAAGGTAAATGTTAAATGCCGCGCCTCTGGCAGCGGGGTCATCACCGGCAATCTTGGTGCAACCGGTTACAAAAACCAGGCACATGGAAAGCGCGAGCAGAAAAGCCAATACTTTCTTCATTCTGTATGTTCCTCCAAGTTATAATTTTTTAACACTGCAGAATTTTTTCGGATGCAAGGGCAGGTCCGAGCGATACTGATGTCATTATTATATATTATAACACTAACAACCGCTATAAATCAAACCTTAATTTTGTATTTAGAAAAGATTCTGCCTTTTTTACAATTTGTATAATTGTTTTTTGTGCATTACGAACAACTATTTTTTGTATTTCTCAATTTTTTTGCGTTTTTTCCGCATATTCTTTCAATAAACGGACATATATTTTATAATTTTCAAGGGAAACCCCGGGGGGAGTCAAATGGTCGCAGGACGGAATATAACCTCCGCTTCGCATAACGGGAGCAAGACGCTCAAACTCTTTTCTCATCGCTTCTTCTCCCGCAGCCATCGCCATTTTATCAAATCCTCCGATAAAAATGAAATCGGGATATTTTTCTCTGAGCTGTACGAGATCCACACCCGCCTGTCTTTCCAAGGGCAGGACACCGTCGATACCTGCACGAATCAGCCACGGAACCATCATCGAAACATCTCCGTCCGTATCAATGATCACCTTTGTTCCGTATTTCTTGATTTCGGGAATAATTTTCCGATAGTACGGCAACAGAAATTCATCAAACAAAGCTTCGGATATCATCGGTCCGTTGTTATAGCTCATATCCTCCGAAATAACCATAAATTCGGGATGGCACACTTCATAGATTTTCGGAAGTTGAGCGATGATATAATCCGCAAGATCCGAACAAATCTGATGATACAGTTCCGGTTCATCGTAGAACGAGAACAGATGGTTTTCAATTCCCAGCAATACGCGAGGGAACCAGAAAAAACCGTCAAAAGAGTACCACACAACGGCATTGCCGTTCTCATGCTCTTGTTTCAGGCTTTTCAAAGTATTCATCTTTCTCGCATAATTCCGATGGCTTTCATTCGGATACAAATACTTCTGCTTGAACTCCTCATATTCCTCTGCCGATTCAATCAAAGGCGCACCGTGCGCGGACGGACGCGGATAATCAGGAGTCAACAGAGGCATCCAAATACGCTGAATGTAATCCAAGCCGAAATGTGTTTGAATTTTCTCCCACGGAATGTCCTCCGGCAACCCTTCTTTATGCCAACGGTCCAGCGTTTCATTCCACCAGCCTGCCCACTCAATGACGGGCAATCTGTCGGGCTTTTCGAAATTCAATACAGCATTGAATCTCTCAACATTGTTCATAAGCAAATCCTCCATTTTCACGCCGCAAAGCAATGCTTTTTTATTTTTTATATTATAACATAATATCTTTTAAAAATCAATAAAACTTTTGCATAATTCGAAATTTTTTCATACAATATGACTATTTTTACTCAAAATATAAATTTATATCTCTGAAACTGTTTTTTCTTTCGTTTTCTGAAAAATACCCTCGGAAATTTCAAAAAAGCTCTTGCTTTTTTCATGGAAAAGATTTATAATGATTTTATATAATATAAAAATTCAAGCAAAATCCTCTGCACACAGAGAAAAGGCAGCAAGGCAGCGGTATCACGCTGCTTTTATACTTTCCGGGTTCGTTTGAAAAAGTGGACTTAAAATGCAACCGGCTATCTTTCAGACCGCCCCGGTATTTTTCAAAAAGGAGATTTCAAAACATGCTCGATTTAAAATTTCTTCGTGAAAATCCCGAAATCGTAAAGCAAAATATCAAAAACAAATTCCAGGATTCAAAGCTTCCTTTGGTCGATGAAGTCATTGCGCTCGACGAGGAAAACCGCAAAGCAAAACAGCAGGCCGATGCACTCCGCGCAAACCGTAACAAAGTTTCCAAAACCATCGGTAAATATATGGCGCAGGGCAAAAAAGAAGAAGCCGAAGCTGCCAAAAAATTGGTAACGGAAAATTCTGAAGCGCTTGCGGCATTGGAAGCAAAATGTGCGGAAGCCGAAGAAAAAATCAAAAAAATCATGATGACCATCCCCAACATCATCGACCCTTCCGTTCCGATCGGTAAAGATGACAGCGAAAATGTAGAAGTACAGCGTTACGGAGAGCCCATCATTCCCGATTTCGATATTCCCTACCACAGTGATATCATGGAAACCTTTGACGGTCTTGATCTTGACTCCGCGCGTCGTGTTGCCGGAAACGGTTTCTACTATCTCATGGGCGATATCGCAAGACTCCATTCCGCTGTGATCAGTTATGCCCGAGATTTCATGATCGACCGCGGATTCACCTACTGCATTCCCCCTTACATGATCCGCGCAGGCGTTGTAACAGGTGTTATGAGTTTTGCAGAAATGGATGCTATGATGTATAAGATCGAAGGAGAAGACCTCTACTTGATCGGCACAAGCGAACATTCCATGATCGGTAAATTCATCGATCAAATTCTGGACGAAAAGAAGCTTCCTTATACGCTTACCAGTTACTCCCCCTGTTTCCGCAAAGAAAAAGGCGCTCACGGCATTGAAGAACGCGGTGTTTACCGTATTCACCAATTTGAAAAGCAAGAAATGATCGTTGTTTGCAAACCCGAAGACAGCATGGTATGGTTTGAAAAACTGTGGCAGAATACCGTTGACCTTTTCCGTTCTCTTGACATTCCCGTACGTACGCTCGAATGTTGCTCCGGCGACCTTGCCGATCTCAAAGTAAAATCCATCGATGTAGAAGCATGGTCTCCCCGTCAGAAAAAATATTTCGAAGTCGGAAGCTGTTCCAATCTCGGAGATGCACAGGCACGCCGCCTCAAGATCCGCGTAAACGGCGCAGACGGAAAAAAATATCTTGCACACACTCTCAACAACACCGTGGTTGCTCCTCCGCGTATGCTGATTGCTTTCCTTGAAAACAATCTCAACGCTGACGGTTCTGTCAACATCCCCGAAGCACTCCGTCCCTATATGGGCGGAAAGGAAAAGCTCATTCCCCAAAAATAATTCTGCATATTCAGTAATACATTGCAAAAAACGGAGAAACCAAAGAAAGTTTCTCCGTTTTTTTGATTCTCTTTTTGAAAAAGCGGCTAATGGTCCGCCTGAAGTTGCAATATGCGCGGAAAAGGAAATCTTTCCTTTTCCGCGCACTTCATTTTATATATTATCGGGATAATTTTTTAGCCTCTGCCTTCTTTAAGAAGTATCGGCGTACACGTTTTTCCATATCCAGAACCGTATCCATCAAAAAAATAGCGATCGCAATCACTCCCGTAGTCATAAAAGCAGACGACAAAATCTCCGAGGCATTTCCGATGCCAAACAGGAAGCTGTATACGCCCTGATAAATACTGACACCGGG
>JAFQEK010000007.1 GCA_017399025.1 Clostridia bacterium
GCTGATCGATCAGGCAAAATCCTTTTCTCTTCCCGTAATGGTTCATTCCTGCGGTGCGATCGGCAGGATCATTCCTGACCTTTTGGAACTCGGCATCGATGCTCTGCACCCGTTGCAAGCGCAGGCAAGCGGCATGGATGCGAGGAGTTTAAGTCAATATAAAGGAAAACTGCTGTTTGTCGGAGGCGTGGATACACAGCAGCTTTTGACGAATGCTAATCCCGATACGGTTAAGGAAAAAGTCATGCAGTTATATGAGGATTTCGGCGATTTTTGGATCGCCTCGCCGAGCCATGAGGGAGTTTTGCCGAATATTCCTTTGGAAAATATTTTAGCAATCCGCGAAGCCGCAGAACAACTAGGAAAGGAAAGAAAACAATGAAGCATCCACTTTTATCAAAAAAAGAATTGATTGAAGCAGGATATCCTTACGGAAAAGCAATAGATGGAATTCCGCTTGGCGATCCAAAAACAGAATTTTTACGCACCAAGCCTGATTATATCGTATATCAACCTAAAAATTTAGCATGTGGCGATACAGGAAATGAGCATTTTCTCGTTTTTCCGAATAAAAACGAAACCAAACTCTTTGCGCTTTGGTTGCAAAGCACAAAGGAAGGTTCAGGAGATGAATGTATTGTTTTAGCGCAAAGCAAAGACGGGCATCTTTGGAGCGAGCCGCGCGTGCTTTTGAAAACCGTCCCCGGTGTGCAAAGGGTACGTTGGGGTGTTCCATTCGTAACCCAAAGCGGCAGAATCTATATTCTTTACCGCAGAGATACGCAAAAAACGGCAAATACCAATATGTACGGTATTTTTTCGGACGATGATGGAAAAACTTGGAGCGAGCCGCGCGAGATTCCATTTCCAAAAACCCCTTGGGATCCCGAAGGCGTGCTTGTCAACTGGGTGGCATTCCAAGTCCCCGTACGCGATGCGTTCGGCAATTATATTCTCGGCATAACGATTTCCACAAGTGAGCGGTATAAACCGTATCCGCCCACGTGGTTTTGGAATGATACGCATGCCATGCTGATGCGTTTTACCAATATGGATGAAGATCCCGCGTGCGAGAATATTCAGTTTACCTTGTTTCCCACACAGGGCATCAGCGTACCAAACCCCGTTTTTTCGGGCTATGATTCCTGTCAGGAGCCTTCCGTTGTACGTTTACCCGATGGTAGACTTTTCGTGCTGATGAGAACATTGATGGGCTCACCCTATTATTCACTGATCTCTGCGGATGGTAACAATTGTACGGAGCCGTTGCCTTTGCGTTATCGGGACGGCTCTCCCGTTTTGCATCCGCTTTCGCCTTGTCCTGTTTATGCACTTACAGACGGCCGTTATGTCATGTTAAATCACAATAATGCTGGAAAGATCGGAGAATTTGATCAATTAAAGCTGGAAACTCGCTTTAATACAGCCAATTATATCCGCAACCCCACTTATATCAGCTTCGGCACTTTTTCTTCGCAAAGTCCGCAAGGAATTGAATTTGATCCGCCTGTCTTGTTTGCAGATACGGAGGACATCGCCGTCGGACCAAAGGCTACGGCAGAAAGCTGTACGTATACAAGCCTCACTTGCTTTGGCGGCGAGACCGTACTTTGGTATCCCGATCGAAAATTTTATTTATTAGGTAAAAAATTATTTTGAAAAAGCTATATATGCAGAGAGCTTACATATTTTTCGGGAGAAAGTCCGAAATGTGTTTTGAATGCCTTGCTGAAAGCGTATGGCGTTGAAAAACCCAGTTCTTCCGCGACGGTCTTAACCTTCGCGCCACTGAGTAGTTTTTCCAAAGCAATATCCATACGGCGTTGATTATAATATTTTTTCGGCGTTGTATGATACACGCTTGAAAAATTGCGCGTGATATGCTCTCGGGTATAGCCGAGCCGATGGGCGATCATATCCATATCCGGCATTTTTGCTTCAAATTGATCGAGCATTTCACGGGTTTTTTGTGCCAAGCAATTGGTTTGAGTCAGAGCTTTCGGAAGGCGGGACAGAAGAAAGCTTATAGTGTGTACAACGAGATCGGCATCGCCGCTCGGAATATATTTTCTCCAAAGAGAAACGGCATCGGCAAGCGGTGTTCCTTCCGCGACTTCGATTTCCGTAAGGGAGGTTACCGGCGGAACCGTTATGATATGAGAATACGTATGCAGGAGCTTATTTTCGGGATTTTCATAAAGTGTAAAGGGTTTTTTAACGGGAGTCAGATACAAATGATGTTTTTTGAATCTGATTGCTTTGCCATTCTCCTCATAATAGCCTTCGCCGTCAAGAATATAGTAAAGTCTGGAAAATCCAACGAAAATGTCCTTGTATATCCAATTTTCATGGGTATAGCTTTCATTGAATAATAAAAGATTTTGTATGATCATAGTAAAATCATTGTATTGAAAAATGCCGTCCTTGTCAAGTCATTGTATCGAAAAATGCAGGGTAACGGCATTTACTTTTTAACAAATAATCATGAATCTTTCGCTTTGTCCGGTTTTATGATTCAACCTTCCTATTTTCCACTTTTTTCTTTCAAACAAAGACAGAAGAACATCGTTTCCTTTTTTCAAAGAAATCTGTGGTCAAATCAATAAATGATTGTAATACAAGATTTCATGCCTGAGCGATGTCGAAAAATGTATGGCAAGCACTCAACATAACTTTTTATGTTTTCAAAAAAACCGTACCCCTTGATTTATTCAAGATATTGCAGTATAATAAAATTACAAATAATCGTTAAATTTATTTCATCCTGACGCAGGAGGTATCTGATGAATCCTTACACGAATCAACCATCCGAGCTTTTCGGAAACGCTGAATATATCAAAGCAACCGAACAGGCTCCCTCGTTTTCATATACCGATCCTCTTCCCTTTTTTCGCAAAAAAATTCCAATCGAAAAGCCGTTTGAAAAAGCCGAGCTTTGCGTACAAGCGCCCGGCTTTGCAAAATTCTATATCAACGGAAGAAATATTACCGAGGATATTTTTATTTCCGCAACAAGTGATTACGATAAAATCCTCTGGTATCATACGTATGACGTAACCACGCTTTTGCATCAAGGTCTGAACATTCTCGGTGTCATTGCAGGAAACGGAT
Organism: Clostridia bacterium; assembly: GCA_017399025.1. GTDB lineage: Bacteria > Bacillota > Clostridia > Oscillospirales > CAG-272 > QALR01. The sequence goes on from JAFQEK010000007.1 coordinate 3,112, forward strand.
TTTTCAATGAATCCTTTCAGACGGGATGGGATTTTGATATCGCCCCCTGGAGAGATGCACCTCAATTTTTACTCTGCTTACGTGTTGACGGAGAAATCGTTGCCGTCAGTGATGAAAGTTGGAAATGTTCACGCGAAAAATCACATATCATTTTCAGCCATCTGAGAAGCGGAGAATACGTTGATATGAGAAAATATAACCCCGCGTGGCTTACCTCTGATTATGATGACCGCGATTGGCAATTTGCGATTGCTCGTTCCCGGCCGATTACTGCCGATTTCCGTCCTGTACTTTGCCAGCCGATCAGAGAATGCGAACGCATGGCGCCGATTTCCGTCAGAACGACAGCAGACGGCGCTTTTATTGCGGATTTCGGAAAAACGATTTCGGGATATTCGGAAATCACCGTTTGCGAGCCATGCGGAACAGAAATTCTATTTTGGTACGCAGAAGAACTGGATGAAAACGATCTGCCCAAGCACAACGGCATGAATAAGAAAAATTTTTACCGCTATACACCTTTTCAGCATTGCCGTATGGTCGCATCGGGAAAAACCGATACCTTCAAACCGTCTTTTTTCTACGGAGGCTTCCGTTATTTGCGTATCGAAGGAATGACTCGTCCGCCGAAAGAGCTTTTTGCAGTATTTACGCATCAGTCTGTGGAACGCCGTTCGGAATTTTCATGCGGAAACGACGTTCTCAATTATATTTACCACGCAGGGATTCAATCAACCTACTCCAATCTTTTCTGGTGTCTTACGGACTGTCCGACACGGGAAAAATTGGGTTGGACAAACGATGCGCAAGCAAGTCTGGAGCAAACGCTGATCAATTTCAACATCGTTCCCTTGCTTGAAAAATGGTACGAGGATATCAAAGCAAGCATGTTTGCAGACGGTTCTCTCCACGGAACGGTTCCTTCCCCCGATTGGCCCTGGGGACACGCCTGCGGACCCGTTTGCGATTGTTTGCTTTACGAAATACCCTATCGCGTATATTTATATACAGGAAAAACAGCTATGCTGACCGAGGGAATCCCTTTCTTTGAACGTTATATTACCTTTCTTGAAAAAAAGATTGCAAAAAAGCATGAATTTATTCTCGGAGATTGGATGAGCAATGATATCGTAAATCCGGAGCTCAAAGCACTAATCGCAAAATTATATCTGCTGAAAGCTTACGATATTACGGCTTTTGCGCATAAAACCTTAAACCTCCATGCCTTGGATTGGGAAAAGAAAGCCTCTGATTGGCGAGAAACACTCGCCTCGGAATATATTGACGAAAATGGGGAATGTAAGATCGCAATGCAAACCGCAGTTGCCATGCTCCTTTCTTTTCATATAGAAAAAAACCGAAAAGTGCTTGAAAAGCAGTTTTTATCTATCATTGATCTTGACGGATACCAGCTCCGTGCAGGGATGGTGGGATTTCAATATATTTATCATGTATTATCCGATATCGGCAGAGGCGATCTTGCTTATCGGCTTCTGACCGAAACGGAACCGGGATATAAAACTTGGTTCTCATACGGCGAAACCACACTTTGGGAAGAATGGAACGGTGAAAACCGTGGCTCTCACAACCATCACATGTATTCGGGTGTGATCTCGTGGTTTTTCCGTTCTCTGCTCGGCATTTCGCCCTCGGAAGAAACGCCCGCTTTTGAAAAAATTGAGCTGAAACCTATTTTTATAGAATCGCTGAAATACGCAAAAGGAAGTATGGAAACCATACGCGGCAAAATCGAAGCGGATTGGGTATTCCGTGACGGCAGATTCATCTATTCCGTCACAATTCCCGAAGGAATTTCCGCCTTTTTCAAAGGAAAACAGCTTACTGCCGGACAAAACGTTTTCTTTATCTCCCATCATAAAACAGAAAAGGAGTTATCACTATGAAAATAAGAGAAAAAATATATTTGGATCAGAAAGGATTGGAACAATACGGTCCGCTCAATATCGTTATTTTCGGGGACAGCGTTTCTCACGGCATGTTTTCAGGCGAACCCGATTATGAAAACGTCTATTGGAATATCCTCCGTAAAAAATTGAATGCTCTGCGCAGTTATATACCCGTTAACATGATCTGCGCTTCCATCGGAGGCACAACAGCCTCTGCTTCCGTTCCCAGATTGGAAGAACAGGTTTTGAAGCATGCCCCCGATGCCGTCATCGTTTGCTTCGGGCTCAACGACGTCAACGGTTCCCTGGAAAATTACATTCGTTCGCTCCGTACCATTTTTGAGCGTTGTCTGTATGCAGGTTGCGAAGTCATTTTTCTGACTCCCAATATGATGAACACCTACGTTGCCGACGATACTCCTCCACAATATCTTGAATATGCGCATAAAACCGCGAGAATGCAAATGAGCGGCAGAATGGACCGCTATATTTCCGAAGCGGCTCGTCTTGCAAGCGAAATGGGTGTTACGGTGTGCGACTGTTATTCAAAATGGAAAGGACTCGCAAAAACACAGGATACCACCAAGCTGCTTGCAAACCGAATCAATCATCCCAATGCAGAAATGCATCGCCTTTTTGCGGACAGCTTATACGAAGTGATCATGAACAATTAACCATTGTAAAGAAAAGTCCCTTACTGAAAAGCAACAGCAAAAATATAATCGCCTCTTGAAAATTTTTATGAATAACTCAATTTCACAAAGGAGATTTCCATATGAGTGATATCATTGAAAAACACGTATTTTTAACGTCTTCTCTCAAAGAAACCAAATCGGAAAGGAACCGTATTACTCGTTTTTTTACAGATTTAAGGACAAAGCTTCATTCTGTTAAGTTTCATTTTCATAACTGCCAAACTACGAGCAACAGTGTTAAAACGGATAAACAAGAAGATTATAACCAAATGATCAAAGAATCCGACTTTCTCATTGTCATTATAAAAGAAAATCTTTACGAATACAGCAAAGAAGAAGTGGAAACCGCAATAAAGTCCTTCCTTGAAAATGGGAAGCCTCAAATTTTAATATGCTATCATAAAGACTGTGAAAAAAAAGATGAAATACATTCAAAAATAGAAGCGTTATATCAAAAGATATTAAATGAAAAAATGAAGCATCAAAAGATTTTAATTGAAAAATTTAAATATCTGCCCTGTTCCGTCTATCAGTATGAGGATGAAATTCTTTATCAGATTTTATTGCTGTTCAATGAGCATATGCAGGATTCCTTCAAAATCAACATTGTTGGAAACGATCAAATCCAAATCAACGATGAAGAGCCTCTTACAAGAGAAGTTTTTGATTTGAATAAAATTCCTTTATATCAACGTGATCAAACGCTGATCCGTCTTCAAAAAGCGTTCAGTGATAAACAAGCGGAAATTGAACGATATGAAAAAGAACATCCCGCCGATTATTCAAGTGTTTATCAACAGTTAAAGGACGACTTGCAACAATTAAGTCAAGAAATTCAAGCGCAGCGAATGAGATTTCTGGATGTTACTCTCAATCTGTCACGAAAAAATTTCCCCTATAAGGAGGATTTGGAAAAATTTATTTTAGAAGAACAAAAAGAAAATGCGTATCGTATTTTGGAGGCAATCAATCAAGCGCGTCAAGAAGAAATTCAAGCTGCCGAGCTCATGCAAATCGCCATTCGCGATAAAGCGAAGGCTACCGTCGAGGAAATTTTCCAATGCATTCATATTTGCAAAGAACGCTATTCGGACGGCAAGCTGGAAGAACAAGTGTTGGCGCTTTATGATATTGCAGACGAATGGATTTTAAAATTCGGGCTTGACCGCAGTAAGATGATTGAAAAAATCGAAGTTTTGAAAGATAACAACAAAAATCTGGATGCGTTGATCTACGCAGACGAATTGCTCCTGCATTTGACGAAAGAAAACACACCCGTATCAAAGCTTGCTTTGTTATATAATCTGAAAGGAAATCTGTGTTATCGTATGAGGGGACACTGGCTTCCGCTGGCAGAAATTTATTATCTGCAAGGAATTGACTTGATCAAGGAAATAAAAAGCGAAACCTATCGTCTCTCCATTTTATACAGCGATCTCGGCATCTATTATAAAGAGCTCTATGCCACATCCGAAAAAGACCTTGAAAAAGCCGCCGTTTATTTGTCAAAAGCAAAAACAGCCCATAACGAAGCTTTGCGCTTAAAAAAGGATTTGCTGGACACTTGCGATCCCAACGATGAAAAACAGAAGCTGCAATATCAAGCACGATACGCAATATCCCTCAATGCCATGGGAGATATTTCTTACTATCAAAGCAAACAACAAACCGAAAGTAAAAAAACAGAGCTTTTGGAAGAATCTCTTGAAATTTATTATAAAAAGGCGTACGAAATCCGTAAGGAAATTTTGGAAAAAACAAAAAAAGAAGGGAAAAGAGTAGCGGCTCGGGCTTATATCGTCAGAAGCACCATCAATATTGCCCGTTCTTACGTAGAACTGTATATCCACGAAAACCATTCCGAACCATGTCATCTGCAAGCGGCAGATCATTATTCCCAAGAGGCTTTGAGTATAATCTCAGAGCTGTATCAATCCAATCAATCAATCAATGTACAAATCGCGTTTTGCGGATGCAATCCATATCCGCGCCGATATCTTAAAGGAAATCGGTGATTTGGAAGAAGCAAAAATCTTATATGAAAAAGCTATCGTTCTTTATAATGAATCCAATAAACCGGACGAAAAAGCACAATTTGAACAAGCAAAAAGATCTCTTCAAAAAGTCGAAGAACACCTTCAAAAACAGAACAGCTAATTAAAAACAGAGAAACTCCGACTTCCTTTAACAGGCATTTTGTATTTTTCCATTTTAGTTCTCCGTATACTGTTTATTTTTAGACGATTGTAAAAGTCAATCGGCTACGTTGCCGACGATACTCCTCCACAATATCTTGAATATGCGCATAAAACTGCAGAAATGCAAAAGAGCGGCAGAATGGACCGCTATATTTCCGAAGCGGCTCGTCTTGCAAGCGAAATGGGTGTTACGGTGTGCGACTGTTATTCAAAATGGAAAGAACTCACAAAAACACAGGATACCACCAAGCTGCTTGCAAACCGAATCAATCATCCCAATGCAGAAATGCACCGCCTTTTTGCGGACAGCTTATATGAAGTGATTATGAACGGTTGACCGTTACAAAGAAAAAGGAGAATGAATCTATGCATTTTATAAATATATTTTTAGCATCCTCTATTGTTGAATTTGATTACGAAAGACAAGCCATCGGAAATTTTATCCGTTCGCTCAATGATATTTATGTGCCGAAAGGAATTTATTTCAAACTCCATATGTGCGAGGATATGTCTGAGGCCATCGCAGAAGGAAGAAAACAAGAACAATATAATGAAAAAGCCCGTACCTGCGATTATTTTTTCATGCTGATTCACAGCAAAATCGGCGAATTTACAGAAGAAGAATTCAACGAAGCGCTTTCTTCTTATATTATCAATAAAAAAGAACGCAACTTGAATAAACCTCTTATTTTTACATTTGTCAAACCTTTATCAAATGAAAATCAATCCTGCGAGGTGCAAAATTTCTTGACCGATATTGCGATGAGTTGCAACAATATCCCAGCAATTTCGACAGTGTAGATACGATCAAACTGAAAATTCTTTTACATTTCGAACGTTCTCTCGGTATTGATATGAATCTTAGTTTACAGAATTCCGAATTACTGATCAATGACAAAACTTTGGACTGTATACATCTCAATGATATTCCCATGTATGCAAATAGTAAAGCCATCCGTGATCTCCGTGAAGAAGCACTGGATCTGGAAAAAGAGATTGTCGCATTGCTGGAAGCAAACGGAAACAAACGAAATGAAATCTGCCTCAGAAAAGAAAGACTGCTGGAACGAGCACGCAAATCCCTTCTTGCATTTGAAAATCAATTGATGGCTGCTGCAAGAACCGTTGCCGCTTTCATGTCCTCCGATCAAGCGCTGACAGAACGCACAAAAAAAGCCATGCTTTTGCTGGATGAAGGCAATCCCGAAGAAGCACTGGCCGTTCTTGATGATGAGCTGCGCCGAAAAGAATTGCTCCTCGCAACAGAAAAAGCCGACAAGGCACTTTCCGAGTCCGCAAAAGCACTTGATGAGGTGCAAAAGCTTGTCAAAGAAGCTTTGATCAAAATTGAAGCACTTCGCATGCAAATCATGACATCCGAACATGCCAATGAAATGATCTGTCTTTACAGAGAAGCCGAAGCTTCCATCATAAAATATGATTTTGACCGTGAGCCGCTGATTGATTTTGCTGTATTTTTACGTGAACAAAACAGATTGGACGAAGCTCTCCAGGAAGCAGAATCCCTTTACAGCTATTACAGAAATAAATTCCAAGCATCTCCACGCCAACGTGCAAAGGTGTGCGACATTCTCGGAAGACTTTATTATCTCGGTGCCGGCGATCAATTTGCCAATGCGGAAAACTTATATCTCGAAGCAATCAAACTTTCCGAGGAAACAAATGACCTTGCCGAAATTTCTTTCATATGCGTAAACCTTGGATATTTTTATAAAGCCTCCTGTCGATTCGAAGAAGCCAAAGCAGTATTCAAGCGAAGCTGTGAAATCAGGAAACAGCTTTGCGAAGAAGATTCCGTGTACCGTTCCTCATATGCCTTTTCCATGAACAGCCTTGCAGATGTTTATGCGGAAACAGGAGAATATACATATGCCATTGAACTTTATCTGAAAGCGTTGGAAATCCGAAAAGAGATAGCAAAAAAAGTTCCCAATGAACAATCCCGTGTAGCGAGAACCTGCTATAATCTTTCTTACGTTTATCTGAAAGAAAACAATTTTTCACTCGCCCGACAATATGCAGAACAAGCACTTGAAATCCGCCGTCGGCTTTGCGATATTAATCCAGAAGTTCACAGCGGATTCGCGGCACAATCTTGTATCAATCTTACTGACGTCTATATTGCATCCGGAGAAAACTTACAGGAAGCGCATACGATTCTCCATGACTGTGAAAATTTTCTCGATTCCTGTCAGGATGCCTTTCTGCTTGAACATAAAGCCGATTTTTTCCATTCCCAAGGAATGCTTGCCGATGCCGAAGGATATCCTTCTGCGGAATTTTACAAAAAAGCCCTGGAATTTCGCCGCGAAAGAGAAAAAAAAACGCCCGGGCGCAATGTCGATTCAAATCGCGGAAGATTGTTTATATCTTGCACGTTCTTTGATCAAATCCGGGAAATTCAAGCAAGCTCTTCCTCTTTTGTTTGAAGCAACCGATATTTTTCGGAGATATACCGATTGTAACCCAATTGTATACGGAAAAATGTTGTCGGAGTGCAAAAAGGAAATCGAAAAAGCAGAAAACAATATATAAATACCTCGGAAGCACCGACTTCTTTTGCGGAATTTTTATATTTTGACATTTTTTAGTTCTCCTGAATATCGTCCAATCTGTGGCGTATATTTCCGTAACTTACGCTTTCCGATTCTTTTATTTCTTGTATTCCTGTTTTTAATTCTGCGATATTCATAACTTTATTCTGTCATATTTTTTCAAAAAGGCAAATTCTGTTACCCTGTGCAAAGAGTATTTCCCTTGTTTTTCCGATTTTGATATGTTATAATGAAATTATAAGTGAATTTTTGGTTA
>JAFQEK010000035.1 GCA_017399025.1 Clostridia bacterium
CGCAACTTATGACCCGCAGGCTATTCCGAACCCTAATAACCCCGAAACATACGAATATCTTGTAAACAATCCTACCGAAAAGATGTACGTTATGATTTCCGGTTCCGGCCGTACCAGAAAGATTCTGGAAAACATGATTCGTAAGTATTGTCCCGAATATACCTTTGACAAATTGGAAGAAGACCATGAAATCACAGGTTACGAAGGCAATGCAAAAGAACCTCCGCTTTTCAGAATGGCAATCGAATACAAGGTTGATGATAGCGGTCTGACTGTTACGCTTCCTTCGAAATCCATCCGTTTCAATGAAAAACTTTACCGTCTCAAAACCGTTGCTCTTCTTCCTTACTTCGGATGTACAGCGACAGGTTTGACAACAGGCGGTGTTGGTGATACCGACGGTTCTTATACAAGAGAAGACGGTTATATCTTCATTCCGGACGGTAGTGGTACGCTTCTTGATTTCTACAATGAAGATGGCACACTGAGATCCGGTATTCTCGGCGGCACCATGTACGGTAACGACTTTGCGCTCGAATCCATCGAAGCTACCGAAGCAAACTCCAAGGTATATCGTGTTCCCGTATTCGGTCTCGTAGAAAACTATTCCATTTCCAAAGTTCAGAACGGTAACGACAGAGGTTCTGCCGGCGGCGAAACCGCTCCCTCCATTACCAATAAGACAGATTATACCCGCGGTTTCTTTGCAATCATTGAAGAAGGCGACTCCTTTGCTTCTGTCCGTGCGAACCTCAAACAGGCAGGTTGGGCAGGTGCTTCCGGTAATATCGTATATAACACGGTATTCCCGCTCTTCAATATCAAACGCACTGACTCCGTTAACGTAGGTTCTTCCATCGGCGGCGGTAACTCTTCCATGACTGCGAACGATGATACCAAGTACATCGGTAACTACTCCGTTCGTTACATCATGCTCTCCGATACAAATCTCGCAAGAGAAAGAGGCGTTTCTTCTTACGCTCCCTCTTATATCGGTATGGCGCAGGCTTACCGCAATTATTTGATTGCCAATGGCACCATCGATGAACTCAAGAAGAGTGAAACAGAATCCACGCTTCCTCTTTATATCCACTCCTACGGTGCTTTGGATGCACAGGATACTTTCCTTTCCATTCCGATTACTGTTGAAAAACCTTTGACAACATTTGCTGACGTTATTACCATGAGTGAAGAATTCAAGGGCTTGAATATCACGAATATCAATTATATTCTTGAAGGCTTTGCAAACGGTAATATGTCCAAACCTTATTATCCCAGCTATGTAAAATGGGGTAAGACGGTTGGCGGCGCAGACGGTTTGAACCAGCTCCTCGCTTATGCGAAAGATAACGGCATCGGTGTTTATCCCGAATTCGATTTCTCTACCGCATACTGGGTAAGAGCATTCTCCGGCTTCTCTTACCGCAAACACGCTGCAAGAGCAATGAGCGGCCGTTACACAACCAAACGTGATTATGACTATGTATTCCAGGTCATCCACAAATTCGGTAAAGGTAACGTTGTTTCCTCCGGCGCATATCTCGATCTCTTTGAAAAATTTGCAAAGGATTACGATAAATATTCGATCGGTGGTATCTCCGTTCTTTCTCTCGGTTCCGACTTGAACTCCGACTTTAATGAAGATTATCCCATCACCCGTGAAGATTCCAAGGTCAACACAACGGACGTTTTGAAAAAAATCTCCGAAAAATACGGCAACGTCATTGTAGAAGGCGGTAACGCTTATACATGGGCTTACGCAACAGACATTATGAATGTTCCGCTGAGCGACAGCCGTTATCAGATGGCTTCTTCTTCCATTCCGTTTATCGGTATGGTACTCCACGGTTATAAGAATTATGCCGGCGGCATTATCAATACTTCCGGCGATATTCAGTACGATATTCTTAAATCCCTGGAAAACGGCGCTTCCCTCTACTTCTTGCTCTCCTATCAGAACTCCAATGAGTTCAAGAACTCCTTCGCAATGGGTCTGAACGAAAACTATTCTGTAAACTATCAGACATGGCGCGATGACGTTGCGAAATATTATCACCAGCTCAACGGCGCAATCGGTTCTCTCCAGACAGCTACCATTACAAATCACGGCTTCCTGGATGCTTACAATGCGAACGCTGATGTTGCAAACTATATCTTCGCTCAGTACAACGCTTCCAAGAACGAATATTTCTCTCTGAAAGCAGAATACGAACAGACAATCGAAGAAAGTAATCTTTATATTGAAAGAAACGAAATTTCCCAAGCGAAAGAATCTTTTGCAAAAGAAAGAGCATTGCTTCCCAGAGTCAATAAAGCTCTTGCAAAATATGAGGCTTGCCTTGCTTTCGTGAAAAAAGAAGCTGCTTCCGATGTTGTCTATGTAACCTATACCGATGATAACGGAACAGAAACAACCTTCCACATCAACTACAACAGCTATGATGTTGCAATTGAATATGGAGAAGGACTTTATATCCTCAAAGCGAACTCCTTTATCAATGTAAAGGATATCCAATTGGAGGATGTGGATACTCTTGCTGCTGTAACTGTTGAAGGCGCTTTGAAGCCCACCGCAGGTCAGCTCAAGAAATATCAGGAAGCTAAGGAAAAATATGACGAAGCAGTTCTTGCTAATGACGAAAAACTGATGAACAAGACCAGAGAAACTCTGAACAATGCAATTCAGGCAATCAAGTCCGCTAACAGAACAGCAGATAACGTTTCGAAGATTGCTTCCGCAGACGGCAAAACCTTTGGTTACTTCAACTACGAAACTTCTACCGTTCTCGTTCCCGTTTCTGAGACGGAATATAAGATTATTGCTTCTCAGTCCTATGTAATTCATACAGCCGATTGAGGAAAGGAGAGCTGAAAAATGACAAAAGAAATCACTTCCAAAAAGAAGAAACGCAAAAGCTCTTCATTGATCGAAAGAAGAGACCGACTTGGTTGGATCTTTATTCTTCCGTTCCTTATAGGTTTGGTTTTCCTTTACGCAGGTGTAATTTGGGAATCTTTCACCTACAGCTTTGCGAAATACAATGTCATTCCTGCGATCAACGGTGGCGGTTATTCGCTTACCTTCGTTGGCTTTGACAATTTCTCTGAGATTCTTTTGAAGGTTGTGGAAGGTAATACAGAAGGTCAGACCTATCTCGAATTGATCTTCACAAGCTTTGCTTCTCAGATCGTTGAAATCGTTATTATCGTTATGTTCTCGCTCTTCATCGCAGTTCTTTTGAACCAGAAGATGATCGGTCGTACCGCATTCCGTGCAATTTTCTTCATTCCTGTCGTTGTAGGCGCAGGTATCATTGCTAAGATTGACGCGACGGCAAGCGAAATTATGGACTCCATGGCAAGCCTTGACGGTATCGATATGGGTACTGCAAACGGCGGCGAAGGATCTTCCGGTCTTGTCAGCGCTATGGACGTTAATATGTTGCTCGGTAGCCTTGGGTTACCGACAACATTCACCGATATGATTATCGGTCTTGTTGAAAGTATTTATTCGATCGTAAACCGCGCAGGTGTTCAGATGTTGATCTTCCTTTCCGGTTTGCAGTCCATTTCCCCTGCGATCTATGAGTCCTGCTCCATCGACGGTGCTTCCGGTTGGGAATCTTTCTGGAAGATTACTTTCCCGATGCTCAGCCCCATGATCCTCGTAAATGCTTTCTATACGATTATTGACTCTTTCACAGCAGAATCCAATCAGGTTATGCAGGCCATTATCGGTCTTTCCCCGAACGGTATCCCCAGCGGTACACAGTCCGCTTTGGCTTGGACCTACTTCGGTATCGTTATCGTAGCGCTTCTGCTTGCGGCGCTCCTGTTCAAGAACTTCGTGTTCTATAACCGCAGAAATGACTAAGAAGGGAGGAATAAAATAGTATGAATAATAATCAAGAAACCACGCCTCGTGTGCTGAAAAGCTCCAAAAACAAAATTCGCGTTGAATTCGAAAGAACCTCCCTTAAAGAGAGAATGAAAGCGAAATATTTGAACAGCCTTTTCTACAAGAAATTGCTCGTTGCGATTTTCCGTTTCATTTTGCTTCTCGGTATTTCTTATATCATTTTGTTCCCGTTTTTCTCGAAGATTTCGTCCTCTTTCATGAGCCCTCAGGACTTCCTGCAGAGCGATGTTAAGATGATTCCGAAATATCCGACGTTGAACACTTACAAATATTTGATTACAGAAAACCAGTACTTCAAGGCAATGCTCAATTCGTTCCTTCTTTCCGGTATCTGCGCGGTGATCCAGATGTTCGTTGCAGCATTTGTTGGATACGGCTTTGCAAAATTTAAGTTCAAAGGCCGTAATCTTGTGTTCATTTTCGTTATGCTCACAATGATTGTACCTCACCAGATTCTTGCTTCCTCTTTCGTTCAGAAGTTTATCTATTTCGATATCTTCGGACTTTTGAAAGCAACCGGTTTGTATAATGCATTGGGCTTGACACAGGGTATTTTCAACACCTACGTTCCGTTGATCCTTCTTTCGCTGACAGGTCTTGCGTTCAAGAACGGTTTGTTCATCTTCTTGATGCGCAGCTACTACCGCGGTGTTCCGGATGAACTCGAAGAATCTTCTTTCATCGACGGTTACGGCGTATTCAAGACTTTCTTCAAGATCATTCTTCCGATTTCCGGTCCGATGTTGATCACGGTATTTATCCTTGCTTTCTCTTGGCAGTGGACTGACATCTTCTATGTCAATACGTTCCTTCCCAATGCAGACAGCTTCCTCTTGACAAGCACACAGTTCTGGGCTAAGATGCCTGCTACACTTGACCTTCTCGGTGAAGCTGCCGGTTCCAGCGTACAGACTTTCGAAGTTGCTGTTAAGAACAGTGCAGGCCTTCTCGTTGTTCTTCCCTTGATTATCATGTATATCTTCTGTCAGAGATTCTTGGTTCAGGGTATTGAATCTTCCGGTCTTGCAAACTAATTTCCCGAATAAAAGAGCTTTCGCTTCGGCGAAGGCTCTTTTTGCGGACCGTTCCTCTTTGTGCAGACGGTTTGCTTCATAAATTATTTTTATATAAAAGGAGATTTTTCAGGTGAACGAAAACATGAAAGAATTGGGCTTATATGCGCCTTATTTTCCGGAAGAAACGGAAACAGACGATGAGATGATGAATGAAATGGATGTCAAAGAAACAGAAGATGAAATTTTGGGCGAACAAGATTATATGGCTGCCGATGCTTCGTATGCCGTGCAAACAGAAAAGGAATTTTCTATCGGCACAGACGAATATTTTGATACAGAGGAAGAATATGCTTCCTTGCCCGTGGAAAAAACAGAAGATTATGTATGCATGCCGAATATCGATTTTGATAATTTCGACATGTAAGCCGACACAGGAAAGATACCCATTTTCAAACGACAGCGGTCAACGCCGTCGTTTTTTGTTTCATAGGAAATTGCGCAAAATGAGCCTTGCCGTTTTGCGTTGCTTAAATACAGATGAAATTTGAATAGGCAAGCAACCATCAGCGGCGATTCGCCTCTTTTTTGTTTTTTTGAAATGAAAACAAACAGGGTTTTTGAATGAGTTATTTTTTTCCTTCATATTCCGCGAACAGCGCGAATATCACTTTGATGAAGTCAAAATATCACGTTTCGCCGCAGGCGAAATATATCACTGCAATATCGGCAATCTTAAGTTGACGACATTGCCCCGGCGTGGGAGCCTTTCAATTAGATTTGTCAACAAATTGTTTACTTGTTCAAAAAACTGTGAAAACAAAGGAATTCCATTGCAAATCCTCTCGGAGTGTGATATAATATCTTCAAAATACCGGGTTGCCAAAATCACGGAAAAGGAGGAACTTTATGAAAAAAATTGCCGTTATTTATCCCGGAAAATTGAATGAACTCAGAAAACGAGCATTGGAAATTTTGTCTTCCATGCTTTTGGATTATACGATGGAATATCCCGTTTGTGTTCCGGATGATTGCACGGAGGACCTATCTGCTTTTCGCTGCATTTATATTGGAACGAAAGAAAGCAATCGTCATATCGGAAAAATCAGCGGTGGTTCGTTGTATTTTCCCGAGGAATACCGCATTCTGGTGAAAAATGATACCGTTACAATTGAAGGCTATGACGATGCAGGCGCATTGTACGGCGCCCTTGATTTTTATGATCGCTTTATTCTCCCCAACGAATATCCGGGTGATCCTGATCGTTACCGTGTGAATTTTTTTGAGAACGGTCAACTTCCCGATTTTGAATGTGTTTCCAAACCTTCGGTCAAGGCGCGCGGACTCTGGACGTGGGGGCATGTGATTTACGATTACAAGGGGTATCTTGACCACATGATGATGCTGAAAATGAACCGCGTAATCATCTGGAATGATTTTCTTCCCGTTAATGCCCGTGAAATCACGGAATATGCGCATGCGAGAAATATCAAGGTGATCTGGGGTTTTGCATGGCTCTGGGATACCGATTGCGCAAAATTTGATATGAATGCTCTTGACGGCGAATCCGTAAAAGTGTTTGAAAAATTTGAAAAGGAATTTGGCGATACGGAGATTGACGGTATTTATTTTCAGACATTTACCGAATTGAACAGGGAAAAAATCGGCAGTGTTCTGATTGCCGAAGCAGCGGCGGATTTCGTCAATCGGACGGCAGAACTTTTTTATCGTAAATATCCCGATATGGATCTGGAATTCGGGTTGCATGCCAATTCTGTTAAAAACAGATTGGAATTTATTGAAACCGTCGATCCGCGTATCCGTATTGTCTGGGAAAATTGCGGTTCTTTTCCCTTCTCCTATCTTCCGAATGATATCGGCGGCTTTGATGAAACTCTGCGTTTTGTTAAAAATATCGCTTGTTTGCGCGGAGAAGAGGAACGCTTCGGTGTCGTTACCAAAGGATTTGTCAAATTGGATTGGTCCGTTTTTGAGCATTGCGAGGGTGCGCAGTATATCGGTGTCAGTACGGGCAGAATGAAACATAACCGTATGGACAGAAAAGCACCCATTTGGAAATATATTCAGGCAAATTGGATGGCTTACGCAGATAAAGCGTTGGAAACTGTCCGTACCATGTGCAATTGTAAAAACGGTGATCTTTGCGTATATGCTCTTGTTGAGGACGGTATGTTTGAGGAAAACTTGATGTGGCCCGTGGCACTCTATGCACAAATGCTCTGGGATTGCGGGGAAGCTCTTCCGGATCTGATCAGCCGCACCGCATTGAGAAGTAACGTGATTTTTGCCTGAATACGGGATAGGCGAAAAAGTTCAGTACGGTATTGAAAAACTTTCGTATTTATGATACAATAAAAATATATTAAAGTTTATGGAATAAAAAGATCAATGAAAGGAAGTCAAAAATGATATCCAATTTTCATACACATACAAGCCGATGCAATCACGCTTCGGGAACAGACCGCGAATATGTGGAGTCTGCTATCCGCGCGGGCGTAAAGGTTCTTGGTTTTTCGGACCATTCTCCTTACTGGTTTCCGAACGGATATTATTCCACGCACAGAATGAAACCGAATGAAATCGAGGATTATGTGCAATCCGTTCTTTCTTTGAAAAAAGAATATGAAAAGGACATCCGCATTCATCTTGGTTTTGAAGCGGAATATTATCCTCTTTATTTTGATAAAATGCTGGAGATGATCAAGCCTTATCCTTACGAATATCTGATTCTCGGTCAGCATTTTCTGAGGGATGAAAGCTCCGAATCTCATATCGCCCGTTTGGCAAACGATTATAATTCTCTTATTTTGTATGTCAACGAATGTATTGAGGCTTTGGCAACGGGGAAATTTTTTTACATTGCCCATCCCGATATTGTGAATTTCAAGGGCGATCCCCGTTTGTACCGCAGTGAAATGACCCGACTTTGCAAAGCGGCAAAATGCGCAAACATCCCCTTGGAAATCAATCTTCTCGGTCTGAGAGAAAACAGAAATTATCCGAGGATTGATTTCTGGCAGCTTGCCGCAGAGGTTGGAAACGATGTGATTCTGGGCTCCGATTCCCATGAGCCGAGCGCAACCGCAAAAGAAGCGGATATCCGCGCCGCAATGGAAATCGTCAACGGCTTCGGACTGCATCTGATTGAACCGACAGAACCGAAAATTGCTGAACATTGAAAGCTCTTATGAAAACCGCCGCGAATATGCAGGCGGTTTTTTGAATGAGTGAATAGCGTGTGATCAAGGCTTTGCTCTCTCGGTCAGTTCACACTGACAGCTCCCCACATAAATGCTGACACGAAAAGCATTTCGTGTGCAAAATGTTAAAGTGGGAGCCTTTCAATTAGATTTGTTAACAAATTTTTACTCGTTCAAAAACCGTGGACAAATTAACAATTATTATTGACTTTTTGCCAAAAAAATAGTATAATATTATTGTTAATTTTTATTTTTATATGATTTTATCAATACAATAAATAAAAAACCGTTCGTTTTTTGTGAACGGAGAAACGGAGTTTTAAGATATGGCTGATATCAGATACGATGCGGTCGTCATTGGTGGCGGTGTCATCGGATGTGCTGTTGCAAGAGAACTTTCCCGTTATGAAATGTCCGTTTGTCTTGTGGAAAAGACGGAGGATGTTTGTTCGGGTACTTCCAAAGCGAACAGTGCGATCGTTCATGCCGGTTATGATGCAAAACCGGGCAGTAAAAAAGCAAAATTGAATGTAAAAGGAAACGCAATGATGGGTGATCTTGCGCGCGATCTTGAATTTGAATTCAAGCGCAACGGTTCTCTCGTTCTTTGCTTTGCAGATGAGGACATGCCTAAGCTCGGCGAGCTTTATCAGAGAGGGCTGAAAAACGGTGTGGATGTGAAGATTCTCAGCGGAGATGAAGTCCGCCGTATGGAGCCGAACATCACGGATGACGTGGTTGCGGCTCTCTGGGCTCCCACGGGCGGTATCGTTTGTCCTTTTGGTCTGACAATAGCGCTTGCTGAAAACGCTTGCGATAACGGTGTGGAATTCCGTTTCCATACCGAGGTGGAAAATATCGAAAAAACCGAAGACGGTTACGTTCTGAAAACCAACAACGGCGAGATCAGAACCAAAACGGTGATCAATGCTGCAGGCGTTTATTCCGATAAAATCCATAATATGGTAAGCGAAACCAAATTGCATATCACGCCCAGAAAAGGCGACTATTGCCTTCTCGATAAAGAAGCGGGTACACATGTCAGTGCAACGGTATTCCAGCTTCCCGGCAAATACGGCAAGGGTATTCTCGTTTCTCCTACGGTCCACGGCAACCTGCTTCTCGGTCCGACCGCTGTGGATGTGGAGGATAAGGAAAATACCGCAACAACGGCGGCTGAGCTTGCCGATGTTGTAAAAAAGTCCGCTGTCAGTGTAAAGAACATCCCTTATCGTGTAACCATCACCTCTTTCTCGGGCTTGCGCGCACATGAGGACGGCGATGATTTCGTGCTCGGCGAGGTTTCCGATGCAGAAGGCTTCTTTGATTCCGCAGGTATTGAATCTCCCGGTCTTTCCTCCGCGCCTGCCATCGGTGTTGAAATCGCAGAAGCCGTTGCGGCAAAGCTGGGTGCTTCCAAGAAAGAAAACTTCATCGCAACGAGAAAAGGATTTGTGAAGCTTGCCGAAAAATCCTTTGAAGAACGCGCCGCAAAGATTAAGGAAAATCCCCTTTACGGTGTGATCGTCTGCCGTTGCATGGAAATCAGCGAAGGCGAAATCGTGGATGCAATCAACAGAACGCTCGGTGCAAAATCCCTGGACGGCATCAAGAGACGCGTACATCAGGGTATGGGTCGCTGTCAGGCAGGCTTCTGTACATCCAGAACCATGGAAATCCTTTCCCGCGAAACAGGCATTCCTATGGAAAAAATTTGTAAAAACAGTGGCGGCTCCGAGATGCTGTCGCATAAGATGTGAGTGAGGTAACGGAAATGAAACAGTATGATATCGTTGTCATCGGCGGCGGCCCCGCAGGACTTGCGGCTGCCATTTCCGCCAAAAAAGCAGGCGTTACCAATCTTTTGATCCTGGAACGCGATTCCACACTCGGCGGTATTTTGAATCAGTGCATCCATAACGGTTTCGGTTTGCATACGTTCAAGGAAGAACTGACGGGGCCCGAATATGCTGCGCGCTTTATAGCACAGGCAAAAGAAATGGAGATTCCTTACCGTCTCGGCGCAATGGTTCTTTCCGTTACGCCCGAAAAGGTCATTACATATATGAGCAAAACCGAAGGTTTGGTACAGATTTCCGCGAAAGCTATCATCCTTGCCATGGGTTGCAGAGAACGGCCCAGAGGCGCGCTGAATATTCCCGGCTTCCGTCCTGCAGGTATCTATTCCGCAGGAACTGCACAGCGGCTGATGAACATTGACGGTTACAGCGTAGGTAAAGAAGTCGTGATTCTCGGTTCGGGCGATATCGGTCTGATCATGGCGAGAAGAATGACACTCGAAGGCGCAAAGGTCAAGGTCGTTGCGGAGCTTATGCCTTATTCCGGCGGTCTGAAGCGTAATATCGTTCAGTGTCTGAACGACTTTGATATTCCGCTTCTCCTCAGTCATACCGTTGTCGGCATTGACGGCAAGGACCGTCTGACAGGCGTTACCATTGCGAAAGTGGATGAAAACCGTCAGCCGATTCCCGGAACGGAAATTCATTACGATTGCGATACCCTGCTCCTCTCCTGCGGTCTGATTCCCGAAAACGAACTGACCAAGGATATCGGCGTGGGTATGAACCGCGTTACCTCCGGTCCCAATGTGGATGACCGTTTGCAGACGGAC
>JAFQEK010000036.1 GCA_017399025.1 Clostridia bacterium
GATCAATCAACTTAAAGACAAGTTCGTTTTCTCTCAATATTTGATAACCGCTAAATTCTTCTGGTTGCAATCCAGTAGCGTCATCTTTGGGTCTTTTAATAACGCCATTCAATGTTAATGCAAGTCGTTCATAACTATCTGCTTCGTCACCAACAACTTGCTTCTTGTTGGTGTAACAATTCTTGGTTCTGACAACTTCCCACGACTGCGGAACTTGCCCTATCCAAGAAATACCACTTTCTTTCATCTGTCTTGCCATAATCATTCTCCCTTGTGTAAGAGCATTTTCAAGGAAACCGCAATTTCATCCTCTAAGCCGATTATTCTGGAAAGAATCTCGTCAGATGCTTCGGGAGCTTGATATTCGTAAAAATATCTTGTCATAGGGATTTCATATCCAACCTTGGTTTTGCTCTTATCAATCCAAGCATCGGGAGCATAAGGAAGAACCTCACGTGTGAAGTAAGCATCAATATCTTCTTCCATAGGCACGTTCTCGGTATCACGAAGAGAGGCATCCGCAACCTTCTTGCCCTTTTTCAAAACAGGTTTGCCGTTTTCATCAAGCAGAGGTCTTTCTACCACGATCTTGTTGTAGCCAAACTCAACGGCATCAAAAATCTTAGATTCACAGTAAATGCCACCTTTATCGCCGAAGATACCTTCTCGGAATTCTCCATACGCTTTTACAATCAGCTCGCGGCAGTAATCCGTGATATCATTTCGCTTTGTTCCAATGGATTTTCTTCTTGGTTCATAACAATGGGAAGCATCAATCAACTGTACCTTACCTGCACGATAGGAAGGTTTATCCTTCGACAGTACCCAGATATATGTACTAATGCCAGTATTCATAAAAGCATCGTTGCTGAGCTGAATGATAGCGTCCAACCAGTCGTTTTCCAAAATATATTGACGAATGTTAGAAGGACCTGAACCGGCATCACCAGAGAACAGAGGAGAGCCATTCTGAATAATTGCCATCTTGCCGTCATCGGCAAGCTTGGCAAGACCGTTCAGAACGAACAACTGCTGACCGTCGGAAATCTTAGGCAAGCCGGGTGCAAAGCGACCAGCTTCACCCAGCTTCGCTTCCGCCTCAACTGCCTTTTGCTCTCTTTTCCAGTCGATACCGAAAGGGGGATTCGATATGATGCGGTCAAACTTATATCCCTTAAACTGGTCTTCGGAAAGGGTATCACCGAATCGCATATTGTTGGGATCACCGCCACGGATCATCATATCGGCTTTTGCGATAGCAAAGGTGGAAGGGTTGAACTCCTGACCAAAGCAGGTAACGATTGCATCTTCATCAAGGGCATGGATTCTCTCTTCCATACAAGACAGCATCTGAGAAGTTCCCATTGCCATATCGTAAACGGTGATGTTCTGACCGTTGAACTGTGTATCGGAAAGCAGGATATCGGTCATAAGGTAAATAATATCTCTGGATGTGAAGTGTGCTCCTGCTTCTTCGCCATAGGATTCATTGAATCTGCGAACAAGGTCTTCAAACACATAGCCACAGTCAACAGCAGATATTTTATCAGCACCAAGGTATCCTTTGGGGCTATTAAACTCTTTGATAACGAGGTAGAGGGTGTTGCTCTCAACCATTCTTTTAATGATGTTATCAAAATCAAATTTCGACAAAACGTCTTGCACGTTGCCGGAAAATCCCGCAAGATAATCCTTGAAATTCGCTTCAATATTTTCAGGATCGGCAACAAGCGTTTCAAACGTATATTTCGATGTGTTATAGAATTGATATCCGGATGCGCGTGTCATAAAACCGTCGATCACTTCTAAATTTTTAACCTTTTCATACATTCCGAGAACTTTTGCGTGCGTCGGAAGCAAACAATCGTGAAATCTCTTTACAACCGTCATAGGAAGAATAACCAAACCGTATTCATGCGGCTTGAAAG
Organism: Clostridia bacterium; assembly: GCA_017399025.1. Classification (GTDB taxonomy): domain Bacteria; phylum Bacillota; class Clostridia; order Oscillospirales; family CAG-272; genus QALR01. The sequence goes on from JAFQEK010000036.1 coordinate 1,929, forward strand.
GTCCTCTGAGCATATCTGCTACGTTCCAAATCAATGTCGCTTTCTCGGATATGTTGATACCAACATTGCTAATTGTGCCCATCTTTGTCGTTCCTTTCGTCTTAAGATGTCATAATACTACAATTATAACATAATTTTTCATTTTTTCCAATAGCGTTTCGCAATATCTTAGCATTATTTTATTAAAATCAGAAATTGCAAAAAAGAATCTACAATCTTGATATCTTTGATGTGTCATAACAATATCATTACCAGAAATCTCCGCGCTTTTACGCTTAAATTCCGCAGTTTATCCCCATTTTAGCCTGATGTAGCAAGGAATTTCACGCAATTCACGCAGTTCTTCTATGGTATAGGTAAAGATATTCTTGATGTTTTCTGTTTATTTTCATTAAAATAAAGGAAACAAGCGTTTCTCTTGATGCCGCTTGTTTCCTTTTTTATATTTTTTTGTTTATTTGAGTTTGAAACTAAAGATTATTATGATTGATGGATATTGTCGCTAAAACCGTGTTACCTCAAAATAGCAAGGATATCCTTGGAATTTAAGATTTATGGATTTCCTCACTAAGAACGACAAAATCACCGTCCCATCAAGGCAATCCTTGACAAAACGGTGATTCGCTTAATTTTAACACGGACGTGTTAATGAGTGGTGGACCCGAGGGGAGTCGAACCCCTGTCCGAAAATCTATTCATATAGCCTTCTCCGAGCGCAGTTTATCTTTTAAGATTCCCCTTTCGCAACGCCGACAAACAGGCTTTGCAATCAGGTAGCTTTTTTATTTATGACAGCTTCAAAAGCAAACGGGCTGTGCACATTTACCGCTGTGTGACGCCGAGTCCCGAGCCGCGGTGTTCACGGGAGCGACGCGCTGCATTAGGCAGCGAGAGCCAATCTGTTATTATTAGCGTTTATATTTAAGAATGAGGTTGTTTAACGAGTTACCACATCTCGGCTCGCTTACCATACTGCAAAATCCCCGTCGAAACCTTTACGGGCCCATATATAACAGAGGCATTTTTGCTGTTTTTATATCCAAAAATTGCTTTTTATCTCCCTTATCGTTTTACCTGAACACACGCAAAACTGAAAGTAAGCAAATTTCCGAAAGCGTTTTCCTCAATATTTGGAGCGTTCGCGTTCATAACGTTCGATATCGCGCGCTTCTGCTTTTTTAGCGGCATCCTCGCGTTTGTCATAAAGTTTTTTACCTTTGCAAACACCAAGCTCCAATTTTACGTTTTTACCGGAAAAATAAAGAGAAAGGGGAACCAAAGTATAACCCTGCTGGCCGACGAGCGCATGAAGCTTCAAAATTTCTTTTTTATGCATAAGAAGCTTGCGTTCTCGAAGAGGATCACGGTTAAAAATATTGCCCTTTTCATAAGGACTGATATGAATGCCGGTAGAAAAGATTTCTCCGTTTTTGATATAACAGTAAGAATCTTTCAGATTGACGCTTCCCTGGCGCAGACTTTTTACTTCCGTACCAAAAAGCGCGATCCCTGCTTCATATGTATCATCCACGAAGAAATCGTGGCGTGCTTTTCTGTTCAACGCGATGATTTTTTTACCTTTATTATCCGCCATGCCGAAATCTTCCTTTCTGATATTTTCTCATCATTTTTCGTAATTAATAGTATAACACAGATTCTTTACAATGTCAATGTTTTTTATTCAAAAAAAACAAAAACGGGATTAAAATCCCGTTTTTGTATCGGAAGCACACATGGCATCCCGATAAAATCTGCCCATTTTTTCTTCCATAATGAAAAATGTATTGGTATGCGCATAAGCAATGCGTTCCATTCTGTCCTGATAAATCAAATCCGAACGAAGTTTTTCCAATTCTTTCTGCGCTTTGAGAAGTTCTTCCGTTTTTTCGCGAACCGCTGTTTCCAATTCTACGGATTTTGCTTGCGCGGCAGTCAATTTTTCTTTTGTTTCATCATCTGCCGCTTTGGCTTGCATGAAATCTGCTTTGATTGCTTCTGCTTCTTTGATCAGAGCTGCTTTTTCCGCTTCCAGCGCTTCTGCTCTTACCTGTTCTGCGCTCAAAATCTGCTGTGTTGCGTTATCCGAAACCTTGGCTTCCGCAAGAGCCGCTTTCACAGTTTCGATTTCTTTCAGCATTTCTGCTTTTTCCGCTTCCAACGCTTCCGCTCTTGCCTGTTCTGCGCTCAAAATCTGCTGTGTTGCGTTGTCCGAAATCTTGGCTTCCGCGAGAGCCGCTTTCACAGTTTCGATTTCTTTCAGCATTGCTGCTTTTTCCGCTTCCAGCGCTTCTGCTCTTGCCTGTTCTGCGCTCAGTTTTTTCTGAACACCCGCAGCACTCGATTTCTGCTGTTCAAGAGAAGATTTCAAACCATGCACTTCGGTCAAAAGCGCCGATTTTTCCTTTGTCAAGGCTGCGTTTTTATTCTGTTCCGAAGAAAGCGTTTGTTTCGTTTTATTCCATTCGGATTTTGTTTTTTCCGCGCTGTTTCTGAGGTTTTCTATTTCTGCACTTTGTTGTTTTTTCTGATCCTGCTCTTCAGAAAGCGCATTTTGTGTTTTGGTAACTTCTTTTTCAAGCTCTGCAATCTGCGCATAGAGTGCTTCTGTCTTGGTGTTCCAAATCTCGGTTCTTTGCTTTTCGGTCGCAATGATTTCTTTTGATGTGGAAATGATCAGATCCTTTGCTTCCAATTGCACTTTCAGCGCATCGTTATCTGCGGAAAGCGTTTTATTATCCCTGATTTTGGAATTGATCGTTTCCTTTGCATTGGCAAGAGAATTTTCAAGCGTTGCCATCTTGGTTGCCATTTCATCTTTCTCTTTTTGCAATGCAACTGCTCTCTTTTGTTCTCTTACCAGAGATACTTTTGCTCTGGCAAGCGATTCTTTGGTCAATTCAAAATCCGCAAGTTTTTCCATTCTTTGCTGATTTTGTTCCTGTTCTGCAATCAACTCTTCATTTTTTTGCTGTTCGGAAGCCAGATGTTCCATCATTTTATCAATTTTGGAAAGCGCATCCAAATATTGACAAGCCAATTCCTCGCGAAGACGTTCACTCTTTTGCGCTTCTCCTTTGATAACCTGAAGTTCACGCAAAAATTTTGATTTTTCAATTTCCCATTCTTCATTTTGTTTTGCAATATCCTGCGCCATTTTTGAGATATATGCATGAACCTGTCCTTTGTGATAACCTCCGAATGAAGAACGGAAACCATATCCCTTCGCGTTGCTCATATTAAAAATCCTCCGTCATTTACCGATCTTTTTATTACATAGAAAATTACTTCGTATCAGCCTTGCTGTTTGAATGTATTCGGCAGACCAATCGTTGTTTGTTGATATTATAACATATCTTTCATGATTTTTCAATAAAAAATTTTGAAGTTTATTGACTTTGCTGTAAGAAATGTTATAATATTTTCTGTAAAATTTAATTATAAACGGAGGTTTCTCTTTATGAATCAAATCAAAACCGTAATGTTCACAGGCGACAGCATTACCGATTGCGACAGAGCGCGTCCCGTTGGAGACGGCTTCGGAAAAATGGGCTCCAGTTACGTATCCAGAATTTTTGTGGACACCTGGGCAGATTTTCCTACGCATAACATTCATTATCTCAATTCTGCCATCAGCGGAAACACAAGTAAAATGCTTCTGGACCGTTTTGATACGGATATCCTTGCTTATCATCCCGATTACGTGTTCATCATGATCGGTGTCAACGATGCATGGCGGCATTTTGACGGCGCAAAATTCACACAGACTTTGATCTATCCCGAAGAAACCGGCAAAAATATGGAACAAATGATTCTGAAAACCAAGGAAACGGGCGCAATTCCCGTAATCATTTCTCCGTATTTCCTGGACCGCAATTTTGAGGATCCCATGAGAAAAATGGTAGACGAAATCAACGTGCAATATAAAGCGCTTGCCGAAAAATACGGTATCGATTATATTGACGTTCAGGCTGTATTTGATGAATACCTGAAAACCGGCTCCTCTTATATTCTTTCCAATGACCGTGTGCATCCGAAATCCGTTGGTATTTCCCTCATTGCACGCACGATTTACAATCACCCTGCGTTCCGTGTCATTTTCCATGATTGATCGCTCTTTGCTTCATGAAAAAAATCTTTGGAAATATCTGAAACAGACCTCCCTTCCCATCGTCATTTACGGAATGGGAAACGGCGCGGATAAAATTCTGGAGATCCTTGAAAAAAATCAAGTTCCCGTTGCCGACTTTTTTGCCTCTGACGGATTTGTCCGCGGACACAGCTTTCACGGAAAAAGGGTGCTGTCTTTTTCGGAGATTCAACAAAAATATGAAAAATTCATCATTCTTCTTGCATTCGGTTCTTCTCTTGGCGACGTAATGGCAAGAATCGTTTCCATTTCCGAAAAAAATGAACTTTATGCGCCCGATGTTCCCGTTTGCGGAGGAGAACTTTTCGATGCAAATTTCTATCTTGAAAACCGCAGCAAATTTGAAACCGTTCGTTCTCTCCTGGCTGATGAAAAATCAAAAGAAGTTTACGATGATCTGATTTCTTATAAATTATCGGGAGATATCCGTTATCTCGGTCATGCCGATACGGAAAAAAACGATGCGCTGAAAGAAATTTTATCGGGCGGCTATACCGCATATGCTGATCTCGGAGCATACAACGGCGATACCGTAAAGGAAGCGCTTGCTTATTATCCGACGGTTGAAAAAATTACTGCCTTTGAACCCTCCGCAAAAACCTTTGCAAAGCTGAATACGTATCTTTCTTCTTTGACAAGTCTTGAAATCAACGCTTTCCCTCTTTGCGCATGGGATAAAAAAGAAACTGTCGTTTTAACCGACGGTTCGGGCAGAAATACAACCATCGGAAGCAGCACTGCGGGAAAAACCAAAAACGGCGCGAAGATAAGGACATCGGAATGCGATGCCCTTGATAGCCGGAACAATTACAAAAACGAAAAACTTCTGATTAAATATGACGTGGAAGGTGCAGAATGGGAAGCCATTCTCGGATCTGTTCAAACAATTCGGAACAATCAAACGGAAATGATCGTTTCACTTTATCATAAAAGCGCGGATCTTTTCGCCCTGCCCTTGCTGATCCATGAAATTTTACCTTCCCACAAAATGTATTTGCGCAAACATCCTTATATTCCTGCCTGGGATATTAATCTTTACGTTTGCCTTTAATGCAAAAACGGAGGAATACGGTCAACATGCCGTGTTTCTCCGTTTTATATTATTCGAATATAAGTAAAATTACGATAAGCGGATTACAGATTACAAGCAATCCGTTATCGAACGGGCATTCCCTGCTTTATAATTTCTTAGTTTTTTATTAAGATATTGAAATTTATCTTTTTTTATGTTATAATAGAAAGAAAACCTCGATGAAGAGCAAAAGCGTTTATAATTTGTACCGATTCGCTTTTATCCGTTCATCGAAAAAACGCGAAATCCCCCGAATATGAAATGTTTCGGAAAAAATTCTGCCGTTTCGGGTTTCGCGTAAAACTGCACGGAGGTATAAATATGATCTTAGATATCATCGGAGATATTCCCACAAAAGAGGGATTACTCCTGCGAATCAACGGGATTGAAAAGGAAATAACCTCAACTTCCAAAAAAGTCCGTTTTCAATTTCCCGATGAAAAAGAATATACGGTTTACTTCAAACAAAAGAAAAAGCGCACAAAAAATCCGTTCTTTTCCTTGTTGTTCTTTTTGCTGACCGCACTCATTCAAGGCTTTGTCAATATTCTCGGTATAAATGAATCCGCCGCATGGTACAGAAATCTTCAGCCCTATCTCATCAAAGGTAAATTTACTTTGCAATCACAAAAAGAAATGACCATCGCATTGAAATATTTGCCCTCCAAATATCTGGATGACATTCAGACATGGAGCAAACCACAGCTGATTGTGATGGAATCCGACCGAAATACGGAAAAAACACAATGGAAAGTCTTGACAGAAGAACAGTTGACCGTACGCTATGAAAAAGATATTTCTCAATTTCACAGTCGCTTCAGAACCTATGTCAAAAAAGTCATTTCCACCGCTCTCATCTGGTTTCTTTTGTTCTCCATTTTGTTGGTTGCGGCACATCTGAAAGAAATCTTCATCGGTGAAATCGTTCTTTCCATTCTTTTATTAGGAATTTTCGGAATATCTGCTTTTTTGATTGCGATGCAATACAAAAAGAAAAAAATTCTTCTTTCCAATTTTCTGAACCGTGAAGATTAAAAAGCGGCAAACTGCCTCTCCAAGCTGCTCGCCTATCATAGTTTTTCTTGTATTCAAGCAATACAAACGGCGAGGTCCGATTTGAGCAATTCACCGGAAAATAAAAACTGAACTATTCAGATTTTCAAACAAACCACACATGATACGCAAAAAAGGCACTTGCAGAATGCTTCAGCAAGTGCCTTTTTATTACGATACTATCCCGGAAATTTTACGGCATCGGTAAGAAATCGTTTTTATCTGTATTTTTCAACAAGTTTGAGCACGCGCTTGATATCTTCTTCGTCCTCAGCATAATACCAAACGATCACTTTGGAATTGGAAAGAATATCGTCCATTTCCGTCAATTCTTTATACGTCGGCGCGAGAATAACGGTTTTATCCTTCAATACATCCTGATATTGGCGGAAAATATCCACTGCGCGGGGAGAGTTGGGGTCGCTGGAAATTTCCATCAGTCTGATTTTATCCAAAGCGGCGATCATGGGAATCATTCTGTGTCCGAGCGAATGCACGTGAATCATGGAGCAATCCGTATTGTCAACACAGGCTTTCAGTGCAGGAAGAAAACTTTCTTCATAAACATCTGGAGAAAGCATAACGGAAACGTCTTCCGAAATCTGTCCCATGCATTTACCGGGCATCCAAAGTCCAAAGCCGTTGATACAGCCATCCAGAATTTTGGTTGCCGCTTCTCTTTGCAGATCTGTTGTAAAATGTACCGCTTTCACACAGAAATCCATCAGCTCTTCAAGCATTTCGGGTTCATCGTAAATATCGTAAAACAGATCGGAACCGCGGACAGCGTTTGCAATATCGGAAGGACCGTCTGCGCCGCGCATACGAACGGGAATATATTCGCTCCATTTTTCATTCATATAACGGATACCGTCTGCCACAAGATGAATCCAAAGATTATTGCGGTCCAAAGTCAAATTACGAAAATCTTCAAGTTCTGCGCAAATCTGATGCTGAAATGTCGTTGTTTCGGTGAAATCCACTTGACCTCCGAGGAAAGCAGTGTGTTCTGCAATTCCGTACCACGGAGATGTGGAAGGAATAAAATCATCCTGGATATTTTCGTGAAATCTTGCGAACTGATAATCTCTTTCGGCGCGCAAATCCAGATACCGTTCCATATCATTCGGAAAAGAAAAGCTATTCAATGCAGGCATCTTCGGCATTTTCAAAGATCTGCATGATTTGATATGAATATGTGTTTTGGGTGTATTGCTGTCATAAAATTCTTTCGTGCGTTTTGCAATCATTTCCGCACGTGCGTAATCAAAAGGAATGTAGTCTTTTTTCATTGGAAGGATCCTTTCTTTATTTTCATTCATTTTGAGGAATTGCGCTGTATTATTTTCATTATACCTAAAAAAACACTTACCGTCAAGGGAAATCCTGATAAATTCCAGGGCTCACACATGAATTTTTCCTTCCGTTTCAACCGTTTTGTTCATGTTTTACGGAGCGAATCAGATTCAAAATC
>JAFQEK010000037.1 GCA_017399025.1 Clostridia bacterium
AGAGGTTTGCAATTCCCGTCAACATAACGAACGGAGGCATTGCCAACGTTGCAGCGGCAACCTGATTGGCATCATCCATCTGACCGATAAAAAAGGTATCCGCCATATTGTAAATAACGGTAATGATCTGGCTGATAATGGTTGGAATCACAAGCGTGATAACCGCCTTGGGAACAGGAATTTTTTCAAATAAAGCCGTGTTGTCTGTTTTCATAAAAATCCTTTCTTTTTATATTGTGAGAATTTCCGGCGGACATGTCCGCTTTTTGTATCTTTATGAGTTTATTATAAACCCCGTGCATATGTTTGTCAAGAAGCCGAAAACCGAACTTTCTACATATTTTAATATTTTATAAAGAAAAACTTCCCGATGCGAGATTTTTCTCATATCCGGGAAGTTTTTGCAGTTTACATGTAAATTATCTTTTGGAAAGGGAAGCAAAGAGTCCGAAGATTCCGTCAACAGTCAAAAGAATACCGGCAATCATGATCATGATATCAAGACCATTACCGAAAGCAAGCATGAGCCCGATAACAATAGAAACAATCGGGAAAATAATATTGAGCAGCTTCTTTTTGCGTGCTTGCAAAGCATTGACAAGGGCAATTACGCCTTTGATTGCAATCAGGATGCCAAGGACAAGCAAAACGATTTGTGTTGCTGCCCATCCAAGAACCAAAATTGCAATACCGATAATCAGGCTGAATGCGCCGCCCGCCAGATTGGTTCTGATCAGATCAAGAATACCGAAAACAATAAAGAGTACACCCGCAATTGTCATTGCCCAACCCAAAGTCTGAGAACGGAAAATAACGAGAACCGCACCGATCAGAATGTAGAGCAAAGAAGAAACAAGCTCGGAATTAGATTTTTTTGCCATAATAAAAACTCCTTTCTGTTTTTATGGAATAATCTTATATAGTATATCACACTTTTTTGTCGAATGCAATTCTTTTTTTGAAAAAAATTCAATTTCTGATCAAAATTACCCAATCTTTTGAGAATGGTAATTGACAAAAATCCAAGAATACGATAAAATAAATTCATTCAAATTTTGAAAATCCAAAACTGTTTGGGAGATATGAAGCATGGAAGAGAATAAAAAAGAAATTTTAGGCAAGGCGCCGATCGGCAGGCTTTTGTTTCAGCTTGCTCTGCCTACGGTTGCGGCGCAATTGATTAATATGCTGTATAATATCGTAGACAGAATTTATATCGGACATATTGCCGAGATCGGCGATATCGCTTTGACGGGAGTAGGCGTTTGTCTTCCTATCATTATGATCGTTTCGGCCTTCGCTGCTCTGATCAGTTCGGGAGGAGCACCGAGAGCTTCCATCTTTATGGGGAAGCAAGATATGGAAAGTGCGGAAAAAACGCTTGGAAACTGTTTTGTCCTGCAGATTTTGATTTCCTTTGTTCTGACTGCTGTTTTGTTGATTTGGAACCGTCCCCTTTTGCTTGCCTTCGGTGCGAGTGAAAATACGATCAAGTACGCTTGCGATTATATGAATATATATGCTGTCGGCACAATATTTGTACAATTGACATTGGGAATGAATGCATTCGTTACCGCGCAGGGTTTCACCAAAATTTCGATGTTTTCGGTTCTGATCGGCGCAGTTTCCAATATTATTCTGGATCCGATTTTTATTTACGGAATGGATATGGGGGTTAAGGGCGCAGCTCTTGCAACCGTAATTTCTCAATCGTTTTCCTGTATTTGGGTTGTATCCTTTTTGTTCAGCAAAAAGACTTTGCTACGTTTGAAAAGAAAAAATTTTCGTATTTCACCTAAAATTATTTTGCCTTGTATTGCGCTCGGAACGGCAACATTTATTATGCAAGGAAGCGAAAGTGTGATTTCCGTTTGCTTCAATTCTTCTTTATTGGAGTATGGCGGAGATATTGCCGTCGGTGCAATGACCATTCTTGCCAGCGTTATGCAATTTGCAATGCTTCCGCTTCAGGGAATTGCCCAAGGCGCGCAACCGATTCTGAGTTATAATTACGGAGCAAAAAATGCAATACGTGTCAAAAAAACATTTCGTTTGCTTTTGTTTTCCTGTTTGATTTATTCTTTTACGCTCTGGTTGGCTGTCATGCTGTTTCCGAGAGCATTCGGTGCGATGTTTACTGATAAAGCGGCTTTGTTGGATTTTACGGAAAATGTGATCCGTATTTATTTTGGCGGAATGTGTCTTTTCGGCATTCAGATTGCTTGTCAAATGACTTTTGTATCACTCGGCAAAGCACTGTCCTCCGTGACGGTTGCCGTGGTAAGAAAATTTGTTTTGCTGCTTCCCTTGATTTATATTATGCCGATGCTTGTGGAAGACCAAACGCTTGGTGTATATCTTGCAGAGCCGATTGCGGATATTGCCGCCGTCAGCTTTACTGCAGTGCTCTTTATTTTCCAATTCAAAAGGGCATTGAAAAAAATTGAACAGGCGAATCGCCGCTGAATAACGGTTTGCTTTGTGATTAGCCTATCCAAGTTTTTTGTATTCAGATCATACAAAATGCTGAGGCTGATTTGCGTATAAAAAGGAGGAGCCATATATGGAAAACGAAAACAGAATCCGATTTTTTGTTTCCAGTACATTTGAAGATATGCATGATGAAAGAGATGCCATACAAATGCGCGTATTGCCCGCTGTTTCCCGTATAGCGGCGAAGCATGGACACAATATAGATTTCTGCGATCTGCGATGGGGCATCAATACCCAGGACTGTGATGAATCCGATAAATCGGATAAGGTCCTCAAGGTCTGTTTTGATGAAATTAAAAAATGCCGTCCGTATATGATCGTTATGCTCGGAGAGCGTTACGGCTCCGTTCCGAGCGAGGATGCGTTTGTTTCCGTACTTCTGCACATGAACAACAGAGGATCGGAAATCCGTTTTTCACGCGACGATATTTACGAAAAAAGTTATACCGAGCTGGAAATTCTTTACGGACCTCTTTCGGACGAAGAAATTTTAAGCAGAACGCTGTTTCTTTTCAGAGAACCGATTGAAGGCGCACCCGCGTATTTCCGAAGCGTTAATGACGAGAGCCGAGAAAAAATGAAGCGTCTGAAGGATTCTATCCGAGCAAAGCTGAAGGAAAAATTCGGTAACGATCATCATATTATCACGTATTCCCTTTCCTGGAAAGAGGGTGAACACGGAGGACACGTTGAGGGCATATCCGAATTTTCAAAAATGGTGGAGAAACAGCTGACGGAAATGATCACACCCTCCTTTCGGATATGGGACAGCTATTCCGATATACAGAAAAAACGCCGCCTGCAAAAAGCGTATGCGGAAAAAATGGCAATTGATTTCTGTGCTTTCAAACAGCTTGCCCGCTGCGAAGAAAAAATAAACAGCGGAATTCATAAGCTTCGCATTTACGGACCAAGAGAAACACGTCTGTCATTGACGGCAAAATTGTCGTTGTCCTGTGAAGAAAAGGGAGATTTGATTTTTCCTGTTTTCAATGGAGCAGATGCGATGCTTTCCTCCGTTGAGGACGTTACTTCTTTTTGGTGCGCTTGCATACGGGAATATCTGATTCAAAACGGAAATTCCGATGTAACGGACGACATGAATTTAGATGAACTGTTGGAAATATATTTTTCTGTTCCTTCACGTCCCCGGTTGATTCTGATGACGGATATCTATATGGAGCCGTATTTGAAAAAGCACGATCGTTTTTTACTTATTCATGCCCATGCGTCGGAATATGGTTATCCGAAAGAAGAGCGGGATACGAATGATACGGGAGAAATTTCAACGGAGTTTGATAAACCGAGCGCGGAAGCCATTTTGGATGCCATTTTAAGAGGTCTCGGAAAAGAGATTCCTTTTGTGATTCGTTCCTTGATATTGGAGAAGTACGGCAGCCAATCATACGGATATATTTCCAAATTGGTAAAACGTTTGATTATGATAGACGGAGGCGATCTCAGAGAAGCGGCGGAAAAAGCGAAGGGTTTGTCTTTGAAGGGAGATGCAATTCTTCTTTGGCTACAGAAAAAATTGGTTGAAGAATTGCCCTCTACGCCTGAGGAGCTATCCCTTTATCTTTGGGAAGAAGCAAATCAACGCTTGGGCAGGGAATTCATTACAGGAATTTTACGTTATACGGCCCTGTTCCGCGGAGGATTGCGCCAAAGAGATCTGGCTGGTTTATTGCATGCGGAGGGAATCCGTTGGGACGGCACCGCATATTCGGTTCTGATCCATTATTTTTCCGAAATGATTACGGAAACCGCGGACGGATATACTGTATATACGGATGAGAGGGAGAGAGAGGAATACCGTAAGACATTCGATACAAAGGAATATAGCCGAAAATTTTTCAACTATATCCGAAGCGGGAAAGTTTCTTGTGAGGATGAATTGTTTACCCGTTATCTGATAGAGGTTTGTGCTTTGTTGGAGGAACGAGAATTTTTCCTTTCCGTTTGCGAAGGTGATTACGGCAGTGAAGCGGCAAGGACGCTTGCAGGAAAAGTTCTTTCCTCTTATAACGGTTTTGATTGGGTGTATAAGGCTTTTGAGGAAAAAAGTACGCCGTATACGGAAAAGGACATTGTTTTTCTGAACCGTTATATTTATGAAAACTATGAAGCGGGAAAACATAATGTCAGCCGCAGAGAAAAAATCATCGAGCTTTCCGTTTCGATTGCCCAAAAAATACGAATGGAGGACCATGATCTTATTGACGTTTATATCAAAAGAGCATATCTTTCAAAAAACAAACAAGAATTTCACCAATATCTTTCCATGGCGGCAGAGCTTATGGAGAAGGAAGATAAAGCATGCATTAATTATCAAAGCTTTGGTAATATTTATATTGCCATTGCCGAGGAGTACGCAAGCTACAGCACGCTTACGGAACATTTTCTGATTGCAGGAGACGCGATCAGAAAATGCTTGCAAAACAAAGACCGTATCCTTTCCCATATGTATCTTTATATAAGTAAAGCAAATTTCTTATATAAGCTTTCCGATGCAGTCAGAGAATACAACAAAAAATATAAAGAACTCTATGACGAGGCATTTGACCGGGAAGAAGATCTGCTCAGAAGGAAATATAAGAATCCGGACAGATTTTTCCGAGATTACGTTGAAGGCTTTGATTCTTCCTTGCGGGAATCCTTGGAAGCGAAAACGAAAGCGGCTATGAAGGAATACGAGCTTGATGGTTCTCCTTTAGAGGAATTGCGGGACGCTTTGCTCCGGGAAGCCATGGAGCAATTTATCCGTACGGAAAATTGTTCATGGAAATGGGGTGAGGGAGATTGGATTTGGAAATTATCCGAAAATTTAATCTTTTATACGGATAAGGAAAGCATACCGGAGAATATCCGCCGCTCTGTTTGCGAAAAGGTTTTGTTGATGATCCGGGATGAAGGGGAAAACAGACGGGAGCTTTACAGCGAAGCATGCTTGAAATATTTGCTTTTTGAAAAGGATGCTGTGCGCGCAAAGGAATATATAAGCGTTGGCTTGAATCTTTACAGGGATTCCGAGCTGAAAGCTGAGGTTAATTATTCCCGCTTTGACTTTGTGTTTTCCCTTTGCGAAACCATGGCGAAACTGGGCTTTGATGAAGAGGCTTATGCGGTTTCTCTGCGTTTGCTCGATGTTTTGCGCAGCAGAGAAATCAATGAAATGGAAAATCGCTACAGCATAAGAGAACGTCTGCTTCGTGTTTACCGATTTGCGCAAAAGACAGCGCTGAGAACGGGAAAATATTTGCAGGCATGGGATTTTTCAGATATACTTGCCGAAAGATTGATTTTGTTTTCTGCGGAATGGGATGAATACTACGACGAAGCAAAGCAGTTTTTCAGAGAAGTCAGATCCTCGCTTTGCAAGGAATTGCCGATGATTTTTTCCAAAAGCCATGCATATCCGATCTGGCGTCTCCGATGTACCGTCAGGAAGCTCGGTTTCATTTGCGATCATGCGCAAAGTGAATATATCATGCTTTCCGTGGAATCCGCAAAATTTTGTAAGGATGACGTAAGTGAAACTTCGGAGATGATTTTGAGAGATTTGGATAAAAGCAAATGGAAGGAAAAATGGGGTATTTCTGAGAATTTGACCAAAACATGGCGCGCCGTTGCCTCTTATGCGGAAATTGCCCTGAAATGCGGCATTTCCGTCAAAAAAGAGCTTTCCATGCTTTTTGCATATCTTCCGCAGATAAAAAGAGAGCATGCTTCCGAATATATGTATTGCTTACAAAGGTATAAAAAAATATTGAAATCCTCCAAGGAATCTTTCTGAAATTTTTGATTTTCGGATAAATTTCTTCAAAAACCAAAATTGTTTCTTTTTGGTTTATATAACGGTTATATAATATTTAAAAGATAATCGCGATTTTTATTGGAGGGATTTTGTGGCAGATTCAAACGTAACCAAGCATGCCATGGCATCGGCATTGAAGGCATTGACGGAAAAGATACCGTTTGCAAAAATCAGTGTGGGCGATATTTGCAGATTCTGCGGATTGAGCCGAAAGAGCTTTTATTATCATTTCAAGGATAAGGAAGATCTTGTCAATTGGATTTTTGAAACGGAATTTATAGAGTGTGCCCGTAACAATATTTATGAATCAGTGTGGGCGGCGATAGACGATCTGATCCGTTATTTTTATGCAAACCGCATGTTTTACAGCAAAATTCTGAAATACGAGGGGCAAAATTCCTTTTCCAAATATTTCAATGAATTGATACATAACGTTTTTTTCGAACAGCTGCAAACCCTTGTGAAAAATCCGCAGGCAAAGGATTTTCAAATCAATTTCGTTGCGGATGGTATGCTTTGTACGTTGAAACGCTGGCTGAAATCAGAGGAATGTATTCCGCCGGAAGAACTGATCGAGGGCTTGAAATCGGGTGCGCGTATGATGGCGAGCTATATTTTTCAAACGCTCGGAGAAGATAAATAAAGATAAAACATGAAAAAAATAAAGTCTTTTTTGAAAACTTTGCTTCGTTTTATTTCCAATCCACGGCTTTTGTTATGCTTTTTTATTGCGTGGATGATCACAAACGGTTGGTCTTATGTAATGTTTGCGGTAGGAACGCTGTATCGAATCGAATGGATGATTGCCGTTTCGAGTGCTTATCTGGCGTTTCTGTGGCTTCCCATCTCGCCAGAAAAAATAGTAACGGTTTTCATTGCTATGGCACTTTTGAAATGGCTCTTTCCGAGCGATGAAAAAACGCTTGGTGTTTTGAAGTCGCTTCACGAAAAATACAAAAAGAAAAAATCCGAATCTGACGACTGTAAATTGGAATCTTCCGATGAAAATTCCAACAGAGAATAGAAATGAAGCATTCTTTACAAAAATCCCCTGCATTCCTCGGAATGCAGGGGATTTTTATCAAAACGAGTATATTCAAAATCAACGGGAAATCCGCGAAAGAATGGTCGGATCCTTGATTTTCTGATCCTGTGCGAAAAGCAGAATTTTAGAGATGATTTCTGCGGTCTTGGGATCGTCATCGGTAAAGGGAAGAAAGATTTTTCCCTTATGCTGAGAATGTACGGGCAAAACGGGAATCATGGCTCCGCCGATCTGATGCACGGTGCCGCTTCCGAGATTCACGGAATATTCCGCAAGCGTTCCCTTGATCAAAGCGTGACGGCTTTGAATTCTGACGTTATTGAGATGAAACAAGGGAAGAACAAAGGAAAGGATGGCTTCACGCATTTCAACGGTGGAGTGGCTGGTTTCCGGATCCACTTCCCCTGCATGCGCAACACTGACGGCAAGATCCACGTCACGCATGACTTCGGAGAAAATGATATCGGGAATCTCGGAAATACGAATTTTTTTCCCGGTTTTCCGGTCAGAGAAGCATACCCATTCCAAAGTCGGCGCTTCGATGTCGGCAGGAGAAAACCAATCGGCAAGCGCAAAAATTTCCGCAACGATATTTTCCTGATAATAAATTTTCTGCAAGCCGTTTTCAATATCCGCAACCCAACGGCGTGATTTCAGAACGGCAGCAGTTTTGGCAGGTTGTATTTGGTTGCCGGCATACCGCAGACTGCGCAAGGAATCGCTTTCGTCTTCCGTTTTGATATAAAGCTCCCTGAATACCTGGCGGAAAGCCTGAACGATTTTGCGGTCAAACAGGATGCGTTGAAAATCTCTCCAACATCCCGCTCGATAAAGATCGAACGGATGCGCAATTCTGAGCTTCGATTCGTGAGAAAGCGCGTGAAGCACTCCATTGACATCTGCCAAACCGCCCTCTGAAAGAAAACCTGCTGTGTTTTCTCCAACCAAAACCAGATTTTTCAGCATTGGATATACAACGGGATGTGAGGAAAGAGCCGAAAGCTCTCCGAAGGTAAATACCGTTTGATCTTCCATTGCTTGCTCCAGCATGATTTTCGTTCGCTTGTATTGCTCGCCCAATGTTTTTTTCCATTCACCGAGCAAAACTACGGTTTCATTCTTTTTACAGCTTGCGGGAATGGATTTCAGTTCTTTTCCGTTCTTTTTTACGGAGAGAGAAACTTTGCCATTGTCGTCAAGAAGAATTTGAAACGTATACCCTTCAATCTCCTGTACCTCAAGCAGAGAACGGCTGTCATCCATAATTTTGGTTTCCATGCGGAGTGTCAATCGTAAGGAATCCGCATAACCTGCGTTGAGCGCAAGATTTTTGAGCGCGGTATCGGCTGCTTTTCCTTCGCTTGCGGAACGCTGAGCGCCAAAGGAACGGCTTTCCTTTTTGAAATTTTGAATGTAGAGATACCGCTTGCAAAGCTCCGATTCTCCATTCAAAGGAATCAAGGCGTAAGCCATCAAAAGATCTTTGTTCCGTTTTTCGGCAATCAGCTTTTCGGTTTCATCACGGTTCAGCTTGCCGAGCGCCGCATCGGCGTATTTTCTTGCGCGGGAATGCTTGGCTCCGTCTGAAATATATTTGGCGGCATTGTAAATGCGATTGAATTCCGTTTCTCCGATTGCTGTATATGCCGAACGGAACCAGTCGATATCAAACGCGCCGAGATTCAGCTCTTCCTCTGAAAGAGGTGTAAAACGGGCGATCATCGCCTTTCGTTTGTCATCAAATTGCTCATTCATGTGCGCCATGAAATAATAGCAGACAGCCTCGAACGCTTCCGATCGCAGATAGCGTCCGATGATCGGAATCCATTCCGGGGAGTAAAGTGCGGCTTCAATCAAACGGTTTTCACTGATTTTTTTACCGTTCATTGCCGCGCGGAGTGTTTCCTCGTTATCATTGCTGCCCGGAATACACACGCTGAGAAGATGAGAAAACGTGCTTTTTCGATCGGAGGCGCTTGACCAGCCCAAGCCGTTGCGCATGAAGGGATCGTTTTCCATTGCGTTCAAAATACGGCAAAAATATTCCGCTCCGTAAATTCTGTAAATTTTGCGAATGCTTTTGGAATAAGTTCCCTCGGAATCTCCGCGGGAAAGCTCGGAATCCAGAATCAGGGGGATCAGCTGTTCGTAAATATCCGTAATGAAACGCATTAGTTTTTGATTATCCTCGGAGACTGCATCCACATTTTCAAAAATTGCTTTTACCGTATTTGACATCCGGATGGAATGATGGCGGGATTGGACGGCAATCGTTTTTCCGCTTTCATATACGCTCGCGGCAACTGCGCTGATCATATTCAAGGTTGCAGGAGTGTAAGCCGGCTGCAGTATAAACGCATACAGCTGTTCTTTTGTGATGATTCCGAAATGTGCCGCCAGCAGATATTCCTTTATGCCAACGAGATTCGTATAGGGATTGTAATCCGAGCATGCGGTCTGGAGATAAGTTTCGCCCGATACTCTGATATATGCCTCTGAGAAATCTTCTTTCTGCGCGGCAATACATTTTTCATACGAAGCCACAGCGAGAGGAAACATGTGTTGTAATTCGTCTTTGGTTTTACCATTCGTAATATACTGATAAAGGAAAGAAAATTGCCTGTATGCAAGAAAATGCACCCTTCGTTCTGATTCATAGGAGGAATATTTAGTTTTTTCACGAATCATCACGATTTCATCGGGGATTTCCTTAATAAACCAATAAGCAATTGCGGAACCGAGCATTTGCAGATCTTTGATCGGAATTCGTTCGCAGAGCACTGTCAGAATTCTGAGGATAACGGCATGATGGGGAAGGATTGTTCCGTTGGAAAATCCATTTCCGAAAACGGTTTCCGCATAGGGCGCGCAAACTTTGATAAAGTCGGCGGTATCGTGATAAGCAAGAAGGAAAATAACGGCGCGGAGCAACCGTTCGTCGGTCATTTTCCGGTTTGAAAGCCATTCGTTCCAAAGGTCCATCAAGGGAAGCTTGCGATCTTTATCAAACAAACGGTTGGAATTGCAAATTCCGAGCAGATTGGTTTCTCCCGTCCAGTCAACAAAGCTTTCCTCCTTATGCTCATCAATAAACGAAACCAGAGAAAGCAAATCCTCTGAAGCCTCTTTTGCAAATACGGAAACCTTTTGTGACTTTTTCTCGGGAATCGTTTTTTTCAAAAAAATCAGATTCGGTAGCTTGGAATCGGGGAAATAGCAAGCAAACGTCTTTGCGCATTGTGCAAGATAATCCACATCGAATTCCGTTGGCAAATAATAATCCGCTTCTGTAAATAAAACAGCGTTTTTTCCGGACGGTATTTGTTCGGGACACAAAACGGAGAGCAGGATTTTTTCTTTTTCTGAAATTTTGGGATTTTGCTTCATTTCCGCAAGAGCTTCCGCAAATTTTTCCGTAGAAATCTTCCTTTTGGAATCTTTTGATATCTGTGTCAGAAGATCCAATCCGCCGAGACGCATTTCTTCCTTTTCACTTTTCAGAAGTCGGGAAACGGAGAAGTGAAGCGCGGTATCGTCCTGCTTCATCAGAATCGACAAAACATTTTGACGGATTCCTGCGTTCTTAAAACGTAAATAGGTTTCGATATGTCGGTATTCTTCCGGTGTTAATTGTAATGTATCTGCAATTTTAAAAGCAGCGGAACGCGTGGAGCTTTCTTTATCTGCAAGTCCTTCCAATACGGTTTTGCGTTGAACATCTGTTTTGGGATTGTGAAGCAAAATATCAAAATACAAGCTTCTTTCCCAAGGATCGCATTCCTTGATTTTCGCGCAGGCGGCATCCAGCTTACTGCCTTCATTGGAGAGCAGTGCAAGCGTACAGAAAATCTCCGCCAGATCGCTTTTTGTAAGCTTGGCTTCATACCATGGAAAAATACAGGGCGAAAATACTTTCTTTTTTTCGGAATATTTTTCGGAAAGCCCTTGAATCAGCAAGAATGCCTCATCAAGCTCCTCTTGGGTTTCGAATAACAGATGCAGTATATTTTTCAGTTCTTCATCCGAACAGTACGTTTGATTGGAATAATTAAAAACCAACCCGCGTCTTCCGGAAACATAAGAGGGTAGCCAGACGGCAAGCGCTTCGGCATCGCCGGAAAATTTTTTTAACGATTTTTTGGCAATTCTGTGCGCAAGCACCTTATCTTCAATATTGGCAATGAAATATCCTGCGACAAGCACCTGATGGCGGGAACCGCTCTGCAGGATCTCCTCCGTCTTCCGAATGGCAAGAAGGACATCTTCAAAACCGTAAGCCCAAAGAGCAATATAAATTTTCATGGAATCCTCTGCGCACAGGTAGTCTTCCCGAACGGAAGGCTCCGAGAGCGCCTGCGAAATCAGATTAACGCTTTTGTTTCCGATACGCTCCAAATTCTGCGTTTCATCCGAGATCAGACCGAGCCATGTTCCTACGGCGCGCTTGACAGAAGAAAAACGGATCAGATTGTTTTCATCGATCACCTTCAGAATATGCAAAAAGCTGTCAGCGGTTCCGCAATCCGCGTTTTCGCAAATGGCTTGGCGAAGCCCTTCCTGTAACTGTGCCGCAAGGAGCAGTTTTCCGATCAATTCATGAAAATCCTCTCTTTCGCTGATGAAAATTCCGCGTATCAGCTCCGCGGTCAAACGGTTTCCGCTGTTTTCTTGCGTAATAATACGGTGGATCGCTTCTTCCGCTTTTGTATCTTTTGTGTCCAGGGCGTAGGCGATCTGCCATTCGTTATATCCACATTGCCATGCATTTTGATCTAAAAATGCTTGCATGTCTTCCGGGATTTCCCGATTCAGAATATCGGAAACAGATATTTCATAAGCGTTTCGATCACAAAATTTCATCAGCATGCGCAAGACCCGATCGGCGTAAGCCGAAGGAGTACCTGCGCGCATGGAGCGTCTTCCCACGGATACGGAATAGGGATATTTTTCCATTCGGTCTGCAAAATAAAGAATGGTTTTTTGCTCCCTGTACGTGAAAAAGTTTGAAAAAGAATCTCCGAATACTCGTTTTAAGCATTCTGAAACAGAGCCTGTATTTTGCCGCAGCTCCTTGAAAATTTTTTTATACAGCGGGGAATTATAACGCAATGTTTCCGTGTCTTTGCGTTGCTGTAATAATTTATTTATGTATTGCTGTGCGAGCGACCGCTTTTTCTTTTCATCCGATATATTGTTTGACATATAAAATCTCCTTTACCACATTCTGCCCAAAAGCATGGTCAGTTTTACAAAAGCGAACGTATCTCCTTCTTGCACCGTTACGGATTGATTGAGATCTTCCAACAATTTTCCATCCTTGAAAACACAAACGGTGCCGTCCCGAACGGCTTCCAATGCGGTTGCGACGGCTTTTTCTTCTGTGATTTCATTTGTGTTATAATGAAAACCGAACGCGAATTTTCCCGCTTCGCGCATCGCTTCCCATTGTTCTTCGTTGAAAGGGGATTCAAATCCTTCGGCCCGTTCCCGGTAAGAACGTAAAGCGGAGCGAACGGCTTCTTCTATCAATTCGCGAAGCGTATGCGGTTCGTTTTCAAGCAAAAACAGGCATTTTTGTATGCTTTTTCGCTTGCTCATTTGTTTGACTGAAACATAAATCAACATATCGTTTCTCCGATCATCTTTTGATAACAGAATTATACCATAATTTTCACAAGTTTGCAATATCTGAAAAAATATATGGGATGAAAGAGGATGAAAAGAAATAAATTTACAAATTTAATATTGAACGCATTTTGATTCTATGGTAAGATATTGGAATAAAAGTGCATCATATCAAAATTCGGAGGAAAATTCTGTTTTATGAGGGAAAAAACAAAAATTTTATGTTTCGTTATCTGTATTACAACCTTATTGTGTCTTTCTTTTTCTGTATACGGGCAGGAGAAAGAAGAACATACACACGAAACGGCAATTAAAACGGAGAAGGAACTTTTGCAAATGCAAAACGGCGGTTCATATTATCTGGCAAACGACATTACTACTTCTGAAACAATAACAGTAACAGGAGAGATTCATTTTTGTCTGAACGGAAAAATATTGCAGTATCAAAACAATGAGAAAAACGGCAGTATTTTTTATATTCAGAAAGAAGGGGCATTGAATATCCATGACTGCTCGGAAGAAATGCATACTTGCGCGGTTGAGGGCAACGGACGTTGGATATTATCTGATGAAACGGAAAAAGAAAATCAGGAAAACGTAACCGGTGGTTTGATCATCGGCGGAACAGGTACAACCCGAGAACTTAAAGAATTACAGACTTCGTATGTTTGCGGTGGATTTGTTTACGCAGATGGAGGAACACTCCGTATTTACGGAGGTAATATTGTGGGTAACACAGCAGACCAGGGGGGCGCAGTTTATTTGACAGAGAGCGCAAAGCTTGAAATTTACGGCGGTAAATTCTGCGGAAACGTATCTGCCTACCGAGGAGGCGCTGTTTTTTCACAAAGCGGATCCGTTTTGATGAACGGAGGTGTTATTTCCAAAAACCGAGCCAATAAAAACGGAGGCGGTATCCATATCAGCGAAAACAGCTTATTTGAGATCAAAGAGGGAATACTCACCGGAAACAGTGCAAGAGTTGACGGTGGAGGTTTTGAAAATTTCGGTATATTGGAAATGCGAGGAGGAACCGTCAGCGGTAATATCGCGGGTGAGGATGGCGGTGGAATTTATAACGGGAGTTCTTTTACCATGCAGGGAGGAACGGTTCGAGAAAATACTGCCAAGTACGGAGCGGGAATCTGCAATGACAGTACTTTTGTTTTACATGACGGAAAAATTCTTGCAAACCTGGCGCAAGAAAGCGGCGGCGGACTTTACAATGCGCATACATTTGAGATGCGAGGAGGAATTATCTCTGGGAATACAGCAAAAACATCGGGAGGAGGTATCGAAAGCGACGGTACTTCTGTCATGTATGACGGTGTGATCGGAGGCGAGGATACAACAGATGCCAATGCGGCATACCTTGGCGGAGGCATTTGTATTTACAGAGGTACATTTACCATGCATGGCGGAAGAATTGAAAAAAATACCGGAATCGATGGAGGAGGTATTGAAAATGAAGCCGAATTTATTATGACAGGCGGTATCATTACACAGAATTTTGCTTCCGTACATGGCGGCGGTATCAGTAATCGGGGAATGTTGACATTAAAAGGTACAGCCTCCATAATGGGAAACGGTTCGGGAACCTATGCGAAAGCTGAATATAAGGGAGGAGGTATTTATTGGATCGTTGATGAAGGGAGTTCAGTTAACCTGGAAAGTGCCGTTACGGTAATAAACAACACGACAAACGGAGAAGCTGCCAATCTCGTGATTGGGGGAGATGGTGAGCTTTCCGTTTCGGAACTGTCGGAAAATGCACGCATCGGTTTGACTTTGCTGAATCAAAATAAAAAAGAAACAGCGGGACCCATTTTTCGGTATAACGAAAATGAAAACCGTGAGAAAATGAGTGCCTGTTTTTCAAGCGACAACGCCTTGTATGTTTTGAAATGGAAAAGAAATGAAGTACGACTTTCCGAAAAAAATACTGATCTGGCAATCGCACTTCTCCTGGGATTCTCCGTCATTATAACGGCAACAGCAGCAATCGGATTTTTTGTTATTCGTAAAAATAAAAGAAACAAGCTTTGATAATGCGTAGACAAAGGTGAATTTTTCTGTTCATAATTTGTTTACTTTTTCAAAAATGGTAAAAGAAAAACCAAATCTTGACATTTTAATATCTATACTATATAATATATTCGACAATAATTACTTTTGGAGGTAAAAACTTTATGAAAACAAGATTGACAGCACTTTTGATATGTATGCTATTTCTCATATCTACGATGGTATGGCATGTAACCGCAGCAGACACAGCGGAATATTTAGCTTTGGGAGACAGCATCTCTGCAGCATACGGACTGGAAACCGAGGAAGATGGTTTTGTTCATCTGGTTGCCGAAAAGTCAGGCTATATCCTTGCGGATAAATCCGTTTCGGGAAATACAGCAATCGGTATTCTTGAAGAATTGCAAACAGGAGAACTGGATACTTTAATCACAGATGTAAAACTGATTACAATCACTTGCGGCGGTAACGATCTAATGCATGTTCTTTACACTGCAATTGCTCAATCATTCAATGCAACAAACGGAACAAGTTATACGGGAGAAGATATTATTGAGGCATTTTCGGGAACGAATCCCGATCTGAATCCGCTCTCTCTTCTGTTTACTGCTTTGACGGTTCTCGATACATTTACGGAAACCGAAGAATTTCAATCCGCGCTCACAGGATACGAAAACAATATGTTCGGGGAAAACGGTGTTCTGTCTTATATCCGTGAGAAAAATTCGGAAGCGGAAATTATTATTGCTACACAGTACAATCCGTATCAGTCTTTTGAAAATTCGCCTTTGGCTAAGATGAGTACACAAATAAATGCAGGTGCCATTCTCCTAAATGAAGTGATTCAAAACAATGCATCCGCTTGGAATTATAAAATTGCGGATGTTCATGCATCTTTTCTGGCTTTTGAAGAAAACCTTTGCAACGCAGATCCCGATACAATGGAATTTGATTTTCACCCGAATGCCGCAGGGCACAAAGTGATTGCTGATACCTTCATTTCCGTTTCTTCCTTTGGAATCGCTTCTTGCCCGATATGCGGAACTATGTATGAAAACGGTATTTGTCCTGAATGTGAAGGAAGTACAAACGAAGAATCGACTACGAGCGAAACTATGAGTGAAAGTGAAACTACGACTGAAAGCGAAGCCACAAGTGAAAGTGAAACTACGACTGAAAGCGAAGCCACAAGTGAAAGCGAAACTACGACTGAAAGCGAAGCCACAAGTGAAAGTAAAAACACAAGTGCAGATGAAACCACCAGTATAAGCGAAACGGAAAGCACTTCTGCTTCCGGAAACAGCGAGGAAACGACGAATCAAGATAAACCGGATACGAACAAACCGCCGGTAAATCTTACTCTGATCCTGACAGTAATATTTTTGATTATACTTGTTGTTTTCATAATTATTTTCCAAAAGATTCGTAAGAATAAAGCCAAATAATCATTTGAAAAGTTTCCGACAAAACTTCGATCTGAAAAATTGTGATATTAAACAAAAAAGTTGTTCTATATTATCCTTGACTTATAGACTTTTTTGTGATATAATGAAAACAGAATTAAATTCAAATTTTTGATTTGGAAAGGAGTCCCCTATGAAAATTATAACCATCAGCCGTGAATTCGGAAGCGGCGGAAGAAAACTCGGTGAAGCGATTGCTGAACATTTCGGTTTTGACTACTATGACCGCGAGATTATTACCGCTATTGCCAAAAATCAGGAACTTGAAGAAGCTTTTGTTGCAGATATTATGGATCAGAGTTTGAGAAAAACAATCAACCGCAAGTTCCGTGCCACTCTTGATAGAGAAAACATTGCTGAAATTTCTCATCAGGAACTCTTACTTGAAGAACAGAGAGTTTTGGAAGAAATTGCTGCAAAGGGAAGAGACTGCGTAATTGTCGGCAGACATGCGGAATTCCGCTTACAGAAATTCAATCCTTACCGTATCTTTGTTTGTGCAGATCTTGATGCAAGAATCAATAACTGTCTCTATTATCAGGAAACCAACGGTGCTGAAACTATCAAACAGATTGCGAAAAACATTCAGAAGGTAGACAAGATTCGTTCTCATAACAGCTTTGTTGTTACAGGTAACGAATGGGGTGATCCTTCCAATTATGATTTGATTGTCAATACCACAAATTGGGATAAGATCGAAGAAATGGCTCCCGTAATCGGTGCTGTTGCAATGAAATGGTTTGAATCCCACGACATCTGATATATGTACATAACTGAAATCCATCCCTTCGGGGATGGATTTTTGAGAAATCAAGGAGATTATTTGTAATGAAAAATCATTTTCCCGCAAGTTTGAGAATAAATGGGATATATTCCGAGGTCAGCCAACTGAAAAATCCATCAATCCAAGTTATATTGACGGAAACAAATGGAGAATATCTTTATCGCCGTATGACTTTGACCAATATCGGCAATACAAACAGTAAAAAAATCACGGATCCTCTTACTTTGGATGTAAGAATACCTTGCAAGGAAACGCTTCTCCTTCATACCCTGCGTGGCGATGACAATTCAAAAGAAAGCTTCTTTCCTGTAGATAAGAGGGTTTCCGTTGGAGAAAACATAGTCCTGACACCTTCCGGAGGACGTTCTTCCAGCACAACAGCTTTTCCATTTATAGACTTTACAATAGACGGAAAAGTTGTTCTGTTGGCAATCGGTTGGTCAGGAAAATGGAAATGCACGGTAAATAGAGATGAAACCACCGTTCACATTACTGTTGGACTTGCACATGCGGCTTTCTTTTTATATCCGGAAGAATCGGTGGAACTTCCTTCCATTTTCTTATTGGAAGGCGTAGAAGGAGAACCTGCATCTTCCGTACGGCGCCGCTTCCGCAGGATTCTTTTGAAAGATATGAATCCTTTGCCGAACAGGAAAAAACTTCCCATTGCCATACAGCCGTTTGACCGATATTATCATAGTGAATTATCAGACTTTTGGAGAACGGAAGAAGGTCAATTGAAAACATTGGAAGGTGCAAACAAAATCGGCGGAATGGATACGTATTGGTTAGATGCCGCTTGGTTTGCTAACGGATTCCCGAGCGGTGTGGGAAATTATACTTTCCATGAAGGGTTTCCGAACGGGTTGAAATTCCTTTCGGAAGCAGTTTCCCAATCCAAAAAAGAATTGGTTGTCTGGTTTGAACCGGAAAGAGTACATGAAGAAAGTGATGTTTTCAATTTGCATCCGGAGTTTCTTTTGGCTTGCAGTGCAGACGAAAAAAATTATCTCTATAATCTCGGAAATGATGAAGCATATGCATGGCTTTACCGTTTGCTGAGTGCTTACATCCGTGGAAATGGGATTCATCATTTCCGCCAGGATTTCAACATGTCTCCGCTTCCGTATTGGACGGAAAATGATGAGAAAGACAGGGAAGGCATTTGTGAAATCAAACATATTATGGGATTGTACCGTCTTTGGGATGATCTGAAAACGGAATTTCCCGATTTGTATATCGACAACTGTTCGAGCGGGGGCAGACGGATCGATCTGGAAACCGTACGGCGTGCGGTCCCTCTTTGGCGAAGCGATATTGCGTGCCGTCCGATTACAAAAACAAATCCTTCCGACATTTGGAATCAAAATCAAATTCTTGCACTTACCGAATATTTGCCGTACCATTCCTCTTGCGCATGGGAACCGAAAGCAAACGATATACGTTCTTCCGCAACGGAAGGTATCGCCTGTGCTTTTGATGTTTTAAATTCCGATTTCGACTTTTCAGCTGCGGATATCGCAACAAAGGAAGTTAAATCCCTTCAGCAATATTGGGATGGCGATTTCTATGCTTTGACAACACCCACTTTGGATGAAAATGTTTTTGTCGCATATCAATTATCCAAAAAAGAAAGCGGTTATGCAGCAATTTTCCGGAGAAGAGCTTGCGAAGAAAACTGCTATTCCTTGCGGCTTCAGGACATCGATGTGTTTGCTAATTACAGTGTGATTGTGTCGGATGAACATTATATAAGAAAAACACAAAACGTCAGAGGCGCAATTTTGTTCAAAGGCTTTGATGTTTTTCTTCCCGATCCTCAAACGAGTGCTATTGTCATATATCAAAAAATCAATTCTGATGCTTGAATATAACATTTATGTACTGTAAAAACTCCCCTGACGATATCAGATACTTTTCAAAGTATTTGTATGAATCGTCAGGGGAGTTTTCAATTTTAGTTTTCAGCAGGTTTATATATAGAGTTACAATAAACGCGGAAATAACGATATGCCTTTGTACCGCTTACTTGCTCATTCATGGTAGATTGATAAGCTTGCTTCCATGTCAGATTCGGATCATCAGCAAGGAAATAAATAATACGTTTTTCAATCGAAGATATACTTGCGATAGGCGGTATTTCCTCCGACTTCAAAAGATAAAGATAGGTTTCGGAAACCAATTTGTCTTTCTCCATAAATTTCAACGTATATTCTTTGCCATTGTAGGAGAGGTCATAAATTTTGAGCTTTGCATTTTTTTCGGAAAAGACCAGTCTTACTGCGCAAGGTTTTCCCGCTTGGGAAGTTTTGAGAAATTTATCCCATTTTTCCTGACCTTGCGAAATATCCTGATTTTCATAGATAACATACCCATCGCTTTTGGCATCTTCCAATGAATAATCATCAGGCAATTTATTAATAGGAGGATTGATTTTTGTTCTGGCAGAAAGGATAGCAAGAACGATACAAAGAACTGCAACTCCTGTTGCCGCAATGCCGGCAATGAGGATACGTTTATTTTTTCTGTTTTTTTCTGTTTTTTTCATAAAAATCTCCGTTTTCGTTTTTATCGTATTGTGTGAACCGGTAAGTGTTTCAAATAAACGTAAGTATTATAGCATAATAAAAATATAATGTAAATAGAAAAATGAAAAGATATGAAAGATTTTTTTGATTTTCTGTGATCATTGGAATTTCACTTGATTTTACAGTATTTTCGTGATATAATAATAAAACTGTTTTTAATGTAAGGAGATCATAAATATGATATTTGCGCGAAAACGGACAAATTATGAAATTGATATGCTGAACGGTCCATTGCTCGGAAAAATACTGCGTTTTTCATTTTCTTTGCTTTTGACCAATGTTCTTCAGCTTTTGTACAATGCCGCGGACCTGATTATCATCGGTCAGTTTTCCGGAAATGAAACCTCCGTGG
>JAFQEK010000038.1 GCA_017399025.1 Clostridia bacterium
ATGCGGTAAGTTGAAATATACTTGACAATGATTATAATAAAGTCAGAAGGATGGTATGGCAGATGAATTATAAAGTAACACTTCGTTCTAACAATGGTTTTGTAAAATTTTCTGATGATACTGTTACCCTTACCTCTGAAAATGATTATGGCGACACGCGTTTTTCTTTATCTGTCGAGTTTCTCGAATGGGAAGACGATGCATATATCTTTTTGCCTGCATGTGTGTATGACGGAAATAAATTCAAGCGAAAAAGGTTTACTTATCCACCAATGTACCGGGAGACGGATTGCGGCGTAAGAGCTCTACCGCTCATATCAGATGTTCCTGCATTAAACACCGATGGCAGCGGAAAAATAGAGGTTACATCGGGGGATATGTCAGTTCCTTGTTTCGGCGTTTTTTTCAGACATAAACAAAAGGCATTTTTTATCTTCACAGAGCAAGCTTGTAAAGGTAAAAATATCGGATTTTCCATAGAGAGCGGAAGTGTTGCCATACAGTTTCCTGCTATACGTTCCATATGCTATAGAATGTGCAGAACGGACGAGTCCTCTTGTGACAGCGGTATTTCGGTAAAAAAAGGAGAGCAACTCTGCACAAGGGTGTTGATCAAAGATTTTGATTGTGCAGATATCCCCGCATTTTTTGAATTGTTTTTCAAAAATCGCCGATCTTTACTTTCTGACAGTCCGGCGAAAAACGGGTATACCGAAGAGCTTTGGGATGTTGTTGAAGATCATATGAACCGAGATAATTTCAGCGGTGAATATTACGCAGAAGCATCAAAAAAATGGCAATGCGGTTGGGTGGGAGGAGGAATGTCCTCACTGCCGTTGCTGAAAAACGGTGGTGAGCTTTCGAGGTCTCGTGCAATACAGACAATAGATTTTATGACCTCCAATGTATCTTCTTCGGGATTCTTTTACGGTATGATCGTGAACGGAATTATCTCAGATGATGGTTTTTACAATAAACACATGAAGCACTCGATGCTTGTAAGGAAGAATGGAGATGCGCTTTATTTCCTTTTCAAGCACTTTGACGTGATATCTCCCAAAAAAGCTTGGATATCTGCGGCAAAAAAATGCGCGGATGCATTTGTAAGGCTTTATGAACGGTATCACGATTTCGGACAGTTCATTAATATTGAAACGGGTGAAATGATATTTGGAGGTACGACATCGGGTGCATCTGTCATTAGCGCCTTGGTATGTGCCCATCAATGCTTTGGCGATAGAAAATATCTTGATATTGCAAAACATGCAGGCGAAAATTATTATTCGAATTATGTTGCGCGCGGCATAACATACGGAGGTCCGGGTGAAGCTCTTTGCGCACCTGACAGTGAGAGCGCCTATGCAATGGTAGAAAGTATGGTACTGTTGTATGAAGAAACGACAGAGGAAAAATGGCTTAAATATGCAAAGGATAGCTTACATCTGCTTTCAAGTTGGATCATGCCTTATTCCTATATATTCCCCAGGGACAGTGAGTTGGGAAGATTACGTATCAATACGGTAGGAAGCGTATTTGCCAATGTGCAAAATAAACATTCCGCTCCCGGATTCTGTACCGCATCGGGAGATGCTTTGTATAAGCTTTACAAATATACGGGAAACATGAAGTACCTGGAACTTTTACGGGACGTCGTTTTCTGTATTCCGCAATGTGTATCTACCGAGGCGCATCCCATATTTTCATGGGATAAAGAGCCGCGGAGGTTATTACCCGGTTGGATCAATGAGCGAATAAATACGAGCGATTGGGAAGGCGAACAGCACGTGGGAAACGTATTTTACGGTTCTTGTTGGAGTGAAACTGCCCTGTTGCTTTCGTTTTCAGAAATAATATGGAATGATGAAATATTTAAGGCATTAGAGCAAGAATGATGATATTTACTCAAGTCAGAAATAAAAAAGTGATAAAACAGAAAGAAAAATTATAGATTTACCAATATAATTTGCAGTTGAACAATGATTATGAAAAAAACAAATATAAATCTTATTCCCGATTGTTCGAATCCTTCGCCCGATTATTATTGCACGTGGCAAACGCAGTTATATGCAACCTGCGGAGGGACTCCCGCGGAGCAAAGAAAAAATATCGGAGAACGTATGCTGTTTGAAAAAGAAAAGCCTTTTGGCTGGGCATATTTCTATGAGGCGGCAAGATCAGATCTTTTTTTGGTGATGGATGACAGCTGGGATGTGCCTTTCGACGGAAACGAGGCATATTACGGCAGTCTGATTTTAAATGATGAAAAGTTTCCCTGTGCTACGCGCAACAGTACGGGTAACGGAGCAGCGTTAAAGCGTTTGACTGATCGCATCAAAGCTCTCGGCTGGAAAGGACTTGGCGGATGGGTATGCGCACAGGAATCCCGGCGATTTATGGGTGATCTTACAATCGAACAATATTGGATGGAACGCTTGCGCGATGCCAATGCTGCCGGCTTTTCCTATTGGAAGGTCGATTGGGGTAAAAAAGCAAGAGATTTTCAACTACGCAAAATGCTGACGGACCTTTCCCGAAACATTGCACCCAATTTAACGGTTGAACACGCTGTGATTCCGAGTATCATTCCGTATTCGGATGTTTACCGTACATATGACGTTCCCGCGATTCTTTCCATTCCCATGACGATGAGAAAATTGAAAGAGATTCTTGGAACAGAAAAAACGGAATACGGATATATGGGACTTATTAACTGTGAAGACGAGGTGTATATTGCGGCAGCGGGAGGATTTACCATGGGAGTCATGCGGCATCCTTACGCCGGCGCATTCGGAGACGGCAGAGCCGATTGTTCTTTTCCGTCTGTTCATCGAAATCTGAAAACCAAAATGCAAGAGGTTACCCGTGCGGCACGTTGGCATCGCATAGCTCCCGCTTTTGGTGTTGGCGGAAGGGAAGTGCATATTGACGATAAGGAATTGCGCGACACCTGGTGTTTTGAAAATATAGATGAAGAAATTGAAGCATGGTGGTTGAAGCATCCGTTTTTCAAAGATATGAAGGACCATACAATGTCGGTTTATGCTCCCGCGAGAATTTCAAGAGGATGCGCTTTGCCCGAAGCGATTCCCGATGAAAACGGCAATGTTCCGTATATGGTTGCCGCAGGACATCCAAATGGCGCATATTCCATTGTAACCTTGGGAAGAACCTTGAACAGAATGTATGAAATTCCACGTTGCCATGTACGTTTTCATATTGATTCCGCAAATACTGTTGCGGTGTTCGGAGATTATAAAAATCTGATTCTTGAAATGACGCACAAGAAAATGAAATCTGTCTATATGCAGGACCTTGCCGATGAAACGGCGTACGATGTTACGGATAGCGTATTTTTTGAAGGGCAAGAAATCATCATACCGGGAGAACTGATCCGAAGGATTGGCACAATCGCTCAATCACAGGATGATACGTCTGAACCGGGAGTGATTATCCGTTTTGAATATAAAATAATGTGAGGATGAAAATGAAAAAACTTTTCAATGCAATACAAAAAAACGATATAGGAACAGTGAAATCCTTGCTGGACCAATCTCCTGAGTTGATTTCCTGTACCTTAAAAGGCACACCAAAGAAATATGATGGACAATCTCCGTTGCAGGTGGCATTAAAAGAAGCAAGTACCGAGATGGTGGAATGTTTGCTCACGTATCATCCCGATGTGAATTTTATGGAGGATGAATCTTGTCTGAATGTATGGAGAGCGCCTGTTATTCACGATGCAATCAACCGCGCGGTTATGTATAGCCGCTGGAATGTCGTTCGCGCCGATGGCATTGAAATTTTCAATGATGAAAAAGAAGCAGAGGAAGCATTTGCTTTGCTGAAAAAAATCATTGAGATGGGC
Source organism: Clostridia bacterium (assembly GCA_017399025.1). GTDB lineage: Bacteria > Bacillota > Clostridia > Oscillospirales > CAG-272 > QALR01. The sequence continues at coordinate 3,866 of JAFQEK010000038.1, forward strand.
GCGGACGTGAATGCCCGGGATTCCTTCGGAAATGCCTGTATGGACAGAGCATGTTTGCAGGCACGTATGATTTTGCCGCTGAAAGGTATGGATAATCGTATACTTACGCCTGAACTTCGTTTCGATATTTCACGCATCTTTGATTTGCTGAAAGAAAACGGCGCGGATATGACGTATATTGCTCCCAATGCTTTCGGAAAGACATATAAAGAACGATATGAGCATGAAATTGTCGGAGAATTTTTATCGAAAGACTTTTATCATGATACCGATGCGCTGGTGCTGTCGGTAATATATGCGAACAATCAGATTGATCTTGTAAAATGGATAGGGATCATAGATTTGCATGAACGAATCCTTCTTGGATTTAACGAATGGAAATCCGCTTTGGAAAAACTGCAAAAAAGCGGATTGATTCGGTTTTCGGAAACTCAATTTGTTCTTTCGGACGAAGCAATCCGGCTATTTCCGAAAAACTTTATCGTCCGCGATTA
>JAFQEK010000039.1 GCA_017399025.1 Clostridia bacterium
TCATCCAAGTTAGTGTTTTGTTATCTTCTTCTCCGTACTTTTCTTTGTAATATTGCCAAATCCGTTCCGCCCAATATGCGGCTTTGCAGTAATCAACTTGAATGCCTTTGCCTTCCCGATACATTTCAAACAATTTTTCCATGGCTTCCAAAAGGTTTGCCTCTGCCGCCATGGTAATGAGCTCGATGCCTCTTTCCGTGTTCTTTTCCACGTCAATGCCGTCCAGGTAGGCAAGACCGATCAGAAAATTGTGTTCGGGATCGGCATTATTGGCGGCAATGGCAATTTTGGAAAGGGAATCCAACAAACGGTTTTTGAAAAGTTCATCCTCGTTGGGGTTCACACATACAGGGATATCCTCATATTTTGAGCGAAGTTCAGCCTTGTCCGTTTCCTCCATTTCGGTCGGCAGAATATCCATGCCTGCTTTCTTGGCATCGGGGTATTCGTGCGCCATCACGTAATTGGGCTTTCCGTCTACATATTCCAAAAGGTTCGGTGTAACCAAAAGCGTGAACAGCTTGCTGTCCTGCATCATCTTTTCGATGTTTGCGCGAAAGCTTTCGCCGGGTGTCAGAAATTCATCGTACCAGATGGCAATATCACGAAATTCGGGGTGGCTGTGAATGAGCTTCATGAGCTGATTGGCATAGTGTCGGTCTTTTTTTCGGTAGCTCAAAAAGATGTACGCGTCAAACGCTTTGCGGATTCGTTCTGCCATCTCACTGCTGATCAAAACGGATTCCAGGTACTTTTTCAGCTTTTCCTCGTAGGAGATGGCGGTCATATCCTGCACGTACGGACTTAAATATTGCGCTTCTCCGAATTTATCCTTTGCGGAGTAAAAGCTGTCCAATCCCGTTTCCATCATAATCGGCAAAACGGGGATGTGCTTTTCTTTGGCATAACGAAAATCGGAATCCATCGCGCGGTTCGGTTCACGGAGCAATCTGAACGTAACGGGAATGACGAACAAGTTCATCTGACCAAGGTCGCTTTCCTTGTATTTTTCTTCGATTTCCTCGGTCATGGTTTCCGTATAAAAAACAGCGCAATCCTGCGTTGCGAAGATATCCTTGCAGATTTTTTCAAAATATTTTGTGAAATCTTCGGGATGACAGGTGAAATACACACGCGGTTTTCGCTCGGGGGAGGAATTTCCGCGCGTTTTATAAAGAAAATTTGTCATAATCAGCCTCTTTTCCCTTCATTATTCCGAATCGTTTAGCCGTTCTTATGTCCGATCAACACGCCGTTTATGGACGATTCATCCGTTTTCATCACACATGGATTTGCAACGGATAAACACAGGTTTTTCGCCGACGATTTCCACGCCTTCCGGTAAAACGGCTTTCTTCAGCTTCGGACAGCCGATTGCAAGCGGCGTATGAATCGTTTTGACGGTGCTCGGAATCACGATTTCCTCCAAGGCGCGGCAATCCCAGAAGAGATTCTGTTCCAAAACGGTTACACCCTCGGGAATGATCACCCTTTGAATGTTTTTTCTCGTACTCTGATATCGGTTGCGCAGGTTCATAAAGCTTGCATCAAAGGAGGCTTCCCCAATGGTAACGACTTTTGCTTTGCCAATGACTGCCGGGATTTCCACTTCCGTTTCTCCGCCCTTGTATCCCGTGATCGTTACGGTGCCATCCTCGTTTTTCGTGAAATTCCAGAGTTTTTTCAGCGCGGAAACGGAATTCGGATTTTCCGTCAGCGCTTTCATCATCTTTGCTTCTTCCCTGGCTGCTTCCTTCTGTACGTCAACCGTTCTGTTCTTGAAATCCATCAGAAACGCCAGTGCCGCCGCGCAATTGTTTACACGCGCAAATTCCATCAGTGCTTCTCTCTTGGCGGAATTTTCGAGCCATCCGAATTTTGTCATGATATCCAGCGATCCGACAAACCCATTGGTTACCGCATATTCCATGAGCTTTTTCTGATTGATTTTGGAAATATCCGTTTTCTCCAGAGCGAAACACAGAGACGCATCGTTCCATTTCAGTTCATCTGCCAATTTCTGACTGATCAGGAGCTTTTTCTTCTCTTTTTCCACAAGATGGCAGAGGCGTTCCAAAACGGGAAGCAGTTCGTTTTTTTCCAAGCGGATGAGCGACGTCATGTAACCGCTCCAATAAGCGGAATTCTGTCCCGTTGTGATGATGTTCAGATAATTCCCTCCCCAAGGACGTCCGTTATAATAACAAGGCTCTGCATCCTTGAGATTTGCGCCGAGCGCAATCAAGGCATCGGCAAATCCGAGTTCGTTTTCCGTCAGAGCAAAAAACAGCATTTCGGCAAGAGAAGAACGATCCATCGAGCCGCTTTCCAGACAAAGCTTTACGGATTCGAGACGTCGGTCTATGCTGAGAACGTTTTGTTCCGATTCCTCGGGAATGCCGATCTGCGGAATACCGCAAAGGGGCGAATATTCATAATTTTTACGCAATTTTTCGGGAGCAACCGCAAGCTCGTAAACAGTAAGATAATTTCCGCCTGCCGTTGTTTGCTGCATTTTGTATTTTCCAAGCATAGCAGGTTTCGTTTCATAAGCAAAGGTTGCGCCCGCTTCCAAAAGCACTTTGACAAACGCCGCACCGCGGTATCGGATGGCAAGCAGCAATGCGCGCGCAGTCATTTCAAACGGCTGATAGACCTCCGTTACCGTGCGCAGCTCTTCAAGCGTGCCACTCAGCACAGTTTCTTCCAAAAGCGTAACCTTGGCAAGCTCGCTCAGTTTTTTTGGTTTAGGGTTCTTTTCTGTCGGCATTTTTTATTTTCTCCTCTGACATATTTTTTTACACGGTTTCCCAAACGACCCGTTCGCTTTCAAAGCGTTCGGGAAGCTCCAGCTTTCCGAGCATTCTTTCGATGGCGGAAACGGGAACACAAGCTTCTCTTTCCGCATTTCTGCGCAATTGCTCCTCCCATTCCGTTTCCAGAAAAACAGTTTTGACGGAAGAGCCGTAATCCTCAAAGAGTGAGATCAGCGCGCCCCGCATTTTAGACGTAATATTGGTTGCATTCCAGATAAAGGGTTGCTTTTTTCTCAAAAGCTCTTTTGCCGCTTCATATCCGGCGGCAATCACTCTGCCCTGATTTTCCGTAGGCAGAACGCCGAGTTTTTTACGGATATCATCAAGAGAAACCGTCGGCAGTCCGGGATGATTTTTGGAAATCCACGTATCCTTTCCCGTACCCGGCAAACCCGAAAGCAAGATCGCCTCCCCCCAGGTATCGTTGAAAAGCGCCTGCTCCTTCCATTCGGTTTTTCCCTTGAAATAAGCGCGTTCCGAAAATGCATCCGCGAACGGAAACGGTGCTTCGGCGCATCCGATTTCTTCTGCCAGCATGCGGCAGTACGCAAGCTTTTCCAGACTTTCTTCGGTATCCTTGCCGATTCTGCCCAGAATATCCGCCTTTTCCAGAACCAGAAGCGGTGAAAAAGAAAAGCCCTCGATCAGCTCGCCGTTGGAAGCGATCTTCAGCATCTTCCGTTCGGCATCCGTGTCGCTCATGGCGTAAGGAGGAAAGGAATGACAGCGCACGAGCTGACAGACGGTTTCCCGCATTTGCCGCGCTTCCTCATTTCCGCAAAGTCCGAAATCTCTCCAAAGAATTTCCCTGGTGAGCACGGAACCGATCCTCGCATGATTGGGAGAACGGTAAACACCTTCATCCAGAAACGTACATTTGATTTTTCCGATATCGTGAAACAGCGCGGCTAAAAACAGCGCCGTTTTTTCCCGTTCGTTTCCCCTTTGGTAGTCGGGCTCTCGAATCAATGCCTCGCAAACCATTTTTGTATGGGAAAGAACGTCAATTTCTCCGTGATAGACGGGATTTTGCTCCGTGTGCGCCATTGCCGAAAAAATCGGCTGCATGAGCGTATTTTCGAATGCTTCCCACGCGATTTTTTCTTCCGAAAGCGGAATCAGACGGAAAATTTTTTCGGCTTCTTTGCTTTTCATCATTGATATTCTCCGTTCTTTTTTGCAAGCTGATTCGGAATGATCGGTCTTTGCTGCCAATGGCTTCCCGATTCATTCACGCATTGATAAAACGAATTTCTGACGAATTTCATACGGTCCTTTACCACACCGTCCGCTTCCACCTTGATATAAAGACCTTCCATCGTCAAGGAAGGATCGGTCTCTCTGACTTGTCTTTCCACATCCAATTTTTGCTTTTCCGCCAAAGCTCTCAGCGTTTCTATATGATTTTCCGTAATATAATGAGAATTGCCCAAATAACGCAGAATACTTTCTTTCGTTCGGAACACGCCTGAAGCCAGAACGGGTACGGAAGAAATGATCTGCATGGGTTCCGTGATCTTCCGACGGGCATCGGTATCCAGAAAAACACCTCTTTTGCGATCAAAAATGTCAAATTCCATAAAATAATCGGGCAAAGCATCGTAAAAAACGGTATGCTTGGCATACATCCATTCTCCGTACATGATATATCGGCTTTCGAGCGCTTCGTACAGAATTTCGCAGTTTGCGTTTGCCCACTGCTTCATTAAATTATAGTGCCGTTCCTGATAACCGCCTCTCAGATAATGTCCTCTGCTTTGCAACAGAAGATTTCCGTCCTCATCAAAGGATATTGCGGAGTTGGCTCCGTCAATTTTTTCTTCAATGACAATATGCTTTCCGAGAATCTCCGAAAACGGGATCTGGCTCAGATCCTCATCGCCCTCCTGCAATCGTGAGCCCTGCAAATGCCTGGTTCTCGGATATTTGAGAAGTCTTTCACTCATTTTCATCACTTCCAATCTTTGCTATCATAAATAAATGCCCCGGTACGCCGTCAAAACTGAGCTTCCGGACACCGCAGGCATGGAAATATTCCGTCAGCTTTTCCCTCGTCAGCAAATGAATGTGTTCGGGATTGTCATCTTCCTTGGAAGGCACGGTAACCACAATATATTTTCTTGCCATACGAACTGCCGAACGGATGGCATTTTCCACATCGGGAATATGCTCCAGAACCTCCAACAATGTAATAACGTCAAACGAATGATCCGCATACGGCTGTTCACAAATGTCAGCCTTTTCTATGCGGAGATTTTCAATACCGCCGAGAGAAATATCTGCAAGCATTTCAATTCTCTTATCAAGAATATCGATACTTGACACCTCAATATACGGAAATTCTTCCAAAAAAGGAAGTAAAAATACGCCTCGTCCGCTTCCCACGTCCAATAAGGATTCAAAATAAATTCCTTTCAGAAAACCGATCGTTTTATGTACACGCGGAAGCATTCTGTCCGAACGTTTGAAATAATGGAGCTTCAGCTCCATATCCTCCGCTGCTTTCCGTATTTCGTTTTTTTCTTCTTCTGTCAGTTCAAAAAGCGGCTTTTCCAACAGTTCTCTTGAGATAACGCCGTCTTTTCCTATTCTTTTAAGATGGCCTCTGACCATCGCAATCATAAATTGCGTATAATATCTTTCTTGCACTTTTTTCACCACTCTTGCTTCTTATTTTGTACTTTACACGGTCTCTTTTATTATGATATCATTTTTTGATTTATATTTCAATCATATATGATGATAAATTCAAAGCAATCGCATTTATTTTTTATACCATAGGAAATTACGCAAAACGGACCTCGCCGTTTGCATTGTTTCAATACAAGCAAATTTTGGATAGGCGAGCAACCATCAGCGGCGATTCGCCGCTTTTTTATTATCCGGTCTGCGTTTATTCAACTATTGTAATCTGTCCGAATTTGTGCTATACTGTTATCAAAATATAAAAGGACGGTAATTCTATGGAAAATGAAAAAATTCCGGCAGGAAAGATGGCAGTCTGCATACAAGAAAAAAAGCTGCTTCTTCCTCCGTTTCTGATGTATCCTTTATACAACCGATATTCAATGGGATGGCGCATGGGAAGCGGCGAAGGTTACGTTATGAAATTCCGTAAGTGGTTCCGACAATTTTCCGAAGAAGAGCAAGAACTCTACATCAAATTATTCCCCGCTCCCATTTCAATTCCGGATTACTGGAATCAGAGTTTTGATGTTAACGAAAATTGCCCCGAAGAATATACGCACAAAAAGCTTTTTGCCTACCGATGGGAAATAACGGGATGCACAAAATACACCATGACATGGTTCCGTAAAACGCTTCAAACAGAACCGCAGATACGTTTCCGTTTATTTGAAAATGCGTTGCCTTACGGAAAAAGAATGCCTGACGTGTTATCTGCATGGAGTCCGTGTTGCTTCGTTCCGCTATGTTTTCCCGAAGAAGAAGCATTCTATTCCGCATCTGCATTCATTCTGTACGCAAAAGCACTCTTTTCAGGAAAGCAGTCGCTGATCAACCGTGTTCGGAGAAACAACGGCAATGCAGAAGTCCTGTCTGCGCTTGCTTTTGAAATTAACAATCATCCCGACAAAGAATGGGACCGCATTTTTCCCGGAATGCTTGCACTTGCCCAATATTTCAAGTTCTCACAGAATCGGGACCTCCGGGAATTTCTCCTTTCCACAGACAATGACATCCTGTTATGTCTGGATTCCAAGGACCTTTTGCTCGGTTGCCGTATCATTCTCAATGAAACCACGGGCAAGCAGGAAATCCTTGGAGAAAATCTCCTCGGATTTGCCATTATGAACGCACGCGATGAAATCCGTAAAATCTATGGCAATATTCATCTTTGTGAAAATTTTGAATAAAACGAATAACGGATTGCATCGCATCTGTGTGCTCAGCCTATGCTAGTTTCATCTGTATTCAAACAATGCAAAACGGCAAGGTCGGTTTTGAGCAATCTCCTATGGTACAAAAAAGAGCCGTCTCCAACACCCGTCAAGGCATTGGAAACGGCTCCGTTTTCACTTTATTTTTCCTTTTTGGAATAAATTTCTCTGAACTGCGCAATGGCATTTGCAAAATCGTCAATGGCATCGGTTACGACCTCGGGCTTGGTCATATCAATACCTGCAACGAGAAGGCTTTCCAAAGGAGAACAGGAATCTCCGCATTTCAGAAAATCAATATATTTTTTCACGTACGATGCCCCTTCGGTTTCAATGCGTTTCACGATGGCAGATGCCGCGGAAATGCAGGTTGCGTATTTATATACGTAGAAATTCATATAGAAATGCGGGATACGCATCCATTCAAAGGCAATCTGCGGATCGCAAACCACATCATCACCGAAATAGCGTTTTACCAGATCGTAATATCTCGTGCTCAGCAGATCTGCTGTCAGGGGTTCACCCTTTTCGCAGAGCGCATGGATATCTTTTTCAAATTCCGCGAACATGGTCTGACGGTAAAGCGTACCCTTATAGGTTTCCATGATCTGATCCAGAATATAAAGCTTTTCTTCATCGCTCTCGCATTCGTTCAGCTTACGGTGCAGGAGCAGAAGCTCATTGACCGTGGATGCAACCTCGGCAACGAAGATCGTATAGCTTGCATTGTGAGGTTTATTGTAATGTGTGGAAAACCAGGTATGCATAGAATGGCCCGCTTCGTGTGCAAGCGTGGAAACATTATCAAATGTCCCCGTAAAGTTCAAAAGAATATACGGTTCTGTTCCGGGACCGCCCGAACTGAAAGCACCGCCTCTTTTGCCGCGGCAGGGATAAACGTCAACCCAACCTTTTTCGGTCAGACCTTCGCGCAAGGCATTGGAATATTCCTTGCCGTAAATTTCAACGGTTTTCAGAACCTCTTCCACAGCTTCTTCATAAGTATATTTACGGTCAAGCTCACCGACAAGAGATGCATAAATATCGTAAAGGTGCATTTCTTTCAAGCCAAGCACTTCTTTTTTGAGCGCGTAATAATCATAAAGAACGGAGAGCGAGCAATTGACGGAATTGATCAGATTGTTATAAATTTCGGGAGTAACCTCATCCTTGAATGTGGAAGCAGTCAGGGCATCCTCAAAATTCTGAACCTTTGCGAGCGTTGCGTTTTCTTTGACTTTGGCATTCATCATCGTACCGAAGGTATTGCCAAACTGCTCGTAGGTTTTATAGAGTGTTGTGAACGCCGCCTTACGAACCTTGCGGTCGCCGCACATCAGATAGCTTGCGTAGCTTGCATCCGTCAGCTCCACACTGTTTCCGTTTTCATCCTTGATCTTTCCGAAGCGCATATCGGAATTGACGAAAATGTTACGGACTTCTCCGGGAACACCGATGCAGTTTTCCATTTTTGCCATCAGCTTTTCACATTCGTCGGAAAGCGTGTGGTTCTTTCTGCGCATGATCTTTTCAATCATACGGCGGAAAGTTCCGAGTCTTTTGTATTCGGAAAGCCATGTTTTCAAGGTTTCCTCTTCTATACGGAGCAAATACGGCTCCACGAACCACGTTGCGGTTCCTGCGGAAACGGCAAGATTACGAACCTTTGCATTCAAGCCTTGAAACGCATTGTTAGACGTTTCAACGGAAAAATTCAAGGATGCATACTGGAAAAGCTTGTTGATCAGGGCTTCCAGGTCTGTCAGACTCTTCAATGTGTTGTAAAGGTCTTTTGCGCTGTTGCACATGACCGCTTCATATTTGGAAAAAGCTTTGATGGCTTTTTCCGCTTTCGCGTAATCCGCATAAAATTCCGTTTCGCTCGGATAGATCACGGAAAGGTCCCATTTATAACGGGCTTCAATGTCTTTTCTTTCGTTTGTCATTATGACGTTACCTCCGATTTTATCGTTGATATATAATTTTATTTTCAATGGTGCTGACCATTATATTTTTTCATGCAAGGGAATCATTTTACGGTGAACTGCGCGGATGATCTCGCTTTCATCGTTTGCACCGAGCGCAACCACGGGTGCA
>JAFQEK010000040.1 GCA_017399025.1 Clostridia bacterium
ATCATCTCAACAAGCGCTTCTTTGCGTGGTGCATGATCGTATTCGGGTGCTTCGTTTCCGTTGCCATGATTCTCAATCTCACCATCTATCCCGTATTGCTGGAAAAGGGAACCGGTACGGATTTCAATATGTTCTATATCAGCCCTTATCTCCACAATGTGCTTCCTGTTCTGTCTGAAATCCAGCCCAGGGTGCCCTATCCCATTTATCTCTGTATTTATATCATTGGCTTTACATTGGTTGCTGCCCTTGTATACGCCATTGAGAAAGGAATTGTAGCGCTCACGCTCCGCAAGAAAAACCGTGCCCAAGATCAAATCCCCAATTAAAACCCAAAAACAACTGACCGTTTTCGTGTCGATTTTTTTGATTTTGCAAATCATTCATTTTTTTCTCATGCGCAATGTTGCGTTTTCGCTTTTTTCCTATATCTGCATTATCACATCCTGTCTTTTTTGCATTTTGTTATCTGACGGCTCAAAAGCGTATCTTTATACACAAATCGGTCTGATCGGTACGGTCGGCGCAGACTTTTTTCTTGTCTTCCTGCCGTTTCAGCTTCGTGTTCCGGGAATGATCTGCTTCTGTGCCACACAGCTTGCCTATTTTCTGCGGACATATTCCGAAGATGAAAATCCGATCAGAAAAAAAGTGCATTTCATCTTGCGAATTGCGGTTTCTGTTTTGAGTGTTGCCGTTACCGGTATCGTTCTCGGCAGCCGTATCGATGCACTTTCCCTGATTTCGGTATTCTATTACGCACATTTGCTCTTGAACGTCATTTTTTCCTTCGTTCAGTTCAAAAAGCTGCATATTCTGGCAATCGCGCTTTTCATGTTTATTATATCCGATACCTTGATTGGTTTTGATAACCTCAGCTCTTATTTATTGATTCCGAGAGGTTCTATCATTTATATTATTATGCGTTTGGGAAAATCTTTTTTGTATCCTTTATACATTGCTTCTCAAATTATGATACCGCTCAGTATGGTTCCGAGAAAACGAAAAGCCTTGCAACGAAAAACAACGGAATAACCAAAAACTCCTCCTTTGCCTCAAGGGGGAGTTTTTACACGGTGCGCGGTAATATTCGGATTACAACGAGTGATATTATCCGCTTCGCGGGAGGCTTAACAGCGAAAATTCATATTTGTTCACAAATTCTGAATTTGTTCAAAAACACTGAAATTTTTTCGAAAATCGGTTGCATTTTTTGTGAATATCTGTTAAAATGAAAAGCAATGAGAGCGCCGTTTCGGAAAAGAGCAAACGGCGAATTTGATTGAAAAAATTCTACATCTGAAAAATTGCAAAGGAGGTCATCATGAAATTAACGTTTATGGGAGCGGGGAGTTCGGTTTTTGCCCGCAATGTCATCGGCGACTGCATGTGTTCGGAGGTGCTCCGCGACAGTGTTTTTGCTTTGTACGATATTGATCCTGTAAGATTGGAGCAAAGCCGTACCATTCTGGAAGCCATGAGAAGTTCGCTTGGAGGCTACGGAACCATCGAATGCTATTGTGGTGTGGAAAACAGAAAAGAAGCGCTCCGCGGTGCCAATTTCGTTGTCAATGCCATTCAGGTCGGACTTTACGATCCCTGTACAATCATTGACTTTGAAGTTCCGAAAAAATACGGTCTCCGTCAGACGATTGCGGACACGCTTGGTATTGGCGGTATCATGCGCGCATTGCGTACGATCCCCGTTATGAAAGATTTTGCTGACGATATGGCAGAGGTTTGCCCAAACGCGCTGTTCCTGAACTATACCAATCCGATGGCAATGCTTGCCGGCTTTATGCAGAGATATACGCCCATCCAAACCGTCGGTCTTTGCCACAGCGTTCAGGTTTGTTCCGAACATCTCCTGAAACAGCTTGATATGCATGAATATCTCGAAGGCAGACAGGAAAAGATTGCCGGAATCAATCATATGGGTTGGTTGCTTGAGCTGAAAGATAAAAACGGCGTGGATCTTTATCCCGAAATCAAAAAGAGAGCTGCGGCAAAAATTGCGGATCCTGAATGCAAGGATAAAGTCCGCTTGGATTATATCAACCATTTCGGTTATTACTGCACGGAATCCAGCGAGCATAACGCGGAATATAATATGTTTTACATCAAATCCAAATATCCCGAGCTGATCGAACGCTATAATATTCCGTTGGATGAATATCCGAGAAGATGCATCAGAAATATTGCAAATTGGGAAAACGAATATAAAGGGATTCTCGAAAACGGCGTGAAAAACCACAAGCGTTCTCACGAATACGCTTCCCGTATCATGGAAGCTGTGATGACGGATACGCCCTATCAGATCGGAGGCAACGTTCTGAACAACGAATTTTATATTTCCAATCTCCCGCGCGAAGCTTGCGTGGAAGTTCCCTGTATCGTTAAAGGAAACGGCATCAATCCCTTGCATGTAGGTGCGCTTCCCGTACAGTGTGCCGCTATGAATATGACAAACATCAACGTACAGCTTCTGACCATCGAAGCTGCCGTAACGGGCAAAAAAGAACATATCTATCAGGCAGCAATGCTTGATCCGCATACGGGTAGCGAACTGGATATCGATACCATCAAGAAAATGGTGGATGATCTCATCGAAGCGCACGGAGATTATTTGCCGAAATATCACTAAGCAAGGTTGATTTTCAGCAAATTCATAAAGAACGTGAGTTCGATGAAGAATGGAACGCTTCTGTAAACTTTTAAGAGAAACAAGGTACTACTGTAAACAATCATTGATCTTTCTGTCAAATTCACGTTAAAAAAGAAAAATCCTGTCAGCGTTCTTTGAACGAAGGCAGGATTTTTTGTTATCCATAAAAATTAATCTTGGCGCTTTTGAACTTTACGTATCAATTTGTTCAATTGTATCGCTACGTTCTCGCAATCGGCAACAAATCCGAATTTATAGGTGTCGGAATATGTAAATATGGTAATGGACCCCCAACGGTAACGAAGTCCTTTTGCAGATGCACGTTTGAAAGATACTTCGCTGACACAATCCAAAGGAACGGTTACACCTCTCGGCAAAATCAGCGTATCGTCATCCGAAAGAATGATGATATCCGACGGAAGCAAAAGAAACTGAATGGATAAAACCATACTGATGATGAGCAATAACGCGCCGATCAGAATCAGTGGCATATCCTTTTCCGTAATAGCGGATATCGAGAATATCGCTCCGAAAACCGTGAGTATGATATAAAGAATACCAATACTTTGTTTTTTATATGCGATCGTTTTTTTCATAGCATTTTCCTTTATTATATTTCTTTGGATTCCAGAACCAGCTTGATTGCCCACGGTGGAACTTCGGGAATTTCATATTCATCGCGGATAAAAATAAAAGCGGTTTCATAATCGGGTTTTTTTGCCGGAAATACCCCGTATCCATCCGTGAAATAAATCAAGCCTTTGAGATTGCGGAATTCTTTTTTCTGTCTGAGCTCTTCCACATAGGAAAAAACAGGACGGAAATCCGTACCGCCGAAGCCATGGAATTGCATGTTTTTCAAATAATTGTCAAAATCCTCCTCACAGGTGATTTTGACTGTTTCCTGTATTTCGGCATCGCATTGAATAATGTGCAGATTGATTTTGGAAAAGAACGTTTCTTCGGATTTCAGAATATTGAATGTTTTTTGCATGAATTTCTGAACCAATTCGCCCGCCACAGATCCCGAAGTATCGATGGCAATGACAAACTCCTTGATTCTTTTGACCTCCTTATATTCCAGAGGCTCAATCAAAGGCATATTGCCGTAAAGCTTCAGTCCGTAAGTATAAAAATTATAGTCAAATTCATCATCGTTGATTTTCATTTGTTCGCCGAGAACCGCAAATTTTTTCAGGAAAGAAGAATAATCGTATTTTTCTCTGGTGATGGCTTTCAGATTCTGAATCAGATTGCCTGCCTGATCTCCTCTCGCTTTCTGAAAAGTTTCCATGTCCATGCGCATGCGGTCGGCAATGTTTTTCCAATCTTCTTTTGTCTGTTCGCGGGAATTTCCTTCGCCGGAAGAATCCGAAGAGGGTTCAAAACCGAATTTTGCCGCTGCTGCTTCTTCGGTCATGTACCAGATTTCATGGTTATCCGCATAAAAATAACTGCGCAGCTGCGCCGCTTGATCGGCATCCGGGCAAAATTCCCTGAGATAATGATAGATCATTTCCGCTGTCAAAGCTTTCGTATTTTTGGAAAGAATGTCTTTGATTTTTTCCTGCTCTTTTTCCCTGGATGCCGTTGCTGCCTGCAAATACAATTGCGAAATGGTAAATTCCACCGCCATATCACAGGCAAGATCCCAATACAGATGGTGAATGGTCGGTTCTACATACATGTGTTGGAAAACACAGTGCAGAATGATGTGCAGATAATCGCGTACGGAGGCTTCCTTTTCCAGACGGTAAGTTTGCAAAACGCTTTTCGGGTGATACAGAAAACGCTTGCCGTCTGTCATCAGAAAAGGATCTTCATAAGGAATATATTCCAATCGGCTGAGCGCGGAATCCAGAAAACGGAGATTGACAAGCAGTGTGTTCCTTGACAGAATCAGAATCTCTCGCGCCAGATTTTCTATTTGTAGCGTTTGTTCCTCGTTTAACATATCTTCACTCCTTCAAAACGACGTTTTATAATTCATTATATCATAACATTCTGCCTTTTTCAATGCCCGATTTGTTTTTTCCCGAGATAAAAGCATTTACTTTTTCATCATTTATTTTAAAAATAATTTTTGTATCAAGACATTTCGTCCGTGTATTACGGAACAAATTCGGTTCAAAATTAAAATTCGCACAAAAATCCCAAGATGAATTTGTAAAAATAGCAGGGGATTTTGCTTAATTCGAGCGTTCGAGAGAGAATTAAGCATACCTGCGTCTCGATTTTTACAAGTTCATCTCCGCTGAAAGCAAAAAATCTGCACAGGCGGTCGAG
>JAFQEK010000041.1 GCA_017399025.1 Clostridia bacterium
TGGAGGGCTACCGCGATGGCTATGCTTCCGGCTATGCTGATGGAGAACATCAGGCAGAAGTCGATTATCAAGACGAATATGACTCCGGTTATTCCGCTGGTGAAAACCGAGGATATGAAGACGGATACAACGGAAATCCTTACAATGACGAAGGTGTAACGGGTTCCGCGGCATATCTGGAAGGCTACCGTGAAGGCTATTCTTCCGGTTATGCCGATGGAGAATACCAGGCGGAAGCAGATGCGGAAGAGGAAGAGGAGCATGAGTGCAATTATGTGGAATCGGATTATCGGGCACCTGATTGTTATTCAGACGGTTATACAACCTATACTTGCTCCGAGTGTGGTGATAGTTATGATGAACCCATCACCAGTTACGGTCATTCCTATTCGGAAACTGCGTGGGTAGATGCGACTTGTTATAGTGATGGTTATATAACCTATACTTGTTCCGGATGCGGTGATAGCTATGATGAAAGCATCTCCAGTTACGGTCATAACTACTACTCATACGATGACGGATATTCCATAACTTATGTCTGCTCTGATTGCGGTGATAGTTATAGTGAAGACTATTATTATCCTGAAGAAGATTATTATCCTGAAGAAGATTATTATTCTGAAGACGATTATGAATGGTAAAGATAATAATCATAAGGAAACTCACGAAGGAGAATTCCTTCATTCTTAACCGTTTTTCCTATAAAATTTCATAAAAATACGGACGGATTGCATCTCAAGGGATGTTTTCCGTCCGTTTGTTTCGGATGATGGGAATTCATTGAAATCGGGTTCTGCCGTTTTACGTTACGCTATCATAACGGGCATTACCCGCTTATTTAATTTCAATCAGTTCGTATTCTTTGGAACCGCAGCCGAGCTGTTCGGCGGCATCGATGGTCAGCGCACCGTTTCTGGATTCAATGCGTTTGATCAGATGGTCTCGTCCGGGATCATCGGAAGCATAAACAAGGTCAAGACATGCTTTATCAAGCGCGACAGGGTCAAGAGAAGCAAGAATACCGATATCCTTCATGCAAGGATCTTCCGCAACGGCACAGCAGTCGCAGTCCACGGAAAGATTTTTCATGACATTGATATAAGCAAGATTGTTTTTATAAAAATCAATGACGGATTTTGCCGCATCTGCCATGGAGCGCAGGAAAGAATCGTGGTCGGCAGTCCAGATTTTTTTCGGATCGCCCGCGCCGTGGATATAAGCTTTGCCGAAAGAGGAAGCAACACCGATGGAAAGCTGTTTCAGCGCGCCGCCGTAACCGCCCATCGGATGTCCCTTGAAATGAGAAAGCACGAGCATGGAGTCATATCTGTTCGCATGATTGCCGATGTAATTTTTCTGAATCACCGCGCCGTTCGGAATATCGAGAACGATATCTTCCCCTTGGGCATCCAGAAGATCAACAGGGAAATATTCGCTCCAACCATGCACTTTGAGCGTTTCCAGATGTTTTTCCGTGGTATTGCGTTTGCCTGCATAGGCGGTATTACATTCTGTGACGGTGCCTTTGACGGCTTCCATAATCGGTATGAAAAAATCGGGGCGGAGAAAATTTTGATTGCCCACTTCACCTGAATGAAGTTTGACAGCAATCTTGCCCGGAAGCTTGACATTCAATGCTTCGTAAAGACGGAGAACCGCTTCGGGTGTGATATCTTTTGTGAAATAAACCTTGGATTTCATGTGAGGGATTCCTTTCTTTTTTCTTTCATTATATCAAAAAATGGTTTTTATGTCAATCATAAATGAATGTTATGTATCCCATTTGTGTTTATTTTTCGGCGGACAGAGTCCTGCGGCTTCTGTTTCTTCACGAATCTCTCGGCGGAGAATGAAAACAGCAAAAAGATTGATCAGTGTCATCAAAGCTACCGTAAGATCGGAAAGCTGCCAAGCCATTCCTTCCGTCATGACGGTTCCGAACGCCGATACAATACAGAATAAAAGGATATAGATGACGGAAACCGTTTCGGATTTTGTCAGATAAGAAAGCATGGCTTTTCCGTAATATCCCCAACAGACGACGGCGGCGAGCGCAAAAAGCATAACGGATACGGCAATCAGATAATTTGCGACTGATCCGTAATATTTGGCGAAAGCATGCATGACGAGAGCCATGCCGTTTTCCGCCGAAAGAGATTCTCCCGACAGTAAGATCACAAAGCCAGTCAGCGAACAAAGAACAACGGTATCAAAAAAGACTTCAAAAATGCCGAGAATGCCTTGTTTTGCAGGAATTTTCGTTTCTGCGCCCGTATGAGCGAGGGGTGCAGTTCCGCAGCCTGCCTCATGAGAAAACGAACCTTTGGCAATCCCATGTCTGAGCGCTTGGCAAGTGAAAAATCCAAAAATACCGCCCGAAGCGGAAGAAAATGAAAATGCTTGTTTGAAAATTTCTCTGCAAAGAGGATAAATACGATCCGATTCCAACCATACTATGCGTATTGCCATGAACAGATAGACAGCGCTGAGCATTGGAATCAGAATGGCGGTTGCTCTTGAAATTTTTTCATATCCGCCGAAAAGCAGAAATGCGCAAAAAACAGCCGAAAGAAAACCGAAAAGCAAGGGTGGAAAAGAAAAGGTTTGGTAAATGGCATCGGATGCGGCTTTCATTTGTACGGGACTTCCCATAGAAAACGCGGAAATTACGCCGAACAGCGCAAAAATACACGCCAGTGTTTTTCCGAGTATACCGCCGATTCCTTTTTCCATATAATACATCGGCCCGCCGAGAAATTTCCCGTTTTCATAAATTCGATAGCGCATGCCAAGCACAATTTCCGCATATTTGAGTATCATGGAAAAGAAAGCCGAAATCCACATCCAGAAAAGAGAACCTGCGCCGCCGAGCATGATTGCTACTGCAACCCCCGTGATATTGCCGACACCGAGCGTTCCCGCAAGAGAAACAGAAAGCGCACGCAAGGGAGAAACGCCGTTTGTACCCTCTTTTGAAAGCGCAAGCCGGAGTGTTCTTGCCGGGCGCAATAAATAAAATCCGCCCAAAAATTTTGTGAAATAAAAACCTGAGCCGATAATCAGAAGCGGTAAAACAATGCCGATTCCAATGTCCGAAAGATGTTTGATCCATTCCATAGAAAAAAATCCCTTCATTACTTTTTAAATGTAATTATATATATGCGGTAATGAAAGCATTTTTTCATAGATTTGGAGGGGGGATTGCCCGTTTTTGGAGAAATTTACAAAAAATTAGCACTCTATTATGAAAAATTTATGAATTTAATGTTAATTCTGAAAAAATTTTCAAAAAAGGCTTGATTTTTTTCGGGTTTCGTATTAAAATAGGCGTAGCAATTAGCACTCGGACCCTAAGAGTGCCAAAAGTAAAGACAAAAATAATTTCAATAAATACAAACGGAGGAATCCCATCATGAAATTGAATCCTTTGGCAGACCGCGTTGTCGTCAAAATGGTTGAAATGGAAGAAACCACAAAAAGCGGAATCATTCTGACCGCTTCCGCAAAAGAAAAACCGCAGATTGCAGAAGTTCTCGCTGTCGGTCCCGGCGCATTGAAGGACGGCGCTGTTGTTCCGATGTCCGTAAAGGTTGGCGATAAGGTTATCACAAGCAAGTATTCCGGAACGGAAATCAAGCTTGACGGTGTGGAATACGTCATTGTTTCCGAAGAAGATATTCTCGCAATCGTTGAATAATTGTAATTTGGGAGGAAAAAAGTCATGGCAAAAACAATTCTGAACGGCGTTGAAGCAAGAAATGCGCTTCAGCACGGTATTGATAAACTGGCGGATACCGTAAAGATCACCATGGGCCCCAAGGGCAGAAACGTGGTTCTCGATAAGAAATACGGCGCTCCGCTGATCACAAACGACGGTGTTACCATCGCAAAGGAAATCGAATTGGAAGACGGCGCTGAAAACATGGGCGCTCAGCTCGTCAAAGAAGTTGCAACGAAAACCAACGATGCAGCAGGCGACGGTACAACCACGGCAACACTCCTTGCGCAGGCTTTGATCCGCGAAGGTATGAAAAACGTTGCCGCAGGCGCAAACCCCATGGTTATCAGAAAAGGTATTTCCAAAGCGGTTGACAAAGCAGTTGAAAGCCTCAAGAAAAATTCCAAAAAGATCAACGGCTCCATCGATATCGCAAGAGTCGGTGCTATTTCCGCAGGTGATGAGGAAGTCGGCAAGTTCATTGCGGACGCAATGGAAAAGGTCAGCGCAGACGGCGTTATTACCGTAGAAGAATCCAAATCCGCAGAAACCTATTGCGAAGTTGTGGAAGGTATGCAGTTTGACCGCGGTTATCTCTCTCCCTATATGGTAACCGATACCGATAAGATGGAAGCTGTGATCGACGATGCGCTCGTTCTGATCACAGATGAAAAGATTTCCAATATTCAGGATCTCCTTCCTCTTCTCGAACAGATCATCAAGACCGGTATGAAGCTTGTGATCGTTGCCGAAGATATCGAAGGCGAAGCACTTACAACGCTGATTCTCAATAAACTCCGCGGCACATTTAACTGCGTTGCCGTAAAAGCACCCGGCTTCGGTGACAGACGTAAAGAAATGCTCCGCGATATCGCGATCCTTACAGGCGGTCAGGTGATCACCAAGGAGCTCGGTCTCGAACTCAAAGAAACCACTCTCGGTGAACTCGGCCGTGCGCGTCAGGTTAAAGTTACAAAGGATAACACCATCATTGTCGGCGGTGCCGGCGATCCCATGGAAATCGCTTCCCGTGTTTCCCAGATCCGTTCCGCAATCGAAACCACCACTTCCGAATTTGACAAGGAAAAACTCCAGGAAAGACTTGCAAAACTTGCAGGCGGTGTTGCTGTAATCAAAGTCGGTGCGGCTACCGAAATCGAAATGAAAGAAAAGAAACTCCGCATTGAAGATGCTCTTAACGCTACCAAGGCTGCTGTTGAAGAAGGCATTGTTTGCGGCGGCGGTGTGGCATTCCTCAGCACAATCAACGATGTCAAAGAACTTCTTTCCACTGTGGAAGGCGATGAAAAGACAGGTGTTCAGATCGTTCTCAAGGCATTGGAAGAGCCCGTTCGTCAGATTGCCGCAAACGCAGGCTTCGAAGGTGCGGTTGTAATCGATAAGATCGTCAGCGCAAATACCTTCGGCTACGGTTTTGATGCTTATAACGAAAAATTCGTTGATATGTTTGAAGTCGGCATCATCGACCCGACCAAGGTTTCCAGATGTGCGCTTCAGAACGCAGCTTCCGTTGCTGCAACCGTTCTCACAACAGAAGCACTCGTTGTGGATATCAAAGAACCCGAACCTCCGGCTCCCGCAGGCGGCGCAGGTATGGGCGGTATGTATTAATCCGAAAACGTTCTCCTTAAAATCTTAATAAAAAAATCGCATTGGAATTTCCGATGCGATTTTTTTTATTTCCTAAGAATTTACGCTAAAATTAACGTGAGTTCGATGGAAAATCGATGATCTTTTTATCGAACTTGCGTTATATAGAATCAAAAAATGAAATGATTCGTTAAAATTGTGAATTTTTTGTGAATTTTGGAAAAACAGCGAAGAAAATTACAAATTGTTATGTCTATATATAAATAGGGGAATTTTATCCAAAAAGACTTTTTGCCCGAAATCAGCGTTGTATGAATATAAAAAGACGAAAAGTGAGAAAGACGATATGTTGACTTTTTATTTATTTTTGGTGAATGAAACCAAAGAACCCGAAACGAATTTCAAACAAAACAAGGAACAGTGGAAATATTTTGAAACCGTATATCGGAAATATTACATTGACGTTTATAAATATGTCCGTTCACTTTGCCATGATACGGATATCCAACAGGATGCGATGCAAGAAACCTGGCTTTGTGTTATCGATTATATAGACCAATTGGAAGGGAAAGAGGAATACGTAATCAAAAGCTTTATTTTGAGAACTGCCGATTACCGTGTGAAAAAATTGATAGCGAGAAAACAAAAAGACAGGGCGTATCTTCTTGATGATCCGGAAGAATTGGAAACACTTGCGGATGACAGGGATTTGTTTGCGGAATGTGAATCCCAGGGTGTGCAGGAAGTTATAAAATGTATTCAAATGTTGACCAAAGAGCAACGGGATGTTTTGAATTTATACTATTTGCATCATCTTTCATTGAAAGAAATTGCGAATGTTTTGAATCTTTCCGAAAAGGCTGTAAGTTCCAGGCTGTATCGCGGCAGAGAGCGGTTAATTCAATTATTGAAAGAGAGGGGATTTTAAATGAAAGACGAATTTCAAAATGGCCGTGAAATTTTGGAAAAAGCGTTTGAAGAGTATGACCGTATATACTGCGAATCTTTCTCTGCATGCGAAACGGAAGTTCAGACCGACGAAGCTTTGGAAAAACAATTGAAGAAACTAAAAATGTTAAAGAAAGGAGAAGGGCAGAAATTTTTTGAGCGGATTCCCAAGCGGGTGATCGGTGTGGCGGCAGCGGTTCTGATTCTTTTGAGCACGATGACGGTGTTTGTAAAAGGAGATCAGCTTCTTACCTTTGTTTCCAACACTTTTGGAACATTTATTGAAATCTTTTTTGAAGAGGAGGATGTGCAAAACGCCCCGGCGGTAATTGAAACGGTATATGCACCGACTTATATTCCGGAGGGGTATGAATTTGATTATTATGAGATGAACATAAATGGCAAAATATCAGAATTCCAGTGGTTGGGACCAGAGGGATATAAGATTTGTTTCACGCAATATACATTTTCCGGTAAACATTTGATAGATATTGAAGACACAGCGTATGTTGAATTTTATCATAACGATACTCGATTCTTATATTGGACAAAGTATGGAATGGTGGAATATTTGTGGCATACAGATGAATATTTGTTTACATTGATCATACAACAGCATTTTTCCGATGAAGAACATTGGAAAATCATCAATTCGATTGAAGAATATAAAAATTAAAAAACAAGGAGTTATTAACAATGAAGAAAAGTCTATTATGTGCAGTATCTTTCATTTTGGTTTTTGCATGCGTTTTTCAAACCGCAGTTTTTGCTGACGGTGTTTCTCTTTTGAACAATAATGTTTCTGAGGCTTATATTGATTTTGATATTTCATCAGATGGTCAAGCGTTTGTCAGCGTACGCTATAACGGATATCCAAATGTTACAACAGATGCGAGAATTACTATTAAAATTGAAAAAAGAAATCTTTTGATTTTTTGGAAGGATGTTGTGGACGAAATCTATTATATCGGCGGCAATTCTTATTCACATACATATGCATACCAACTTGAAAAAACAGGCACTTACAGATGTACGGTAGAATATACTATTTCCGGTATAGGAGGCGCTGATGATGTTTTGACTTTTGAAGACACCAAAACATATGGTTAAACGGTTTGAAAACATTCGGTAATAATCAAAAAATAATAAAAATTTTTTGATTTATTATAAAAAGGGGATTTTCCCCTAAACAAATTTCGGGTAGCGAAGCGGCGCGAAGGTCTTAAATAAAAGCCTAAATGGCAAAAAGCCAAGAATTGGCTTTGTATTCCCTGAGCGTGCCCGAACCGCAGTAGACGGTGTCAACCGATAGGTTGACGGAAGAGGCAAGCACCGTAAACAATCCTTGATCTTTCCATCGAACTCACGTTATCTTAAAAATTACCTGTAAAAAACCATTTTTGAAAATTTTTCATATATTTTTGAAAAAATTCAAAAAAATTTTTAAAATAGCTGTAACTTTTTTTGAATTTTTGTATTATATAAATAAAGGGGAATTTCTCCGAAAAGACTTTTATCAGAGAAAGGAAAAATGCCTATGAAAAAACTTTTTGCTTTTTTGCTTGCATGTTCACTTTTGTTTTTGACGGCTTGCCATCAGACAACGCCAAACCAAACAACGTCGGGTAATTCTCAAAATCAGGAAACCCCCGGGGGCTCTCAAAGCCA
>JAFQEK010000042.1 GCA_017399025.1 Clostridia bacterium
AAGAAAAACAAAAACATAGCGTATCTGCCGCTTCGGCAGATACGCGATTCTCAAAAATATACGCTTGAAAGAATCATAACGAAAGGAGATTCCGTAATATGAAACTTATGTTTCTCGGTGCTCCCGGCGCCGGAAAAGGTACACAGGCAGAGGTCGTTTCCGAACGCTATCAGATCCCTGCGATCTCCACAGGCGCGCTTCTCCGTGAAGCGATGGCGAACGGCACAGAACTCGGCAAGAAAGCAAAAAGCTATATGGAAGGCGGCGCACTCGTTCCCGATGATGTCGTAATCGGTATTATCAAGGAAAGACTTGCTGCTGACGATTGTAGCGGAGGTTTCATTCTTGATGGTTTCCCGAGAACGGTTGCACAGGCAATCGCACTTGACAAAATGGGAATCACGATGGATGGCGTTATCAGCATTGAAGTTGCTGATGAAGCAATTATCCGCAGACTCGGCGGTCGCAGACTTTGCGGTAAATGCGGTTCTTCTTATCATGTTGATTACAAACCCACTGCTGTTGCGGGTATTTGCGATAAATGCCACGGTGAGCTGATTACCCGTGCGGACGATAAGCCCGAAGTAATCAAGAGCCGTTTGGATATTTATCACGAACAGACAGAACCCCTCAAAGATTTTTATGCTGCAAAAGGTATTCTGAAAACCGTCATCGGTCAGGAAGAGATCGAAGACACCACAGCACTTACCATTGCGACAATCGAAAGCATCAGAGGCTAATATGGTTCAGATCAAAAACAGCGAACAATTGGCTTGTATGCGTAAAGCAGGAAGGATTACCGGCGAGGCAATCCTTGCGGCGCGTGAATATATAAAAGAAGGCGTTAGTACCAAGCAATTGGATACGGTCATCCGAAATTATATAGAAAAATGCGGCGCAAAGCCTTCGTTTCTCGGATATGGCGGTTTTCCCGGCAGTGCCTGCATCAGTATCAATAACGAAGTGATACACGGCATTCCGAGTGCGAAACGATTTTTGACAGAGGGCGACATTGTGAAAATCGATGTCGGTGCCTATATCGGCGGTTTTCACGGAGACAGCGCAAACACTTTCGGTGTTGGTAAAATCAGTGAAGAAGCTGAAAAGCTGATTGCGGTTACACGGGAAAGCTTCTTTCGCGGTGTAAAGATGGCTGCAAAAGGCAAGAGAGTCGGGGATATCGGTTCCGAAATCTGCGGATATGCGGAAGGTCTCGGCTACGGAGTGGTACGTAAGTTTGTCGGTCACGGTATCGGACATGAGTTGCATGAAGATCCTGAAATTCCGAACTTTGGAACGGCGGGAAGAGGTACAAGGCTCTATCCGGGCATGACCATTGCGATTGAACCGATGATCAACGTCGGAACCAGAGATGTCAAGATTCTTGATGACGGCTGGACGGTGATTACGGCGGACGGATCTCTTTCCGCGCATTACGAGCATACGGTTGCCATCACCGACGGAGAACCGATTCTTCTCACTTACGTGGAGTGATTCTGCTGAACGATGAAAAAGAAACGACAGAATAAAAACGAAAAAGACACTGTGGTTGCTGTTTTTGACCGAACGGATACACGGGTTGGAAGCGTTTGCGTTTCCGAAGCAGGACATGACACAGGTGATGTTCTTGTGATTCTTGCAGGAATCGACCGCGACCATGTTTATGTAGCCGACGGAAAGGCGAGAAAAATGATATCGCCCAAAAAGAAGAAGATGCGGCACTTGAACATGATTACGAAACTTTCCGGACCGGATACGGAAGTCTTACGGAGCGGCAGTTACAACGATAGTTTTCTCCGCAAGGTGCTTTCGAAAGCGAAGTCCGAAAAGCTTACCTAATTTAATTTTCCGAAATTTAAGGAGAGGCATATGCCAAAGGACGATGTTATGGAATTTGAAGGTACGGTTGTTGAGGCAATGCCCGGCGCTACCTTCAAAGTGAAGTTGCCCAACGGACACATTGTTTTGTCCCAAATTTCCGGCAAACTTCGTATGAATTCGATTCAGATTGTTCCGGGTGACAAAGTTACCGTTGAAGTTTCCATCTACGACCTCAACAAAGGCCGTATTACATGGAGACTCCGCGAAAACTGATCACAACGGATTATACTAAAATCAATGTAATGAAAGGAACGGTGTAATACACATGAAAGTTAAACCTTCCGTTAAAAAGATTTGCAACAAATGCAAAATTATCAAAAGAAAAGGCCATGTAATGGTAATCTGCGAAAACCCCAAACACAAACAGAGACAGGGTTAACGCGTAATTAGGAAAAGGGAGGTGTATTTCCAGAATGGCACGTATAGCTGGTGTTGAAATTCCGAATCAGAAGAGAGTTGAAATCGGTCTTACCTATATCTATGGTATCGGCAGAACAACCTCTAACAAAATCCTCGCAAAGACTGGTATCAATCCCGATACTCGCTGCAAGGATCTCACAGAAGACGACGTTTCCAAACTTCGTGACGAAATCGAAAACTTCCACAAGGTAGAGGGTGACCTCCGCCGTGATGTCGCTATTGACATCAAGAGAATGGTTGAAATCGGTTGCTACCGCGGTATCAGACACAGAAAAGGTCTGCCTGTTCGCGGTCAGAGAACAAAGACCAATGCAAGAACCAGAAAAGGTCCTGCAAAGACCATCGCAAATAAGAAGAAATAATAAGGAGTGATAGCAAATCATGGCTAAGGCAACAACGAAAAAAGTAGTCAGAAAACGCCGCGAACGTAAAAACGTCGAAAAAGGCGCAGCACATATCCGTGCGACTTACAATAACACGATCGTGACTATCACTGATGTAAACGGTAACGCAGTATCCTGGGCTTCTGCCGGCGAACTCGGCTTCAAGGGTTCCAGAAAATCTACAGCTTTCGCAGCGCAGATGGCTGCTGAAACAGCTGCAAAGATCGCTGTTGACAACGGTATGAAAACCGTTGAAGTTTACGTAAAAGGTCCCGGTCAGGGCAGAGAATCCGCAATCCGCGCACTTCAGACCGCAGGTCTCGACATCACCCTCATCAAAGATGTCACCCCGATTCCTCACAACGGTTGCCGCCCTCCGAAGCGTCGCCGCGTGTAATCGAAAGGAAGGTA
>JAFQEK010000043.1 GCA_017399025.1 Clostridia bacterium
TATGCGATCCAGTGCAAAATTCTTGGTGAGGAACATCCCTCTACGTTGACCACGCTGAATAATCTTGCCTTGACTTACGGCGACCTCGGCGACCGTCGGAAAGAAGCAGAATTAGAGGAAAAGGTCTATGCACTCCAGTGCAAAATCCTGGGAGAGGAACATCCCGATACGCTGACAACGCTGAATAACCTTGCCTCTACATATTATCAACTTAGCAATCACAAAAAAGCCGTAGAAATGTTTGAAAAGGTCTATGCGCTCATCGACAAAATTCTTGACGAATAACATCACGATACGCTGAACAATCTTGCCTGCACTTATTATCAACTTGGCGACCTGGAAAAAGCAGCGGAAATGTTTGAAAAGGTCTATGCGCTCTTCTGCAAAATTCTGGGCGAGGAACATCCCGACACACTTTCTGTCCAAAATAATCTCGCCTCCATATTGGGCATGCTGTTTTTGAACAAATTTCTAAAATAAAGGCAGAGCCCACGCTCTGCCTTCCTTTTATGCCTATATCACGTTAAAACGGCACATAAACCGTCAGATTCGTTTTTCCTTCAACGTCAAGAACCTGTTCCTGATCGCCCTCAGAACAAGGAATATGCAAAACTGTTTTTCCCGTCATGGGACGCTCCGTTTCCACAGAGAAGCAGTAGGCCTCCTTTTGCTTCTGAAGGGAAAGCGTCATATTGCCAAACGGTGTTTTCAGGTTTTCCACAGCAAAAGGCGCGCCGTTTTCAATCCATTCGGGACAGATACCCGCAAGCAAGTGCGTTTCCCCGTTGAAAGAGAAATACACCGCGTCCACCATATACTGACAAACGGAAAGAGGTGTCCAGAGGTGCTGTTTGTCGCCACTGATTCTTTCGGAATTTTTCTCCCATCCACGTTCCTCGCAATAGGTAATGAGCGGAGAAGCGTGATTCAACGCGGGATAGAGATACGCTCTCGCTTTTTCATAAAATCCCATGCGCAGATACGTTCTTGCAAGACTGCCGAGCGCCATTGCCACCCAAAGGCCGTCTTTCATCCAACCCGTTCCCATCGGAAGTCCGCCCTCGCTGATAGAACAGTTTTCTGTATATCGCAATGTACCCTCAATAATGGGATCGTCCTTTTCCAAAATTTCGGCAGGCCAAAAGCCGAACAAGCTGCCGTACAGACATCTCGGCGGCGCGGTTACCACGCTCGGCATACGGATATATCCATCTTCCTGAACCGCATTTTCACGAATGGAAAGCAAAAGATCGCTCTTTGCTCTTTCATAGATTTCACGAAGAACCGCGGCATCCTCTGTTTTTCCGAGAATTTCCGCAGCTTCAACCGTCAAGCGGTCTGCGGCAAGCGCCTGGCAGTTGATAGAATAGAATACGCCGTAATAATCAGCGCCGTTCATCATACCGCAATCACCCATACCGCGGGGCAAAAGTCCCCTTTCACCCTTGACGGGACTTTGCTTTGTGGACTGACGGGCGCGGTCGTGAAACAGCGTGGAACGGTACATCTTTTGGTAATACGATTCTAAAAACGCGCGGTCTCCCGTCAGAAGATAATGTGTCATAACGGCATTTGCTTTGTTATAAACAACACCCCAGATCTCATGCTCCCAGCCTTTGGAGCAGATCCACGAGCCGTTTTCTTCCTCTACGTCCAGATACATGGGATAATCGGCAAGCGCTTCTTCCGTGTAACCGAGGGTATCCAGAAGGATTTCCGTTTCCAAGGGCTCGCCGCTGTTGGCGGAACGGTAAAAATCGGTTCCGCAGCAAATACCCGTATAATCCCCGATCGTCTCACGCATAACGAAAAGGTCGGCAAGGCACGCGCGATAGCTGTGTAAAACATCACTGTCGCCGAGTATAAATTTTGCACTGCGATCCAGAAGCGCCGTCCACTCAGCAAGCGCTTCCGCCATTTCCTTCTCACAGTCCATCTGTTCCAGGGAAGAAAGCTCGGCAAAATAATTTTCATAAGGAATGATATAATAACCAATCTTTTTCCGATTGGGCTCCAACGTAAACAAAGAAGTGATTTTTTTCATGGAATGCGGTTTCACACCGTATTTTACGTTTGCCATCGGCACTTCTCCCGTACCGCCCGATAAACCGTACATCACGTAATCGTCCGCGCCTTTTCCGAAAGCAAGAATCCTGTCTGCTCTGCCTCCGTTCATTTTCAGCAAAACGTGATTGTTTGTTCCGTCAATCCAGCCCTGATTGCTGATAACCCAGCCGTTTGTATGGGAAAACTGAACGTGAAGCTTTTTGGTGCGATCTCCCGAAGCTTCGCTTTCCGTTCGGATGATGACACCCGTTTTGCACGCAATGGCGGAAACTGTCATTTGAAAACCGTCTTTTTCTGTCTTTGCAAACAAATACGGCGCACCGCTTTCATGGCGGTACCATTTTGTAAACGTCAGCTCTTCCCCATCCAGATATGCACTGTAATAAAACGTTACGTCTTTGGGATGGTTCGTCCATGACAAGGGGAAATCATTGACCAGAGATTGAAACGACCACGCAATGGAAATGCCCTGTACATTGATGTCCGCAAGTAACTTTTCGCTTGCCGAAGGACGGGAAAGCGTGATTCTGTGAGGCGGTGCAAAGGTATAGTCATGCTGAATCATAAGAAAATCTCCTATTCATTCCATGTATTCGTGATAGTATCTATCACACGCACAGTATAGCTGATTTTCAAAAGCTTGTCAAGCAAAATTCATAAATTTTTCAGGACAACGGCATATATTTTTATGAAAAGTATAAAATCAAATTGATCTCTTCGACCGGAAACAAAACCGCCTGCCGATCCCGGCAAGCGGTTCAAATTTATTTTTCAAAGATTTTTGTGGTAAATGATCATCAGACCTTTGAGCAGAAGCTCATCGTCCAGAATGATCTTTCTTCTGCAAAGAGGGGTGATTACGTTTGCAATACCGCCCGTGGCAACGACGGTGCAACGCTCGCCGAGTTCTTCTTCCACACGTTCGATCAAGCCGTCCAAAGCGCAGGCATTGGAATACATAATTCCGTTTTTCATGCAATCAACCGTATTTTTACCGATGATTTTCTGAGGAACGTCAAAAGCAATTTTAGGAAGCTGTGCGGTTCTGCTGGTCAGAGCATCCGCAGAAATGGCAACGCCTGTCATAATCATACCGCCGAGATAATTTTTGTTTTTATCAATGACGGAAAGCGTAGTTGCCGTTCCCATATCAATGATAATCAGCGGAACGGGATAATGGTGAATACCCGCAACCGCATCCACAACAAGGTCGCTGCCGAGCTGCGCCGGATTATCCACCAAAAGCTTGATTCCCGTTTTGATACCGGGAGAAACGACCATCACCTTCACACCCGCATATTTTTCAATGGCTCTTTTTACGGTTCCCGTTACGCCGGGTACAACGGAAGAAATGATCGCGCCCGTCAGCATGGCGGATTCGTAGCCGTGAATATGGAGCGCCATACGGAATATGGAAGCATATTCCAGATCCGTTGCGGTGTGATTGGTGGAAACACGTTCCACAAAAAGAATTTTTTCTTCGTCAAAGCAACCGACGACAATGTTTGTGTTACCGATATCAATAGCAAGTACCATATGTTTTATCCTTTCCGATCAGAATCTTTGATATGTATCATTTTCGCGCGGTACAAGGCGCTTCCGAGCGCGCAGGAAGCCACAGCGCCTGCAATCATCTCAAAAACAGCGTTGATACCAACGAATGTGCAAACGAAAAGCAAGATATTTTGTCCGCCGATCAAACCGCGGATATATTCCGTATTGCCGAAGCAAAGCAGAAGCGTTGCCATAAAAAAGAGCGTATTCAAAAAAGCAGCGGCAAATCCCGTGATGGCGGATGAAAAGGAAATATGTAACCGTTTGCTTGTCAAACGGAAAATCCAACCGGTAAGATACCCTGCAAGGATTCTTGAAAGCACACGGTGAATAAACGTCAGAAACGGACTGATCTCAAAGCAAATGACACCCATTGCGCTTGCGCCTCCGATCCCCATAGCCTGCAAAAAACTGGTCATGCCGAACACGGCGCCGAGTATCGCGCCACCCACAGGACCGAGAACGATCCCTCCAATGGCAACCGGTATCACGTTGAGCGTGATGGCAAGCGGTCCGATGTTCAGATATCCGAGCGGTGTTACGGAAAGAACGATCAGCAAAGCCGTCAGCAGGCTCATAATGGCTAAATTTTTGGTTTTTTGTAAATTTTGTCTTGATCTCATCATGCAAACCCTCCTGTTATCATTCTCCCGTACGGAGATATCATACATTTTGACAAAATTTTCGGGAGCCGGCAAAAAGCAACCCGAATTCATCGGATTTCCAAAGGAATACCCGTAAATTTCTCCTGCGTGCGCGCCGTTTTTCAGGCGGACCTTGCCGCTTGCCCCCTTTTTCTATATTATAGCATCTTTTTTTCCGAAAATCTATATAATTTTAAATTTTTTTATGGTATAATATATCCGTAATTCAAAAAACAAACGGAAAGAAGGTCAAATTTTATGTTATCAGGAAAAACCGTTGTTCTCGGCGTAACGGGAAGCATTGCGGCGTATAAAATTGCCACGCTTGCAAGAATGCTCAAAAAACTCCATTGCAACGTCCACGTGCTGATGTCCGAAAACGCAACCAATTTCATCAATCCCATCACCTTTGAAAGTCTGCTCGGAAACAAATGTCTGATCGATACCTTTGACAGAAATTTCCAGTATAGTGTAGAGCACGTTGCCATCGCAAAGCAAGCAGACCTTGTTCTCGTGGCTCCCGCTTCGGCAAACGTCATCGGAAAAATTGCAAACGGCATTGCCGATGACATGCTGACGACAACCGTTATGGCTTGTCCCTGCAAAAAAATGATCTCCCCCGCCATGAATCACAATATGTATCATAACCCCATCGTACAGGATAATATTGAAAAGTTACGCCGTTTCGGTTACGAAATTATCACACCCGACAGAGGCATGCTGGCAAACGGCGACATCGGAGACGGAAGAATGCCCGATGAAGATGTGCTTCTGGAACACATCATTCGGGAAATTGCGTACGAAAAAGACCTTGCCGGCAAAAAGATTCTCGTAACTGCAGGCGCTACCAGAGAAGCCATTGATCCCGTACGTTTCATCACCAACCATTCCAGCGGCAAAATGGGCATTGCGATTGCGAAAGCCGCTATGCTCCGAGGTGCGCAGGTTACGCTCATAAAAGCGCATACGGAAATCGAAGTCCCCATGTTTATCCATACCGTCGAAGTAACGAGTGCGGAAGATATGTTTCGTGCCGTAACCGAACGCGCACCCGATATGGATATCATCATCAAGGCTGCCGCCGTTGCGGATTATACACCCGAAACCGTTGCGGATAACAAAATCAAAAAAGCGGACGGCAACATGTCCATTCCTCTGAAACGCACGAAAGACATTCTGAAATATCTCGGCGAACATAAAAAAGAAGGTCAGATTCTCTGCGGATTTTCCATGGAAACCGAAAACATGCTGGAAAATTCGAAAAAGAAGCTGATCTCCAAGCATTGCGATATGATCTGCGCAAACTCCCTGAAAACTGCCGGCGCAGGCTTCGGTGTGGACACCAATATCATCACCATGATTACCGAAAACGGCGCCGAAGAACTCGCTTTGATGACCAAAGAACAAGCCGCGCATCAAATTCTGAATAAACTAAAAACAATGTAATTAAGGATTTTCTATAAAAGCACGGAGGAAGGCAAGAAGGATGAAGTATTGTGCTTTACTGCTCTATTCTTCATTGAACTCACGCTAATAAAAACAGGCAATACGGAACATGTTCCGCATTGCCTGTTTTGTTTGTGTGATGAGCAAAAATAGAATTTTACGATCGGAGAACAATCTCACTGTACCGGAATGATTTCCAGAATGCCGTACTTTTGCGTAATATCATAATTTTTGGTTACATCATTACCGGCAGCGTCAAAAATGACGACACTGGAAATTATGTTGGGGCTTCTTCCGGGGGCAGTAATGGAACCCGATGTCTGATATTCCAGACGGTGTCCGTTTGCCAAAGAACCGATAGAAATAAACACATTTCCATTGGAAAGAGGAGTACCGTCATACACTTTGGTTTCGCTTTCCGATATCAAAGTAATACCTCTCGGGTCAACCTTGATCGGCACAGCGCTGTCTGCCTCGAAAACAATACGATAATCCGATGTAACTTCTTCCATGGTATCGCTTTCATAAACATTGAATGTCGATACATATTTCGAGATGTTCGCATTCAGAGTTGAAAGTGTCAGTTCTCCGACCTCTGTCAGACTGATATTCAGTTTAAGATTTACTCTGTATCCATCCGGCATTTCTATCTCATAATCCCCCTCTTCAAAAGCAAGCGGTTTACCATTGTAAAACTGCTGCAACTGATAGAGATAAACGGGAATAATTTCCTGATCGGCAGGGAAAACCTCCAGAATACCGGGGATGTATCGGATATCATATTCCGAAGTTACATCTTTTCCCGAAGGATCAAAAAGTTTGAA
>JAFQEK010000044.1 GCA_017399025.1 Clostridia bacterium
ATAACCCTTGACTGTGTTTTTTTCTTCACAACCAAGGGTTATTTCTGTTCGATTTTGATATCTAACATCAATTTCGTATTCCTCTCTTTCTGTAGTCTGCCTTTTGCTTCTTCTTTTTCTCAACGGATCAAACACATCTTTTTCTTTTTTCATTTCTCTATGTGAGAATACCACTTGCTGTCCTGTGAAAATTCCGGTACAAAAGGTGAAATTGTTTTTCTTTTCTTAAAAGATTTTTCTTTCTCGTTTTATTCGGATCCGTATTGATTCATGTAAGGTTTTATTCATTGAATCAATCTAAAAATCTATATAAAGCGTTACACCGCCGTGGACTTCATTTTTGTTTCGGATTTTCAATTGAAATCAATACGAATATCAGAGAAATCTTTTTTGAAAAGTTCAAAGCCTTAAAGTTTCATTGGACTGTACCTCCTTGCTTTGTGATTCTATTATAGCATATATTTTTCGTTTTTTCAATTGACATTTTATCAAAAGTTCACAAATATTTTTTGTATAACACGGAGAAGTTTGAAAAATCTCACAAAAATATCTTTACAAAAAGGGATGTTTTATGATATAATAAAAATGTTGGGGCTTGTGGGTATTCCTTTCGGGATTGCCCGCAATTTTCATCATTTGATTGTATCAATAATGAAAATGAGCATATCCGAAAAAACTGAGACAAAAAACGCTCAGCCTTTTCGGATATGCTCGATTTTATATATTCAGAAAATTTTTGATTTTTTTGCAATGAAATTTATGTTTCCGACACTATATCATTGAAAGGTGGTGACAGAATGAACAATGACAAAACAACGCATGACCGAATGCGCGAATACGCAGAAAATTATATGGAACAAATTTTTTATTTTGCATTGAAAAAGACAGGAAATTATCACGAGGCGGAGGAACTGACCTCGGATATTTCCATGAATATTCTTTCAGCTTTGCATAGCGGAACCATTCCGCGTAATTTTTCGGCATGGATTTGGCAGATCGCAAGAAACCGCTACTGTTTTTGGGCGCAACAAAAGCACAGACACTCAGAAAATCAAGCATCGTCCGAAGCTTTGATGGAGAATATTTCCAATGATGACAAAGATATTGCGGACATATTGGTACACGAAGAGGAGCTTGCGCTTTTACGAAGAGAACTTGCTTTTGTTTCATCGGATTATCGGAATATTGTGGCAATGTATTATCTGGAAAACCGAAAAGTATCTGATATTGCCGAGCGGTTACAATTGCCGGGAGGAACAGTCGTTTCCAAGCTTCACCGCGCAAGAAATATTTTAAGGGAGGGTATGAGAATGACACGAAAGTTCGGAAAAAGAAGCTATGATCCCGAAAAATTTCGTTTTTCCGTTATTTGCAACAGAAAAGGGAATGCGGGGGAACCTTGGTGTTATATGAATTCAAAGCTGCATCAGAATATCTACCTTGAGGGATATGATGATCCTAAAACAGCGGAAACATTTGCGCTTGAGCTGGGCGTGGCACTTCCATATATGGAGGATGAATTGGAACGCTTGACGAGAGCAAGTCTTCTGACAAAGAAAGACAATCGGTACGAAACGGCTTTCCCTATCATCAGCAAAGATGCTCTTGCGCAAATACATTCATATTACGGTGTTTTAATGCCGAAGCTGGTACCGCTTCTGGAAGAAAATATTGACCGCTTTACCGATCAATACAGAGAATCCGGGGATTCCTATTACGGAGAATATCAATCGTACGAGCAAGCGAAATGGACACTTCTTTTGATGACATATACCGATTTATACACCTTATGCGGGAATTCTCCCAAAACGCCTCTCGGGAATACCCCAAGACCCGCACACGGAATATGGGACGTTTACGCCACGGAACAGGCAGATTTTTTACCTTGTCAGGTAGGCTTTACCCATATGGCAGACAGCTTGTACCAATATTTGATCGGCTATGGAAATCTTATGCGAAAAACACTGCTTCCAACGGCTGAGGAAGCCATCGCATTGTGCAATCTTGTAAGAGGTGAAGCGTACGACAAAAAACTTGCAAAAAAACTTATATCATACGGGTATGTAAAGAGGATTGGACATGCAGATATTCCGGCGGTTGCTGTTTTCCGAAAGAACAGCAATGAAAACTTCCTGGCTTTTTGTAAGAAAGGAATTTTCAGTAAGACATTTCGTGAACATGCCCGTCGGAGAAAAATCTTGCATGAAAATATTCTTACGTTGCTTTCGGAGATGAATCAATGTGTTTACGATATTTTATACCGTGATTTACCGAAAAACATCCGTAATAATGAAAAATTTATACAGGCATTGCTCTACAGTTATTGTAATCAGGGAGGATCCTTTACACTCGGCTATATTTTGGAAACCGCGCTTGCGGACGGTTGGCTCCGATACGATGAAAATATTCCGCCATCGGTCGGAGCATATGTAAAAATTTGAGGTGTGCCATGAAGCTGCAGAATATCACAAGACCGATTTTACTGTTTTTTCGTACGTGCTTTCTCTTTCCTTTGTTTTACGGCGCGATCAGTATACCTTTGATCATGTTTTCTTCCGTAACGGGTCTTTTGGGAAGCAAATACGGCACGCAAATTGCCATCTATCTGCTTTATTTTTGGTTTATGGATATGATTTTTTACGGTAGCAGCAAAAATCAGAACCGCTATTTGTTTTCTCTGGAACAGGGAAAACGGTATACGCTGAAAGAGGATTTCCTGCTCTTTCTTTCGCAAGAGGGAATTGCTGTGATGTGCGCGTACACACTATATGCAATCCCTTGCTTTGTTCTGAAAGAGCTGACTCACAAAGCAAACAGTTTGCTCGTAACCATTTTTACGCTTGCATACACTTTGCCCATAGCGCCATCGTCTTTTATAAAAATGTTTTGGGGGATAGAATATCTCATTTGCCTGATTTCGTTTTGCGGAATATATATTTTTATGATAATGTGGCATCGGGCAAGGCTTCGTAAAAAGTGGCTTTGAGCCGATACCCGAAGATCAAAAAATCGTTCCGAACATGTATGTTTTTGAGCAAAAAATAAGCGGCATTCCCTTTGCCGCAACACACTCTATAAAAAATGAAATGATCCTTGACTGCGCTTCCCTCACAATCAAGGATCATTTCTGTTCGCTCTTGATATCTAACATCATTTTTATTCCTCTCTTTCTTTTTTATTTCATCAAAAAGGATTTTTTGTCAGGAGAATTTCATGGTTGAAGATTCTTGCTTTTCTACTCTTTCTGAATTTTGCTGTTTTGTTTTTCTTCCTTTAATGCTACCACCATTGATCAAAAGATGAAAAACTGAATTTTTAACTTCTCATTGGACTGTACCTCCTTTGTGATTTTATTATAGCATATATTTTTCCTTTTTTCAATTGACATTTTGTAAAAACTTAACAAATATTTTTTGTAAAATACAGAGAACTTTGAAACAATTCACAAAATTATATTTACAAATACCGTTTTTTATGTTATAATAAATATTAGTGGGGTTTTATAAGGAAAACCCCGATTCCGTCCCGTGTTCGCAGCGGGACGGTTTTTTGTTAAAAATCATTTTCCATAATTGCCGTAAAATCTGAAAAAATGTTGACACCTCTTTTCAAAAGTTTTATAATGGAACTAACCAAGACCCACCCAAGTCCGCTGAACGCGGAGAAAGGAACTTTATTATGAATGCAAAAAAATGGATGACACCCGCTTTGCCGGGTGAAAACCGTATGCCTGCGCGTGCGCATTATATTCCGTATGCAAGCGCAGATTTTTCTGAAACTTCCGTAAGCATCCGTTCTCTGGACGGCATCTGGGATTTCCATTATTATGAAACCATTCCGGAAATTCCGGAGGATATCACATCCGTTTCCTTTGAGGATACCATTCCCGTTCCCGCTTGTTGGCAATGCTACGGTTACGGACAGATTCAATATACAAATTACGCTTATCCCATTCCCTTTATGCCGCCCCACGTTCCCATGGATACCCCCGTCGGCATCTATCACAGAAACTTTACCGTAGAGAATACCGAAAACCGTACCTATATTATGTTTGACGGCGTTTGTTCCATGTTTCTCGTTTACGTCAACGGCAGCTATGTGGGTATGTCCAAAGGCTCTCGTCTTGCGGCGGAATTTGACCTGACGGAATTTGTCAGACAGGGAAACAATGAAATTACCGTCGTTGTATTCACTTACAGCGATGCTACTTATATGGAAGATCAGGACTGCCTGCGTTATAACGGTATTTTCCGTTCCGTTTATCTGATCTCCCGCCCTCAGAACCATATTCACGATCTGGATATCCGAACCGATATCAGGGGCAAGGTTTCCGTCTCCTGCACGTTCGTTGGGGAACCTGTTGAAGTCAAAGCCACACTGTATGACGGAGAAACTGCTTTTTCCACACTCAGTGTGGAAAATCCACGTCTTTGGACTGCGGAAACCCCCAATCTCTATACCTTGGTCATTGAAGCAAACGGAGAATATATCAAAAAAGAAATCGGTTTCCGAAGCATTGCCGTCAGCGGAAAGGGTGAGCTTCTGATCAACGGGACCTCCGTCAAGCTCAAGGGTGTAAACCGCCACGATACCCATCCTACCAAGGGTTACACCGTATCCCTCGAAGATATGATGGCTGATCTTACCCTGATGAAAAAGAATAACATCAATTGCATCCGTACATCCCATTATCCGAACGATCCTGTTTTCTATGAGCTTTGCGACAAATTCGGCTTTTACGTCATTGATGAATGCGATCTCGAAACACACGGTGTTGAGCTGATGGTACGCAATATGAATCCGTCTTTCCTGTTTTCCGACGATCCCGAATGGAGGAAAGTTTATATTGATCGTATGGTTCGTACGTTGGAACGCGATAAAAACAGCGTTTCCGTCATTTTCTGGTCGCTCGGTAACGAAAGTTATTTCGGCGACAATCACAGAGCCATGTCCGCTTATATCAAAACGCGCGATACCGAACGCCTTGTGCATTATGAAGGTACGCACAGCGGTGTTGCACGTTGGGTAAAGGCAATGCCTCCCGTTGATTCCTGTGTAGATGTTGTCAG